>NZ_JAIVFO010000078.1 GCF_029991245.1 Xanthobacter autotrophicus
GGAGAGGGAGCCCCCGCGGTCCAGACCGACTGCCAGTCCACCCAATTTTCGGAGCAGCGCTGATGCGCCTCGTCAACATCAGGCCGGATCGGGGAACGGCGCTGTTCCTCGCCATCCTGCCCTTTGCCCTGGTCGTGCTTGCCTATGTGCTGGGATCGGCCGAGCGCCTGTCCGCGAACCCCGACGACAAGCTGCTGCCGAGCCTCGCCTCGCTGGGCGAAGCCATCGGCAAGGTGGCCTTCACGGCGGATGCCCGCACCGGCAACTACCTGTTGTGGTCGGACACCCTGGCGAGCCTGGAACGCCTGTTCTCGGCGCTCGCCATCTCCACCGCCATCGCCCTCCTCGTCGGCGTGCTGGTGGGGATGCTGCCCATCGTGCGGTCCTTCCTCGCGCCATTCGTGGCCATGGTGTCCATGGTGCCGCCGCTGGCGCTGCTGCCCATCCTGTTCATCGTGATGGGCCTCGGGGAAGCCTCCAAGATCGCCCTCATCACCATCGGCATCACGCCCTATCTCATCCGCGACCTCGCCATGCGGGTGGAGGAGCTGCCCCGCGAGCAGATGATCAAGGCGCAGACCCTCGGCGCCTCCACCTGGCAGATGGCCCTGCGCGTGGTGCTGCCGCAGATCCTGCCCCGCCTCATGGACGGGCTGCGCCTATCACTGGGTCCGGCCTTCCTGTTCCTCATCGCAGCCGAGGCCATCGCCTCGGATTCGGGCCTTGGCTACCGGATCTTCCTGGTGCGGCGCTATCTCGCCATGGATGTGATCCTGCCTTACGTCGCCTGGATCACCCTGCTTGCCGTGGCCATGGATTTCGCGCTGGTGCGCGCCCGCCGCTTCTTCTTCCCCTGGTTCGGAGCCGCGAAATGACGACAATCGCCGTGCGCCACCTGTGGAAGGAATATGGCGACCAGATCGTGCTGGAGGACATCTCCCTCGATTTCACGCCGCGCTCCTTCATCGCCCTCGTCGGCCCCTCGGGCTGCGGCAAGACCACCTTCCTGCGCATCCTGCTCTCGGAAGAGACCGTGACCCGCGGCGAGGTGCTGATCGACGGCAAGCCCATCGCCCCCGAGCCGGGCGCCGACCGGGGCGTGGTGTTCCAGCGCTATTCCGTGTTCCCGCACCTCACCGTGCTGGGCAACGTGGTGCTGGCCGCCGAGATGGAGGAAGCCCCCTTCATCGGCCGCCTGTTCGGCGCCCGCCGCCGGCAGGTGGAGGAGGAAGCCCGCGCCCTCATCGAAGAGGTGGGCCTGAAGGGCGCCGAGGACAAATACCCCGCGGCCCTGTCCGGCGGCATGCAGCAACGCCTGGCGCTGGCGCAGGCCATCATGCGCAAGCCGAAGATCCTGCTGCTGGACGAGCCGTTCGGGGCGCTCGACCCCGGCATCCGCGCCGACATCCACCAGCTCATGCTGAAGCTGTGGAACAGCTGCGAGATGACCGTGGTGATGGTGACCCACGACCTGAAAGAGGCGTTCACCCTCGCCACCCGCATCATCGCCTTCGAGCGCCGCCGCAACCGGCCGGAGGAGAAGGCGCGCTACGGCGCCACCATCGCCAAGGACATCGAGGTCTGGCCGAAACGCATCGCCGGCAAGGCCAAGCAGACCTCACCCACCCCAGGCCGGGACGACCCGGCCATTCCCTCGGGACCCGGCCGGGACGACCCGGCACTTCAGACGGCTTGAGGAGACACGCCATGACCGTCACCGAGGACACCCGCCGCTTCATCGAAGAGAACAGGCGCCGCTATGCCGAATTGAAGGCCGCCGGCCAGAAGCATGCGCCCAAGGCCCTGCCCGGCCCGACGCCGCGCGACGGCGCGCCCATCCCCGAAGGCGCCGTGATCCATGCCGAGACCCTTCCCGGCGGCTGGTACTGGTCGACGCCGCTGAAAGCCGGCGAGGCCCTGCGCATTCATCTGGCCCACGGCCCGGCGGCGGTCTCCATGATCGCCTGGGCGGCGGGCGACAAGAGCGAGCGGCTGAACTATGCCGACACGGTGAAGGTCCAGTGGACGGCAGCCCTTGGCAAGGGCCGCGTGCTGTTCTCCGACATGGGCCGGGTGATGTTCTCCCTGATCGAGGACACCACCGGCTTCCACGACGCCTTGGTGGGCGGCTCCACGGCCGCCTCCAACCGCGCCCGCTATGGCGAGAAGGTGCTGCGCAACACCCGCGACAACTTCATCCTCGCCGCCGGCAAGCTCGGTTTCGACAAGCGCGACATCCCCCCAGCGCTCACCTTCTTCGCCCCCGTGCGCACGGATGCCGACGGCACCTTCCATTGGATCGAGGACAAGCGGCAGGCCGGCGACTTCGTGGACCTGCGCGCCGAGATGGACCTCGTCGTCGCTTTGTCCAACTGCCCCCACCCCCTCGACCCGGCGCCCGACTATGCCCCGCCTGCCGTGGAGGCCATCCGCTTCCGCGCGCCCGCGCCGGCCGCGGACGATCTGTGCCGCACCGCCACCATCGAGGCCGTCCGCGGCTTCGAGAACACTGCGCGCTGAGGGGAGGCTGACATGAGCACATTCTTCGCAACCCCCGTGCGGGATGCTTCCACCGCCATCGCCGATTACTTCGTGCCGGCCAACGCCCCCTTCTCCTGCGTGGTGAAGAAGGGCGAGAGCGTGCGCATCGTGGACCTGGAAGGCCAGCAGGCGGTGGATACCCTGTTCTACCGCGCCGACGACTTCTCCGAGCGCTATTCCTCGCAGGATACGCTGCGGGTGCAGGGCTCGGCCTATGTGTCCACGGGCACGAAGCTGATCTCCTCCGAGGGCAACCTCATGCTCACCGTGACCGCCGACACCTGCGGCCGGCACGACACCTCGGCGGGCGCCTGCTCGTGCGAGGCCAATACCGTGCGCTTCGGCCATCAGGTGAAGTATCTGCACGCCTGCCGCGAGAATTTCGTCATCGAGGTGATGAAGCACGGCATGTCGAAGCGCGACGTGGTGCCCAACATCAACTTCTTCATGAACGTTCCCGTGGAGCCCTCGGGGGAACTCGCCATCGTGGACGGCATCTCCGGCCCCGGCGACTATGTGGAGCTCAAGGCGGAGATGGACGTGCTGCTCGTCATCTCCAACTGCCCGCAGATCAACAATCCCTGCAACGGCTTCAACCCGACGCCGATCCAGGTCCTCGTCTTCGCCGGCGAGGAGGGCTGATCCATGTTCACGAAGGTCCTGATCGCCAATCGCGGCGAGATCGCGCGGCGCGTCATCCGCACGCTGCGCGCCATGAACATCAAGTCGGTGGCCGTCCATTCGGACGCCGACCGCTTCACCCGCGGCGTGCTCGAGGCGGACGAGGCGGTGCGCCTCGGCCCGGCCCCGGCCGCCGAGAGCTACCTGAACGTGGACGCCGTCATCGCAGCGTGCAAGGCGACGGGGGCGCAGGCGGTGCATCCCGGCTACGGCTTCCTGTCGGAGAACGTGGCGTTCGCCCAGCGCCTCGCCGATGAAGGCATCCGCTTCATCGGCCCCAAGCCCGAGCATCTGAAGGACTTCGGCCTGAAGCACACGGCCCGCGCGCTGGCGAAAGCCTCCGGCGTGCCGCTGCTGCCGGGCACCGACCTGCTCGACAGTGCCGAAGAGGCGCTGGAGGCGGCGGAGGCCATCACCTATCCGGTGATGCTGAAATCCACCGCCGGCGGCGGCGGCATCGGCATGCAGCTGTGCCACACGCCGCAGGAGCTGGCCGATACTTTCGAACGCGTCCAGCGCACCGCCCGCGCCTCCTTCGGCGACGCGCGGGTGTATCTGGAGCGCTTCGTGGCCGAGGCGCGCCATGTGGAAGTGCAGATCTTCGGCGACGGCAAGGGCCGCGTGGTGGCGCTTGGCGAGCGCGACTGCTCGCTCCAGCGCCGGAACCAGAAGGTGGTGGAGGAGACCCCGGCTCCCCTCCTCTCCGACGTCGTGCGCGCCCGCCTTCACGCCGCCGCCGTGAAGCTGGGCGAGAGCGTGGCCTATGAGAGCGCCGGCACGGTGGAGTTCATCTATGACCCGGCCCGGCAGGAATTCTACTTCCTCGAAGTGAATACCCGCCTGCAGGTGGAGCATCCCGTCACCGAGGCGGTGTTCGGCATCGACCTCGTGGAATGGATGATCCGCCAGGCCGCAGGGGAAGATCCCACCGCCGCCGCCGGCCCGCTGGTGCCGAAGGGCGCGGCCATGGAGGTGCGCGTCTATGCGGAGATCCCCCACGCCAACTTCCAGCCCTCCGCCGGCCTTCTCACCGAGGTGAAATTCCCGGCCGGCGCGCGCATCGACGGCTGGATCGAGACCGGCACCGAGGTGACGCCCTATTACGATCCCATGCTCGCCAAGGTGATCGTGACCGGGGAGGACCGCCCGGCCGCCATCGCAGCGCTCAACGCGGCGCTGGCGGAAACCTCCATCTGCGGCATCGAGACCAACCTGCAGTATCTGCGCGCCATCGCGGCGTCCGATCTGCTCGCCTCGGCGAAGGTCGCGACCACGGCGCTGAAGGATTTCGCCTTCCGGCCGTCGAGCGTGGAGGTGCTGGTGCCAGGCGCCCAGTCGAGCCTTCAGGAACTGCCGGGGCGGCTTCACCTGTGGCACGTGGGCGTGCCGCCCTCCGGCCCCATGGATGCGTATTCCTTCCGCCGCGCCAATGCGCTGGTGGGCAATGCCGAGACGGCTTGCGCGCTGGAGCTGACGGTGAATGGCCCCACGCTCCGTTTCCACGACGATGCGGTGGTCGCCCTCTCCGGCGCGCTGATGCCCGCCACCCTCGACAGCGCGCCCACGCCCCACGATGCCGCCTTCCCGGTGAAGGCGGGGCAGGTGCTGGCCATCGGCGCCATTTCGGGGCCGGGGCAGCGGGCCTATCTGGCGGTGAACGGCGCGTTCCAGGCCCCCGTGGTGCTGGGCTCGCGCGCCACCTTCGCCCTGGGCGCCTTCGGTGGCCATGCCACCGGCACGCTGAAGGGGGGCGACACCCTCCACCTCGCCCCCAAGTCCGCGCGCCCACCGGTTCCGGACCACGCGCCCGGCACCCCGGCGCCGCTGACGCGGGACTGGCGCATCGGCGTGGTCTATGGCCCCCACGGCGCGCCGGACTTCTTCCAGGACGAGGATATCGCCGACCTGTTCGCCGCGACCTACGAGGTGCATTTCAACAGCGCCCGCACCGGCGTGCGCCTCATGGGGCCGACGCCCCGCTGGGCCCGCACCGATGGCGGCGAGGCGGGGCTCCACCCCTCCAACATCCACGACAACGCCTATGCCATGGGCGCCATCGACTTCACCGGCGACATGCCCATCATCCTCGGCCCGGACGGCCCCTCGCTGGGCGGTTTCGTCTGCCCGGCGGTGATCGCCCGCGACGAGCAGTGGAAGATGGGGCAATTGAAGCCCGGCGACACCGTGCGCTTCTTCGCCCTGCCCCGTCCGCAGGACCCCATCGCCGGCCCGGCCGTGATCGGCGCGCCGGAGGAGACCGGCTCCGCCATCCTCGCCCGGCGGGACGACGGGCCGGTGAGCGTGGTGTATCGCCGGCAGGGGGACGACAACCTGCTGGTCGAATTCGGCGACATGCACCTCGACATTGCGCTGCGCCTGCGCGCCCACCTGATGGCGCAGGCGGTGGAGGAGGCGCGCCTGCCGGGGATCATCGACCTCACCCCCGGCATCCGTTCCCTCCAGATCCACTACGATGGCGCGGCCATGGGGCGGCAAAAGCTGCTCGACGCCCTCGCCGAGATCGAGAGCGGCCTGCCCCGTGCCGAGGATGTGGTGGTGCCGAGCCGCGTCGTCCACCTGCCTTTGTCGTGGAACGACCCGCAGGCGGAACTTGCCATGCGCAAGTATCAGGAGCTGGTGCGCCCCAACGCGCCGTGGTGCCCGTCCAACATCGAGTTCATCCGCCGCATCAACGGCCTGGCCGACGAACAGGCGGTGAAGGACATCATCTTCGGCGCCAGCTACCAGGTGCTGGGCCTCGGCGATGTCTATCTCGGCGCGCCGGTGGCCACCCCCATCGATCCGCGCCACCGCCTCGTGACCACCAAGTATAATCCGGCCCGCACCTGGACCCCGGAAAACGCGGTGGGCATCGGCGGCGCCTACATGTGCATCTATGGCATGGAGGGACCGGGCGGCTACCAGCTGTTCGGCCGCACCATCCAGATGTGGAACACGTGGCGGTCCACCAAGGCGTTCGAGCCCGGCACCCCGTGGCTGCTGCGCTTCTTCGACGAGATCCGCTTCTTCCCCGTGAGCCACCAGGAGCTGATGGAGGCGCGCGAGGCCTTCCCCCATGGCGCCTATCCGGTGCGCATCGAGGACGGCCGCTTCTCCTATGCCGACTACGCGGCAAACCTCGCCGCCAACGCCGGCGAGATCACCGCCGGCAAGGCCCGCCAGCAGGCGGCCTTCGAGACCGAGCGCGCCCGCTGGAAGGCGGAAGGGCTCGACAGCTTCGTGGTGGAGGACGGCGCCGGCCCCTTCAGCGAAGGCGAGATGCCGGACGGCTGCTTCGGCGTCTCCGCCAACGTGCCCGGCAATGTCTGGAAAGTGCTGGTGGAGGAGGAGACGGTGGTCGCCGCAGGCGAGACCATCGCCATCATCGAATCCATGAAGATGGAAATCTCCATCACCGCCCATGCCGCCGGGCGGGTGCGGGAGATCCGTGCCGTCCCCGGGCGCACCGTGCGCTCCGGCGATGTGGTCTGCGTGCTCGAAGTCCTGTGACGAAGCTGAGAGGAAAGCTCATGACGACCGATCAGCCGCTCAGCGGACATCGCCCGTCCGAAACCGGCCCGCGGGAAGCGGTGCCCATCGCCGTGGTGGGCGCGCATCTCTCCGGCATGCCGCTCAATCCGGAACTCACGGAGGCCGGCGGCGTGCTGGTGAAGAGCTGCCGCACCGCGCCGGACTACCGGCTGTTCGTGCTGCCGGACACCACGCCCCAGAAGCCGGGCGTGGTGCGCGCCCCCGGCTTTGCCGGGCCGGGGCTGGAGGTGGAGGTGTGGGCGCTGGACCCCGCAGCCTTCGGCCGTTTCGTCTCCCGCATCCCGGCGCCGCTCGGCATCGGCAAGGTGCGGCTGGAGGACGGCAGCGAAGTGCCCGGCTTCCTGTGCGAGGCCCATGCGGTGGAGCGCGCGGAAGAGATCACCGCGCTCGGCGGCTGGCGCGCCTATATGGAGCGGCGGCGCGGATAGGGCGACCCGCCGGTCCTCTCATCCCCCGGCCCGTCCGGGGGATGACGCCCCTCCCTTGCGGGAGAGGAGCACACCGTGGCAAGGCGGGTCAGCCGTCCGTGTGCCCGCCGACGACTTCCTCGGCGCTGTATTTGTAGACGCGGCCGCAGAACTCGCAGGTGACGGCGATATGGCCGTCGTCCTGGATCATGTCGCGCCGCTCCTCGCTGGAGAAGGAGGCGAGCACGCCAGACACCCGCTCACGCGAGCAGGAGCAGTGGGCCGCCATGGGCGCGGGATCGAACACCCGCACCCCGCGCTCGTGGAACAGGCGATAGAGCAGCCGCTCGCTGGAGAGGTCGCGGTCGATCAGCTCCACGTCTTCCAGCGTGGCCACGAGGGAGCGCGCCTCCACCCAGGCGTCGTCCTCGTCCACGGCGTGGGGGGTGGTGCCCTCCGGCGCGTCGCCCGGCGCAAGATCGGACATGCGGGAGCGGGAAGCATCGTTCGGCAGGAACTGGGCCAGAAGCCCGCCCGCCCGCCAGGACGAGGCCGCACCCCCGGCCTTCATTTCCTCGCCGACGGCAAGGCGCACGCGGGTGGGGATCTGCTCGGACTGCTTGAAATATTCGTGCGCCGCTTCCTCCAGCCCCGAGCCGTCCAGCGCCACCACGCCCTGGTAGCGGTTGGCGGAAATGCCCTGGTCGATGGTCATGGCGAGGTGGCCGCGCCCGATGAGCGCGGCGGGCGAGGTCTCGTTGCGTCGCTCTGCCTCGGCCAGCGCCTCCTTGTCGAAGCGCGCATAGGCGCGGATCTTGTCGGGGGTGACGAAGTCCGCCACCACCATGTCCACCGGCCCGTCGGTCTGGGTCTGCAGGATGAAGCGGCCTTCGAACTTGAGGGACGAGCCGAGCAACACGGCGAGCGTCACCGCCTCACCCACCACGCGCTTCACCGCGGGGGGATAATCATGGTGCGCCAGCACCGCATCCAGGGTCGCGCCGAGGCGCACGGTGCGGCCGCGCAGGTCGAGCGCATCCACCTGGAAGGCGGTGACGATGTCGTCCTGCGCCGCCTCGGACGCGGCCCGGCGGGTGCTGCCGTGTCTCTCGCCGCGGGACTGCTCGCCGCTCATGGGGACTCCTCGAAACGATGGGCCGGGCTGGGCTGACCGCTGACTTGGACCATTGACTTGGACCGCTGATCTAAGTCGCCGCTGATCTGGCCAGAAGCCATCCGGCCCGGAAGGGTTGAGCCGGCATATAGGCACCCGACCCCGCCGGCGGAAGATGGCCAGCGTGGGTCGGTCTTCGCAGCCCGGACCTCGAACCGTCCCGATCTCACCGCGGAGAGCGCGGCCGGTCGTCAGTCCCCCGCCGCGTGGAAGCACCAGGCGAGGATGCCCTTCTGGGCGTGCAGCCGGTTCTCCGCCTCGTCGAACACCACCGACTGCGGGCCGTCCATCACCTCGTTGCTCACCTCCTCGCCGCGATGGGCGGGCAGGCAGTGCATGAAGATGGCGTCCTCGTGGGCGCGCGCCATGAGGGCGCTGTTCACCTGATAGGGCTTCAACAGGTTGTGGCGGCGCTCCGCCTCCTTGTCGCCCATGGAGACCCAGGTATCGGTGACGACGCAGTCCACGCCGTCCACCGCCTCCTCGGGATCGCGTACGAACTTCACCTTCGCCTTGGTGCGCTTGACGAAGTCCTTCAGCGCCTGGCGCGGCGAAAGCTCCTTCGGGGTGGCGACCCTGAGCGAGAAGTCGAAGCGCTGGGCGGCGTGGACCCAGGAGGCCAGCACGTTGTTGGCGTCACCGGTCCAGGCCACGGAGCGGCCCTGGATGTTGCCCTTGTGCTCCTCGAAGGTCAGCACGTCCGCCATCACCTGGCAGGGATGGGAGATGCGCGTCAGCCCGTTGATCACCGGCACGGTGGCGTGCTTCGCCAGCTCGGTGAGGTCGTCATGGTCCAGGATACGGATCATGATGGCGTCCACGAAGCGCGACAGCACGCGGGCGGTGTCGGCGATGGTCTCGCCGCGGCCCAGCTGCATCTCCTGGCCGGTGAGCATGATGGTGTCGCCGCCGAGCTGCCGCATGGCGAGGTCGAAGGACACCCGGGTGCGGGTGGACGGCTTGTCGAACACCATGGCGAGCGTCTTGCCCGCGAGCGGCCGGTCCACCTCGCCGGCCTTGCGCCGGGCCTTGAGGTCCTTGGAAAAATCGAGAACCCGGCGCAACTCCTCGGCCGGGATCTCGGACAGGTCTAGAAAATGGCGCACGCCGTTCCCCCTCATTCCGCCGCTCCCTGCACCGGAGCGGCCACGAGGCGGTCCTCGATACGCCGGCAGGCAGCTTCGATCTTCTCCACGGCGATGCCCACCTCCTCCTCGCTCACGATGAGCGGGGGCAACAGCCGCACCACATTGTCGCTGGCGCTGGGCGCAAGCAGGCCTTCCTCGCGCAGGGCGACCACGAGGTCGGCCGCCGGCACGACGCAGCGCAGGCCCAGCAGCAGGCCCTGCCCGCGCACCTCGGCGATGACGGACGGGTGCCGGTCCCGGACCTCCGCGAGGCGCTGCACGAAGCGCGTCGAAATGGCGTTCACATGGTCGAGGAAGCCGTCGGCGAGCACGAGGTCGAGCACGGCATTGCCCACCGCCATGGCCAGCGGGTTGCCGCCATAGGTGGAGCCGTGGGTACCGAGCGTCATGCCCTTGGCGGCCTCTTCAGAGGCAAGGCAGGCGCCCATGGGAAAGCCGCCGCCGATGCCCTTGGCCACCGCCATGATGTCCGGTGTGACGCCGACCCATTCGTGGGCGAACAGCTTGCCGGTGCGCCCCACCCCGCACTGCACCTCGTCGAGCACCAGCAGCAGGCCCTTCTCGTCGCACAGGGCGCGCAGGCCCTTGAGGAAGGTCGACGGGGGAACGCGCACGCCGCCCTCGCCCTGCACCGGTTCCACCAGGATGGCGGCGGTCTCAGGCGTCACGGCGGCACGGGCGGCCTCGAGGTCTCCGAAGGGCACCTGGTCGAAGCCCGGCATGGCCGGCTCGAACCCTTCGAGATACTTGGCGTTGCCGCCGGCGGCGATGGTCGCCAGCGTGCGGCCGTGGAACGCGCCCTCGAAGGTGATGATGCGGTTCTTCTCCGGATGGCCGCTGGCAAACTGGTATTTGCGGGCCATCTTGATGGCGCACTCGATGGCTTCCGCACCCGAATTGGTGAAGAACATGGTGTCCGCGAAGGTCACAGCCTTCAGGCGCTCGGCAAGCTTCTCGCCGCCGGGGATGCGGAACAGGTTGGAGGTATGCCAGAGCTTCTTCGCCTGCTCGGAGAGCGCCTCGGCGAGATAGGGATGGGCGTGGCCCAGCACGTTCACGGCGATGCCGCCGGTGAAATCGAGAAAGCGTCGCCCGTCCGTCGTGACGAGCCAGCAGCCCTCCCCCCGTTCGAATTCGAGGTCGATGCGCGCATAGGTCGGCAGAACGGCGGTGATCACTTCATTCCTCCCAAAAAGGGTTCGTTCCCCTTGAGGTGGCACCGGTTGACGAACAAAACGCGACAACCGGCGCGTCACAAACAAAAAAGGCCGCCCTCGCGGGGGGCGGCCCGACAGACCGGATTCTAATGATCATGCGCGAGAGGTCAACTCATGCGCTGCCGCAGCCGGTTCCTTGGCCTCACGCCCGGTTTCCCGGCGCCCGCTTGCCCGGTGCCGGCGCGCAATGGAACCCGTGGCCTTAACGAAGCCTTAAGGAGCTGGGGAAAACGGCCTTGACGCCATCACCGACTCTGTTGTGCGCACCAGCCATATTGTAGGTTCTTTCTCGTCAGCCACGAGATGTCGTGCGCGAGGGACGCCAGGGACGCATTTCCAGGACCTTGCAGAGCCGGGCCGGATCCGCACGCGGAAGCGTGTGGAACCGCGGAAGGAGTCCGGCTTCACGCGCCACCCGGCACCGCCAGGCGGCGGGCTGGACTGGAGCCGGACCGTTCAGGTTGCACCGACCTGATCGATCAATCCGTCTCCAACGTGATGAAAAGAGGCCGTTTTTCGATCAGGTCGCGATCTGACCGGACGGGCTCCCGGCGCCGCGCGTATTCCGGCGCCCTTGTTTTTCGGCCGACGCATCCTCGCCGGCCGTCGTCCGAGGTCCAGCACGGGCTCCGGACCCGACCCACGCGACGCCGGCGGATGCTGGCGCCGGTGGCTTTCAAATGCGGCAAATGGAGAAGAGCGATGAGCTGGACTGACGAGCGCGTCGAACTCTTGAAAAAGCTCTGGAGCGAAGGCCTCTCCGCGAGCCAGATTGCAACCGAGCTGGGCGAGGTCACCCGCAACGCGGTGATCGGCAAGGTGCACCGGCTGGGCCTGTCCGGCCGGGCCAAGTCGCCGACCCCGGCGCCGGCCCGTCCGCGCAGCAAGACGGACCGGCCCGAGCGGACCGGCACCGGGACAGGAGATCTGGCCCGTCCGCACCGCCCTGCCACCATCGGCAACACCGCGCTCGCGGCGGAGCCGGAGGAGATGCCGGAAGAGGCTCCGGCACCTGCCCCCAAGGCGGTCGACAACGTGGTGCCCATGGCACAGCGTTGCACCATCATGAACCTCACCGAGTCCACCTGCCGCTGGCCCCTCGGCGAGCCGGGCACGGAGAGCTTTCATTTCTGCGGCGGCAAGAGCAATCCGGGCACGCCCTATTGCACCACGCACGCCCGCATGGCCTACCAGCCGGTGCAGGATCGCCGCCGGGACCGGCGGCTCGCCTTTCTCTGAAAACGAAAGGGCCGGGGATGAGGCCCCCCGGCCCTTTCAATCAAGATGTTGGCACGACAAGGGGATTTGCCCTCGACCACCGGTTCGGAAAACTCAGTCCGCGAGCCCCAGCGTGGGCGCGGCGCGGCGTTCCAGCACGTCGCGGATGGCGGCGACGAGGTCCTCTTCCTTCACCGCGAACTGGGCCGGGCGGGCGGCGCGATAGTCCGCATTGTCGGCGATGGAGGCGGCGATCTTCGCGCCCTCCACGAGGTCCTTGATCTGCACCTCGCCCGCCGATTTCTCGTTTGACCCCTGGATGATGACCGCGGGCGCGCCGCGCCGGTCGGCATATTTCATCTGCGGTTTCATGCCGCCGCCGCCCAGATACATCTCGGCCCTTATGCCGTTGGCGCGCAGGTCGGCGACCATCTTCATATAGTCGGCGAGGCGGTGCGGCTCCTTGTCCATCACCAGCACCACGACCGGGCCAACCTCCGGCGCCGCCTCCATTTTTCCCAGGAAAGCCAGCGCCGCCAGCAGGCGGGAGACGCCGATGGAGAAGCCGGTCGCCGGCACCTTCTCGCCGCGAAAGCGCGCCACCAGGCCATCATAGCGCCCGCCGCCCGCCACCGAGCCGAAACGCACCGGGCGCCCCTCTTCATCCTTGATTTCAAACGTCAATTCGGCCTCATAGACGGGGCCGGTATAATATTCCAGGCCGCGCACCACGGACGGGTCGATCTTCACCCGGTCCTCATAGCCCGCCGCGGCCACCAAAGCGGCGATGTCGCGCAGCTCGGCCATGCCGTCAAGAAACGCGGAATTGGACACCAAAGCCGCTGCGAGTTCCACATCACCGTCGAGTTCGACTTCAACGCCCACGTCGGTGGCGCGCAGGCCCTTGCCGGTGAGCATGGCCAGCACGACCGCGCTCTGGCGCGGGTCGAGGCCCGCGCCCTTGGTGAAGTCGCCGCTCTCGTCGCGCCGGCCGGGGCCGAGCAGAAGTTCGACCCCTTCAACGCCGAACTTGTCGAACTTGTCGATGGCGCGCAGCACGGTGAGGCGGCGGCCGAAGTTTTCATCCCCGCCGAGGCCGATGGCCTCCATCACCCCGTCGAGCACTTTTCGATTGTTCACGCGCACCACATAGGCGCCGCGGGGCACGCCCACCGCTTCCAGGGTGTCGGCGGCCATCATGCAGATCTCGGCGTCGGCGGCGACCGAAGGGGCGCCCACCGTATCGGCGTCGAACTGCATGAACTGGCGGAAGCGGCCGGGGCCGGGCTTCTCGTTGCGGAAGACATAGCCGGCCCGGTAGGAGCGGTAGGGCTTGGGCAGCTGCTCGAAATGCTCGGCCACGTAGCGGGCCAGCGGCGCCGTCAGGTCATAGCGCAGGGACAGCCACTGCTCGTCGTCGTCCTTCAGGGAGAACACGCCCTCGTTGGGGCGGTCGAGGTCCGGGAGGAACTTGCCGAGGGCATCGGTGTATTCGAGGGCCGGGGTCTCCAGCGCCTCGAAGCCGTACAGCTCATAGACGGCGCGGATCTTCTCCAGCATGGCGCGGGTGGCGGACAGCTCCGCGCCGGTGCGATCGACGAGGCCGCGGGGAAGCCGCGCCTTCGGCTTGAATTCTTTGGCCATGGGGATTGGGAGCCCGTCCCGGTATCTCTAGAAAAGGTCGGGGCGTCTTAGAGGACGGGGGACGGAACGGCAAGTTTGGGGGAACCAGCCGTTCCCCGGACAAGCGAAGGCAGAGCCAGAGCGCCGATCCGGGGTCCAGCGCGGGACTCCTGCGAAGCAGGCAAATCCCCAGGACGGTTTCAGATCAAGCCGCCTTCGGCGACTCTTTGCGCTGGGTCCCGGCTCTCCTTCCACTGCGTTCCAGTCGGCCGGGACGCGAGCGGCCAAGGGCGGCCGCCCCTCAGCCCCTCACATAGACCCGGGTGCCCAGCGGCACGCGCTCGTAGAGGTCGATGATGTCCTGGTTCAGCAGGCGGATGCAGCCGGAAGAGACCTGCTGGCCGATGCTCCACGTCTCGATGGTACCGTGGATGCGGAACAGGGTGTCGCGGTCGCCGTCATAGAGATAGAGCGCGCGCGGGCCCAGCGGGTTGGTCTCGCCGCCGGGCAGGCCGGCCGCATAGGGTCCGTAGCGGGCCGGCTGGAGGCGGACCATGTTGGCGGTGGGGGTCCAGTGGGGCCACTTTTCCTTGCGCTTGATGATGGCCCAGCCGCGGAAGGAATAGCCCTCCTTGCCTACGCCCACGCCGTAGCGGATGGCCTTGCCGTCCCGCCCGACGAGGTAAAGGAAGCGCTCGTTGACATCGACGAGGATGGTGCCGGGAGCAAAGCCCGCGGGCGCCGGCACCTCCTGGCGCAGGAAGCGGGGATCCACCTCGGAGAGGTCGACTTCGTCCACCGGGAAGGGCTCGCCCTCCACCGGGCCATACATCATGGCCGATCGGCTGAGGGGCGCCGGCGGCGGATTGGTCACGCAGGCGGCGAGCGCCAGCGGCGCTCCAAGCACGAACAGGCGACGGGTGAGGCGTTCAGGCGTCGAGGAATGATCTGCCGGGGGGGACTTCAGGGCCATGGTCTGTCCACTCGGAACGAAACGAATCTCTGCGCGCATCAACGCGCGAACCGGGGCTCGGGTTTCGCCCCGTGTCCGTTGCATTGAACCTGGCTCAGGTGGCGTTAAGGTTAACGCCGCATCACCGGCTGCGCCCGAAGGCAAGCGGATGGCGCGGCGGCAAGACCTTGTGGGCAGCGATGTACCACCATTGCTGCACTGCGGGGTGGCCTTTGCGCCACACTTTTCCGGTGAACGACATCGCGAGAATGTGAATGCCGCGCCGTTCCGTCGGACGCGGGCGGTCCGCGGCATTCCGCTAAGCGGTGCTCCTGTCCGGCCGGGAGTGTCCCCCCGGCGGACGGCTCAGATGCCCTCGCCGAGATTGACGAAATCGGCCATCAGGCGCTCCGGCGGCAGGGTGTCGCGGCCGGCGGGCCGGGCAAGATCCTCCACCAGCCGGTGCACCTGCACGGAGATTTCCGGTACCGCCGTCACCTCCCAGTAGGCGGGCCGGGCCAGCGGGCCGAGCGCGTAGAGCCAGTCGCTGGCGTGGCCGTAGCGGTCGAGCACCGCCGAGCCGCGGGTCTCTATGCCGAGGCCCAGGGCGTCGGGCCGGATGCGACCGGTCTCCCGCAGCCCGTCGAACGGCGGGAAGGCGAAGCTCTGGAAATCGGAGCGCGGGCCGGTGCAGTTCACCACCCGCGCCACGTCCAGGGTGAGGGCGCTGCCGCTATGCCGGCGCCGGATGTGGGCGCTAAGCCCGCCCGGCGCCCGTTCGAACCCCGCGATGCGTCCGGCCACCACCTTCAGCCGGCCGGAGGCGACCAGCCCGTCGAGCCGCCGGGCGATGCGCGGCGCCATGCGATGGCGGTGAATGTCCCAATAGGCGCGGACGTGGCGCAGGAAGCGGGCCTTGTCCCGCTCGGACCAGCCGGCCCAGACCCCGGCGATGGAGGGCCGCACCGCGTCCATCACCCGCTGCCACGGCACACCATTCTGCACGGCGCGGGCCACGGCGGCGCGGATGAGGCGCATGCCGCGCAGCGGGCTGCTGGCCGCGGCGGGGTCCACGAACGCCTCCCAGGCGCCGCCGCGCACATGGGCCTGCGGCAGCAGTCCGTGGCGCGAAACGCTCCAGATCGGGCCGCGATGGCCCTGCTCGTCCAGCAGCAGCGCCACGTCCACTGTGGTCAGGCCGGAACCGATGAGCAGCACCGGCGCCTCGGGGGGAAGGTCGTTCAGGCCCTCGCCGGCCCAGGGGTCGGGAACGAACAGGGGGTCTTCATAGACGCCGCCGTCGCGGCAGCGCGGCGGCTTCGGTGGCAGATTGCCGGTGGCCAGCACCACGTGGGTGCCCTCCACGCGCCGCCCGTCGGCGAGCTGCACCGAGGGCGCCGGCCGGTCGCCGACCTGGACCACCTCGCCGCGCAGCCGTACCAGCCGGTCGCCGCGGGTGGCCAGCGCCTCGCTCAACCGCGCGGTGAGATAGGCGCCGAACAGGGCGCGGGGCACGAAGGCATGGGACAGGTCCCCGCCCGCCTCGGCGATGGCGTCGGTGAGGTCGGCGCCCGATTGGCCCAGCCATTGGGTGAAGGTGGGCTTCAGGCCCACCTCCATGCGCGCCACCGGCACGTTCAGCAGATGGAAGGGTCCGCACGCGCCATAGGCAAGGCCGGGTCCGGCGGTGCGGGCGCTTTCCACCAGCACCACGTCGAGACCATCCTGGGCCGAGGCCGCAAGGGCAAACAGCGTGCCCGAAAAGCCCCCGCCCACGACGATGACGGACTTGCGTCCGCCCCTCAGATTCGACATCCAGCGTTCTCCAGGCCCGGCCCACCTTGGAGCGTTTTCGAGCGAAGTGGATACCGGTTCGCGTGCAGAAAACGCGTCCGTGAGCCAAGGCGAACGGAAAGCGCCCTAGGACGCCGAGACCCGGCGCTCCTGCGGCACGATGGCGTTGCCGATGATCTCGCCGAACGGGCCGCGATGGTTGGTCGACACCTTGGGCGTGCCCGTGCCCGAGGCCAGCGGCAGCAGCGGCAGCACCCCTTCGCCGAACCGATAGGCTTCCTCAAGGTGGGGATAGCCGGAGAGCACGAAGGTATCGATGCCCAGCGCCATATACTCCTTCATGCGCTCGGCCACCGTTTCGGGATCGCCCACAAGCGCGGTGCCGGCGCCGCCGCGCACCAGCCCGACGCCGGCCCACAGGTTGGGGCTCACCTCCAGCTTGTCGCGGCGCCCGCCGTGCAGGGCGCTCATGCGCCGCTGGCCTTCCGAATCCATGCGCGCGAACACCTTCTGCGCCTCGGCGATGGTGGTGTCGTCGATGTAGGAGATCAGCTTGTCCGCCGCCGCCCAGGCCTCGGCCGTGGTGTCGCGCACGATGACATGGAGCCGGATGCCGAAGGTCAGTTCCCGGCCCACCGCCGCGGCGCGGGCTTTCAGGTCCTTGATCTTCCCGGCCACCAGCGCCGGGGGCTCGCCCCAGGTGAGATACTTCTGCACCTGCCGCGCCGCCACCTCATGGGCCGGGGCGGAGGAGCCGCCGAAGAACAGCGGCGGGTGGGGCTGCTGCACCGGCGGATAGAGCAGCTTGCCGCCCTCCACCTGCAGGTGCTTGCCGGCGAAGGTCACCTCCTCGCCCTTCAGCAGGCGGGTGTAGATGTCGAGGAATTCCCGCGTGATCTCGTAGCGCTCGGCATGGTCGGCGAAGAAGCCGTCGCCCTTGTTCTCCTCCGGGTCGCCGCCGGTGACCACGTTGATGAGCGCCCGCCCGCCCGAGATGCGGTCCAGCGTCGCCGTCATGCGCGCCGCGACCCCGGGCGAGAGCAGGCCGGGCCGCACCGCCACCAGAAAGCGCAGCCGCTCGGTGAGGCCGGCCAGCGCCGAGGCGACGATCCAGCTGTCCTCGCAGGAGCGCCCGGTGGGGATGAGCACGCCGTAATAGCCGAGCTGGTCCGCCGCCTGCGCGATCTGCCGCAGATAGCCGAGGGTCACCTCCCGCGCTCCGTGGGACGTGCCGAGATAGTGCCCGTCGCCGTGGGTGGGCAGGAACCACAGCACATTGGCTTCTGTCGCCGGGGTGAGGGACGCATCGGCAGGCGCGGCTTCGGCACTCGACATGGATAGGCTCCCGAATGACGGCGGGCCGGCGCCGGGTTGTCCCCGGTGTCCAGCTCGCCTTTTTAATTCAATAAACTTCATCGAATTTATTGACTATCGAGCTGGCCGCTGTCTATCCTTTTTTCCACCCGACGCCTCCGGAATGCTCCGGAGGCTCCCGAACGCCCCGGCCCCTTCGCGCGCCGACCAGAAGGCCACTTGCATGAACGCGCATACGTCCGTCGCCTCCCCCGCCCTTGCGTCCGAACTGCCGGACGCCTCGCTCGCCTTCCGCGCCGCCATGCGCAAGCTCGCCGGGGCGGTGAGCGTGCTCACCGTCGGCGTGGGCGACGGCCGCACCGGCCTCACCGCCACCTCGGTCACCTCCCTGTCGGTGGAGCCGCCCACCCTGCTCATCACCATCAACCGGGGCGGCTCCTCCCTCGGGCCGGTGCTGCAGGAGCGGGCCTTCGCCATCAACGTGCTGCGCCCGCACCACCAGCCCATCGCCGACCAGTTCGCCGGCAAGGGCGGGCTGAAGGGCCCCGAGCGCTACCAGGGCGCCGACTGGACGAAGCTGGAGACCGGCGCGCCGGTGCTGGCGGACGCGCTGGCCGCCTTCGACTGCGTGCTGGAGGACGCCATCGAGCGGCACTCCCACGTCATCGTCATCGGCCGGGTGGTGGCCTCGCGCATCACCGAGAGCGCCGCGCCCCTGGTCTACTGGGCCGGCTCCTATCGCAGCCTCGCCGACTGAAGCCGGCTGGCCGCCGTCCGATCGCCCCAGCGCTACTCCCGAAGGACCCTCCCATGAGCGACCGCATCACCCGCCGCACCTCCCTCCTCCTCGCCGCCGGCCTTGCGACCAGCCTGGCGGCGGGCCTCGTGTCGGCCCCCGCGCTGGCACAGGAGAAGGTGGTGCGCATCGGCTACCAGAAGTACGGCACCCTCATCCTGCTCAAGAACAAGGGCCTGCTGGAGGAGAAGCTGAAGCCGCTGGGCTACACCGTGAAGTGGGCCGAGTTCCCCGCCGGCCCGCAGTTGCTGGAGGCGCTGAACGCCGGTGCCATCGACTTCGGCAATACGGGCGAGGCCCCGCCGGTGTTCGCCCAGGCCGCCGGCGCCCCGCTGATCTATGTGGGCTACGAGCCCGCCGCCCCCCAGGGCGAGGCCATCCTGGTGCCCAAGGGCAGCCCGCTGAAGACCGTGGCCGACCTCAAGGGCAAGACGGTGGCTCTCAACAAGGGCTCCAACGTCCACTTCCTGCTGGTGAAGGCGCTGGAGAAGGCCGGCGTCGCCTATACGGACATCAAGACGGCCTTCCTCACCCCGGCCGACGCCCGCGCCGCCTTCGAGCGCGGCTCGGTGGACGCCTGGGCCATCTGGGACCCGTTCCAGGCGGCGGCGGAGAAGACCATCGAGGCCCGCCAGCTGGCCGACGGCACCGGCATCGTCTCCAACTACCAGTTCTACTTCTCCACCAAGGCGTTCGTGGACCAGGCGCCGCAGGTGGTGGACGCCATCCTCGCCGGGGTCGCCGAGGTGGGCGCGTGGGTGAAGGCCAATCCCAAGGCGGCGGCCGAGACCTTCTCGCCCCTCATCGGCATTCCCGCGCCGATCCTGGAGGTGGCGCTGGCCCGCCAGCAGTATGACGTGAAGCCGCTCACGCCCCAGGTGGCGGCGGAGCAGCAGAAGGTGGCGGACGCCTTCTTCGCCCTTGGCCTGATCCCCAAGCCTGTCCGCATCGCCGACGCCCTGCGCGCACCCAAATCCTGAGGAGGTCCGCCATGAGCCTGTCCGGCCCCACCGAAGCCATCGCCTTCACGCAAGGCGCGGTTGCCGGCACCGTGCCGGGCGGCAGCGTCCCGGCCGTCGCCGGGGCACAGGCGGAGCGTCACGACGCGGCGGGGCGCACCTTCCGGTCGCGGCTCGGGGCCACCGGGCGGGCGCTCGGGACATCGCTTCGGGCATCCCTTGGAGCATCGCTTGCCCCCTGGGCGCTGCCGCTGGCCATCCTCGCCTTGTGGCAGGCGGCGGCGAGCTTCGGCTTCCTCTCCTCCCGCGTGCTGCCGGCGCCGGGGGACGTGGCGCTGGCCTTCTGGCGTACGCTGCAGGACGGCACGCTGCTATCCAACATCTCCGTCTCCACCGGCCGGGCGCTCACCGGCCTTGCCATCGGCGGCGGCATAGGCTTCGCGCTCGGGGTGCTCAACGGGGTGTGGCGGCCGGCGGAAATCGCCCTCGATTCCACCCTGCAGATGCTGCGCAACGTGCCGCATCTGGCCATCATCCCCCTCGTCATCCTGTGGTTCGGCATCGACGAGGAAGCCAAGATCTTCCTGGTGGCGGTGGGGGTGGCCTTCCCCATCTATCTCAACACCTACCACGGCATCCGCAACGTGGACGGCGGCCTCGTCGAGATGGCCCGGGTCTACGGGCTCTCCCCCGCCGCGCAGTTCACGCGCATCGTCCTGCCCGGGGCGCTGCCCTCGGTGCTGGTGGGCCTGCGCTATGCGCTGGGCATCATGTGGCTGACGCTGATCGTGGCCGAGACCATCTCTTCCACCGAGGGCATCGGCTACATGACCATGAATGCCCGCGAATTCCTCCAGACCGACGTGGTGGTGCTCGGCGTGCTCGCCTATGCCCTGCTCGGCAAGCTCGCCGACAGCCTGACCCGGGCCATCGAGCAGCGCACGCTGGCCTGGAACCCGGCCTACCAGCCCGGCGCGAAGGGGGTGGCGTGATGGAAATCTTCGCCGCCAGCGATGCCGAAATCTCCGCCCGCCTGCGGGACCCGGAAAGACGCGAACGGGGGCTTCGCGAGACTTTCCGCGCCCCGCGCATTCCGGAAACCGCCGCCGCGGAGCACTGGCAGGGCGAGCGCATCCGCCTGAACAGCGTGGTGAAGAGCTTCGGCGCGCGCACGGTGCTGCGCCGGCTGGACCTCGACGTGCCGGCCGGACAGTTCCTTGCCGTGGTGGGCCGCTCGGGCGGGGGCAAGACCACCCTCATGCGCCTCATCTGCGGGCTGGACACCGT
This sequence comes from Xanthobacter autotrophicus, assembly GCF_029991245.1. GTDB lineage: Bacteria > Pseudomonadota > Alphaproteobacteria > Rhizobiales > Xanthobacteraceae > Xanthobacter > Xanthobacter autotrophicus_C. The sequence goes on from NZ_JAIVFO010000078.1 coordinate 20,664, forward strand.
GACCTCTGGCGAGGTGCGCATCGGGGACGCCCCCGTCGCCGGCCTGATGCCCCAGGTGCGCCTGCTGTTCCAGGATGCGCGCCTCGCGCCGTGGCAGCGGGTCATCGGCAATGTGGGCATCGCCCGCGGCCCGGGCTGGCGCGAGAAGGCCCATGCGGCGCTCAGGGACGTGGGCCTTGCCGATCGCGGCCGGGAATGGCCGTTCGTGCTCTCCGGCGGGCAGAAGCAGCGCGTCGCGCTGGCCCGCGCCCTGGTGTCGCGGCCGGGGGTGCTGCTGCTGGACGAGCCGTTCGGGGCGCTGGACGCCCTGACGCGGGTGGAGATGCACCGCCTCACCGAGCGCATCTGGAAGGAGCACGGCTTCACCGTGGTGCTCATCACCCATGACGTGGCCGAGGCGGTTTCCCTCGCCGACCGGGTGGTGGTGCTGCGGCAGGGCGAGGTCGCCCTCGACGTGCCGGTGGCGCTGCCCCGCGGCGGGCGCACGGGGGCCGACGCCGCAGCCCTGCACGAGCGCATCCTCGCCGCCGTGTGAGGGGCGGGCGCAGGCGGGCCGGACGTCCTCAGTCCGGAAGCCGCGCCGGGACCGGGCGCGAGCCCCCGCCCCAACCC
>NZ_JAIVFO010000079.1 GCF_029991245.1 Xanthobacter autotrophicus
GTCTCGCTTTGAAGCTAGCTCAACGGCCGATACCTCCGACTCGCATCCTCGCATGGTCAAGCTTCCGGCGTGCCCACCAGGCCACAGCCTACCAAGCCCATCTCAAACCGAAAACGCAACTGTAGTGTTAGGCAGTGTGGACGGATTTGATGAGGATGAAGCTGCAGGCGAGAGCAACGATGGCAGCGAAGCTGCGTTCGGTCTTCTCGCAGCGCAGGGCGACGCGTTTGAAGCGCTTGAGCTTTCCGAAGCACTGCTCGATGCGGGCGCGGCCCCTGTAAAGCGCCTTCGGGAAGAAGGCCGGACGCTCCTTCGCGTTGGATTTGAACGGGATGGCGGGCGCGATGCCGCGCGCCCGGGCGATGGTCCGGTTGGCCTTGGCGTCATAGCCCTTGTCTGCGAGCGCCGCGCGCGGCGTGACGTCCGGCCCCAGATCCAGCAGCAGCTTGAAGAGCGGGCTGTCGCCGGCCTCCCCGCCGGTCAGGTGGAAGGCGATCGGCTGGCCGTCGAAGTCGCTCTTGAGGTGGATATTGGTGGAGAAGCCGCCGTGCGAACGGCCGAGGGCTTGGCTCTCCTGCCCCCTTTTGCCCCGGCGGCGGAAACGTGGGCGCGCACCACGGTGGAATCGAACATCTGGACCAGATCGGCCGTGCGGCTCAGCGATGCCAGGGTTTCGAAGAACAGCTCGAACACGCCGGCCTGGCGCAGCCGCCAGAACCTTTTCCAGACGCTGTTCCAGGCCCCGAACTCGGGTGGGAGAGCCCGCCAGGTGATGTTGTGCACGGTGAAATAGTGCATGGCTTCGAGGAAGTTGCGGTCGTCGCGGCCCTTGTCGCCGCGCCGTGAACGGCAGGCGTGGAACACCTCCAGCGCCACCGCCCAATCCTCGTCCGTCATTCGCGTCAGCATGGTCGACCTCGCCAAAAGCCGACCCGCTATGAATCACCGAAACGACGAAAAGGGAATCCCCAGAGGCTCAACCGGGGGGAATCCGTCCACACCGCCTAGATGAATTACAACTCGTCATAAGTTCGTGACAAAGCGGAGCGATGGTGACCACCACTTGGGTGGAATAGTTTTCAACCTGCCCCTTTACCTTCGGAAACATTGCTTTTCATTGGAGAGGCCGTGATGACGGGCATAGTGGATCTCACGCGCAGAAACACGCTCAAGCTCATCGGCGGCTTGCCACTCCTTCCCTTGGCCGGCGGGACCATCGCGTCGGTATTCGGCGCCGGCATGGCCGCGGCCGGCGCAGTCACCGGCGCTCGCTTCGTGGGGATGGATGCCCCGACCCTCGACGATGCCGCGCAGATGGCGACCACCTCGGTGAAGTCCGCCATGGAGCTCACCTATGCGGACGGCTCCAGGAAGACCTTCAAGCTCGGATATCAGCCGCTGTTCATCACCGGCGAGGCGGTTCCCGACGGCAAGGGCGGGACGCTGGTTGCCGGCGGCTATTACGACATCCACAACAGGCCGATCCTCGACGCCAGCGCGGCGGGAGAGACGAAGCCGCAATTCTTTTCCGATTGCCCCGATGGCAGCAGCCTGCTGACCGTCGAGGGCGCCGCCGTCGACGGGGTCCGGGGAAACCCCGTGTTTCACGTCGTTCAGTTCGAATACATGACGAAGAACACGGCGGGCGCGGAAACCTACAAGACGCTGCCCGCGCCCATGGCGATCATCACGCTCGACCAGAACCCTGAGACCGGCCTTTTGAAGCTCGTGAAGTACTTCCCGGTCGATAGCAGCCCGATCAACGGGCTGTGGACCACCTGCGGCGCCAGCATCACGCCCTGGAACACCCACCTGTCGAGCGAGGAATACGAACCCGACGCGACGAAGGCCAAGAATGACATGACGTTCCGGGCCTATAGCCAGAACCTGTATGGCGATCCCGAAAAGGCCAATCCCTATCATTACGGCCACATGCCGGAAGTGACGGTCAACGCCGACGGCACCGGCACCATCACCAAGCATTATTGCATGGGCCGCATTTCCCATGAGCTGGTGCAGGTGATGCCCGACGAGCGCACCGCGCTGATGGGCGACGATGCCACCAATGGCGGCCTGTTCATGTTCGTCGCCGATGCGCCGCGAAAGCTCGGCGCCGGCACGCTCTATGTCGCCAAGTGGACGCAGAAGTCGGCCGAGAACGGCGGCAGCGCCGATCTGTCCTGGGTCAAGCTCGGCCATGCCACGAGCGAGGAGATCAAGGCGCTCGCGGACAAGCTCACCGCGGCCGATATCGTCGAGGTCAGGCGCGAGGACCCCAAGGACCCGAGCTTCACTAAGATCCCCTATGACGGCAAGACCGAATGGGTGAAGTTCGCACCCGGCCAGGAGCTCGCCGCGGCCTTTCTGGAAACCCACCGCTATGCGCCCTACAAGGGCGGCAGCCTGGGCTTTACCAAGATGGAAGGGACCACGGTCAACGCCCGGGACAAGATCGCCTATTCGGCGATGAGCTACATTCAGGCCGCCATGAAGGACGGCTCGGGCGGCGTGAAGGTGGACGGGCCCAAGGCGGGGATCGTTTACATGCACAAGCTGTCCGGCGGGCAGGTGGATGACACTGGCGCGCCGATCGACAGCGAGTGGGTCCCGGTCTTCACCCAGGCCGCCGTCGTGGGCAAGGATCTCGACACCCAGGACGCCCTCGGCAACTTCGCCGACCCGAACCTGATCGCCAATCCGGACAACATCAAGTTCAACGAAGACATGCGGACCCTCTTCATCGGCGAAGACAGCGGGATGCACGTCAACAACTTTCTCTGGGCCTACAATGTGGACACCGGGGAACTGACACGCATCCTTTCGACGCCATCCGGCGCCGAATCGACCGGTCTCCATGCCGTCGACAAGGTGAACGGCTTCACCTACATCATGAGCAATTTTCAGCATCCAGCGGATTGGGAACTCAAGAAGGACGCATCCGGCGCTGTTACGGGCGGCCTTCACGCGAAGGTCTACAAGATTCTCGATCTGCTGATCGAGAAGAACTACGCCGACGCGCGCGGCAAGCTGGGTGCGGCAGTGGGATACATCACGGGAATGCCGACGACTTTCTAGGTAGAGCGCCCTCAAATTGGAAGCGCTCAAGGTTGGGCAGATGGCCAATCCAAGCCCCCCAATTGCCAACGACCGGAGCAGTTTGGCAACCGGCATCCGCCGCTAACCCAAATAGATAGTTCGTTGACACCGGAAACGGAAATTAACACTTGCCGGAAACTGGACCTAGATCTGCCAATTAGCGGCGTCTACGGACTGCCCTGACGCAGTCTCCAATCATACCCCTCTCGAATGAAACAATGATCTTTTAATTGGGTGCCATGCGGCGAGGCGATCCAACCGAACGCATGCCGCTGCGCTATCGCCCTCGATTAGGTTGCTGCGCCGAACGCCGCGACAATTCACAAGTCCCCTGAAAGTAGTAATGAAAATGTTGGTCGGCAAAGTATAATCACGCTGATCCTAGACAAGCAGTCGAATTCACTCAATGATGGCTTAGGTCGGCTCCTACTCGCGGAGCGCGATATATTGGGGGGATAGGCTGCGATGCGGTACGAAGATACTGCGGAACGGGACGGCTTTCGCTTCAAGCTCTGGCGCGGCGAGCGCATGGCAATGCTCGGCTTCGATGTCGATGCCCCGGAGGACGACTTCGTCGGGTTCGCCTTGGAGGTTCGCTCTCCCGGTTCGGACCGCTTCGTCGAACTGCGCAACCGCATGGCATTCGAATATGCGACCGGCGCGGGCGCCGACGTGACCGGCGACCGTCAGTTCCCGACGAGCGAAGCGCCGATCCAGAAATTCCGCTGGGTGCACTTCCCCTGGATGCCACAGGACGGCGAGTATCGCTACCGCGCCACGAAGATGCACATGCCGCGCGACGGCGAACTGGTGCGGGGCACGCGCATCGAGCTGGGGATCGACCTTTCCCACGAGACGCACGAAGGTTTCCTCGACGTGGGCTTCACCCGCAACTTCGCCTCGTCGCAGGCCTACCGCGAGCAGTTCGGCAACAATGCGGGCATCATTCCGCGCGATGCGAAGGACGGCCTGGATTTCGCCAAGCTCGACCTCAAGAACGATCGGGGCGAAAGCGTCTACGACTGGCTGGGCTTCGAGGCCAAAGCTCTGATCTACGATTTTCTGGACAAGGCGGCCGAGGACAAGAACGTCACGATCGACGCGTTAGCCTACGACCTCAACGAGCCGGGTGTGGTCGAAAGGCTCGAGAGACTGGGGTCTCGCCTTCGGATCGTGATCGACGATTCCTCTTCGCGGGACGACGACGGCGAGCCGAACGGGCACGACCTGCCGGACAGCTGCGAGAGCCGGAGTGCCGGGCGCTTCGAGGCAAGCGGCGCCCAGGTCCGCCGCACGCACTTCCATAACCTCCAGCACCACAAGGTCTTCGTCCAGCGAGGGAAGGACGGCGCCCCGGAGAAGGTGCTCTGCGGCTCCACGAACTTCACGTTCCGGGGCCTCTACATCCAATCGAACAACGTGCTCGTGTTCACCTCACAGGAGGTCGCGACACTCTTCGGGACCATGTTCGACGCGGCGTTCGGCGACCCGCGCGGCTTTCGCGGCACGGACTTCGCAAAGACCTGGCATGTCGCGGCGACGGCGGGCAAGCCGACCATCAAGCTCTGCTTCTCGCCGCATTCCGACACCGATCTGTCGCTCAATCCCATCGCGGCCGCCATTGACCAGGCCACCTCCTCGGCACTCTACTCGGTGGCGTTCCTCAGCCAGATGCGATCCGGCCCGACGCTCGCGGCCTTCGAGCGGCTCATGGATCGCCCGATCTTCAGTTGCGGCACCGTCGATCGGCGGGGCGGGCTGGAATTGGTGAAGCCGGACGGCAGCGTGGGCCTGGTCGACTTCCGCTTCCTGGGCTCGAAGGCGCCGGAACCGTTCCGCTCCGAGTGGTCCGGCGGGAAGGGCCGGAACGTCCATCACAAGTTCGTCGTGACGGACTTCAACCTGCCGACTGCGAAGGTCTTCACGGGCTCGAGCAACTTCTCGCCGTCGGGCGAGAACAAGAACGGCGACCATCTGATCATGATCGAGGACCGCGGCGTCGCGATCGCCTACGCGATCGAGGCGATGCGCGTGTTCGACCACCTGCAGTTCCGCAATCGAATGGACACGGCCTTCGGCCCCGACGGCAAGCGGCTCGCGACCGCCAAAGCCCCTCGGTCGCTGGCCTTGCGCAAGCCGACAGCGATCAGCGGCAAGGCGTCCTGGTTCGAGCGCTTTTACGAAGCGGGTACCCAGATTGAGCGCGACCGCAAGCTCTTCTCGCGTTGAACGCCGCACCGTGGCCGATCGGCCGCGGTGTCTTCCTTTAACCTCGCTCGACGGATGTCCCATGCCACTGAAGAACTATGCCGTCCTGAAGGGGCGGCCCATCAACAATCGTCTCGCTACCGGATCGAGCCCGCACTACCAGGTGCTGGTGTCGGAAAACGGCACGCCGCACCGCATCGCCATAAACGTCCGCTCGCAGGACAGCAGCGAGGTCCAGTTCCTGGTCCGGTCGCGGTTCGAGCATCCCGTCACCGAGAAACTCGGAGCGCTGTCCGAGGGCCTTCATCCCGCACCGCCCAAGCCGGATGGCATCGCGCTCGACTTCATCCGGTCCAACCTGATGCAGCCGTGGGAGCTCAAGCCCCTGCCCATGTCGGCGGCGGGGCCGGACAACGACCTCAACGAGAAGATCGATGCCTATGTGCAGCGCGCCATGTCGGACGAGGAGGCCTGGATCTACGCCTTCGGCGAGACATGGGGACCTGAGGCGGACAAGGCCGACCGCTATTTCGGCTTCAAGCCGGGGCGCGGCATCCACGACATCCACATGAACCAGGGCAATCCGCCGGGACCTTATGCGGACGACAACGGCCCCTTCCAGGACGGCGGGCTCGTGTTCGAGTTCCCGCGGGAGAAGCAGTGGGTGGCGATCTTCCTGAAGTTCCAGAGCCAAGCCTGGCATACGCAGGACGGGCAGGCCAATCCCTTCCTGCCCGCCGATCCCGACCATGTCGGCGAGCCGCATACCCCGGTCGACCGCGACCAGATCCCGCCATTCGACGTGCCGGACGGCCTGGTGCGCATTATCGGCGCCCTGGTGAACGACGTGAAAACCCCCGAGCACGAGACGGTCACGCTGCTCAACACCGCAGACGTGCCTGTGGATCTCACCGGCTGGGCCATCAAGGACAAGCAGAAGAACGCCATGGCGCTGAAAGGCACCATCGCGCCGGGCGCCACGCTGCTCGTGGACGTGGTCTTGCCGGTGGCCCTGTCCAACAAAGGCGGCATCATCACCCTGCTCAATGCAGATGGCACCAAGGTGCATGGTGTCTCCTACACGCGCGATCAAGCGCGGCAGCCAGGCCGCACCATTCCCTTCCAGAGCTGACGGGAAGGGCCGACACGAAAGACGCAAGCCATGCGCACGCCACCTCTGCCTATCGGCCAACTCATCCATGCTGCGGAAACCGAGATTGCTCGGGTCCTCGGCGTCTGTGCAGGCCCGCCTCGGCTCGGGGAAGTAGATACGGTGGCGCAGGTTGTCGTGAACGCGCCGCCGGGCATCGCCGCGGCCTGGCGCCCGCTGCTCGCCGCTCACGGCTGCAGCTTCAACGTGACGAGCGTCTTCTGCCACGCCTCGCCACAGGTGAGCTTTGCTCACCCTGACGCCCCGGTCGAGCTGGCGGATTTGCTTCTGGTCATGGATTATCATAACGGAGGCATCCACGCGCGGCAGGCGGCATTGGTCCAGGCGAAACTCGACCACGGCGGCAGCGTTGTCATCCGCGGCGGCAAGCCCGCGGCGCAGCTCCACCTGATGCAAAAGTGGCCGAGCTTTACCTTCGTGCCTCGCGCGTACGACCGGCGGAGCCGAAACTTCCAGAGCGAGCTCGCGCAGCAGGCAGACGCATGCGGCCGTTATGGCTGTATCGATCTCGCGGGCGCTCCGCCGTTCTGGGGGCAGATCGCCCCCAAGGCTCCGGTCCCGTTCCAGACTGCGCACGGCGCCTCACTGGGGCGCTTTCTTGCGGAGCTGGCCGATGGCGCGCCCTCCACAGGAGCTCCTGCGGTCTGGTATGCCGGGGCACCGCCGGCTTCGGCGCCCGACTGGTCATTCACGGTGGCCGAGCTGCTGGATGTCACCGCCATGCTGGCGCATCGGGCGATGGCGCGGGCCGGCAACGCGGGAGGTGTCCGCGGCGTGGGTGCCGTGACCCTGCGGGCTCCTGTCCCCGCGGGGGCTTTCTTTCTGGCGCATGCCCCAGGTGACGACGGTTTCCCGCCGAGGATCTCGGGCCCGTTCGGCGGCGATGGGGAGAGCCCTGGCATCAGCTTCATTCATGGGGTGATCGAACGTGGCTCATGACGCTCGACCTTCTGCGCCCGCGGATACCGGCCCACAGGCGAATTCACAGCCCACCTCGGAGGCGGCTGCTGGCCCCCGTGTCGCTTCCCCCGGTGCGATCGCGCCGCGCTTTCCGAAACAGGCGATCGTGCTCGTCCATGGCATGGGCGAGCAACGCCCCATGGACACCATCAAGAGCTTCGTCGAGACCGTCTGGCAGCGGGATCCGCAGGTAACGCAGAACGGCATGCCCAACCCCGCTGAAGTCTGGAGCAAGCCGGATGAGCGCTCCGGCTCGCTGGAATTGCGCCGCATCACCACGCGGCAGAGCACGCCCGTGCCGGGGGTGTTCGACCGCGGCGTGCGCTCAGATTTCTACGAGCTTTACTGGGCGGACCTGACCGCGGGCTCCCCCTGGGAGGACTTCCTCGCCTGGCTCCGGCTTCTCCTGTGGCGCAACCCTTCGCACCGCGTGCCGGCCAGGGTATTTTCAGCCTGGGTCGCCCTGTGGGTCATCACCATCCTGTTCTCCCTGGTTGCACTCTGGGCGGCGATTCCGCCTCAGACCACCGTCTTCAATATCCCCATTCCGGAGGCGGGCAATAGCCGTTGGCTGGTTCTCGCGGTGATCGCGGCGGCGACTGTCGGCCTCCACAAGCTGGTGCAGCAGACCTTCGGTCGGGTGGTGCGCTATACCCAGGCCACACCTGGAAACATCGCCGCGCGCAAGGCGGTCCGCGAGCGTGGCCTCACCCTCCTCGAAGCTCTCCACGACGATCCGGAATACGACCGCATCATCCTCGTCGGACACAGCCTCGGTACGATCCTCGCCTACGAGCTTCTGGCCTTCTTCTGGGCACGCCAGTATGGCGCGCGACGCGTCACGGAGGGCACGGCAGAGTTCGATGCGCTGCGCGATCTCGAAGTCGCAGCAGGCCGGCTGGAGGCGAATGCTGACGAGCCCGCGGCGCTCGCAACTTGGAACGATGCGCAACACCGGCTGCGACGCCTTTTGGCCGCGCGGGCCTTACCGGGTGCCGGCCAGAAGGAGCCGATCCGGCGCTGGATCCTGTCGGATTTCGTTACCATCGGCTCACCCCTCGCGCACGCCGAATTCCTGATGGCAGCCGACCGGCCGGACCTCGAACGGCGCCAGGTAGAGCGGGAGATGCCGACGGCGCCGCCGGTGCGCGAATGTCTCGATCCAGACGATGTCGCTGCTGTCCTGGCCGCGGGGGGCTTTCCGGTGCCGGCGGATCCGGCAAAGACGGAGCTGTTTTGTTTTCCTCGGCGGGACGAGAATAAGACCTGGGAACTGCATCATGCTGCGGTGTTCGGCGTCGTGCGCTGGACCAATATCTTCGATCCGGCGCGGTTTATCGTTCAGGGGGACTTGATCTCAGGCCCTGTTCGCGGCGTGTTCGGCCCCGCGATCCACGATATCGACCTCGCGGCGCTCCGCGGCCCTGCGACGTGGTTCAGCCATACCAAATACTGGGACAGTGCAGCCGACCCTCGTCAGCTCGAAGCTCTCAGAGCGGCTCTTAATCTACTTGACAACCCAATGTGATTCTCTACGTGCGCGGAACGCTGAAGGAAGGCGACTGGGTGGACGAAATCCACGGTACCTCCTCCGGCTTCGCTAAGGCCGCAGCCGAATTCGGCGCGGTCATCGCAGGCGCGATCTGGCGGACTGCATTCCTCGAACCCGGCCAGCCCGGTGGAGAAATACATGGCAAGGCAAGATGAAGTGGCACTCTGGTTGGCGACGGCAACACTGAAAGCCGACGGCCAAGAGATCGCGGCGCTCGACACCGAAGGCCTGATGGCCGATATCGAGGCGGGCAAGGACCTCGACACCTCGCTGGAGGAAATGCGGCGCTTCGACCGGAAGGGCGGTGACTTCGGGGCGGAGATTATAGGGCCGCTTCTCATTCCCATCGTCGTCGAGGCGGCAAAACAGCTTTGGGCCACTTACCTGAAGGAACTCACCGAGCAGGGCGGAAAGCAGCTCGCGATCCTGACGATCGACGCGGTGAAAGCGGCGGTCGGCCGGCTATGGTCAGACAAGCCTGACCTCCCGACCCGCTATGCCGCCCTCATCCGAGCGGAAGCAGAGCGCCAGGGCTTGGCCGCCGACCAGGTCGAGCGTCTTGTTCAGACCGTCAAGAGCCCATTACTGACGGAAGAAATAACAGCGCCATGACCGACAGGCACCGACCGCATCATATTGTTCGCGGCCCGGTGCTTGCCGCAACGAGCTTCGAGATCCGCGTCCATCTCGTTGTCTTTGTCGTGCTCATCCTTCCCGTCGCAGCTGTGATCCTGCCGTCCCTCCTGTTTGCCTTGTCAGCATATATGGTTCTGCATCTGTTTCCGGGGATGGGCGCAATCGTCGAGGCGAATTGGCTGACAATGTGGCTCGCGAGCACCGGCGCCCTGCTCTCGCTGGGTGCCATCACCGGTAACCGCGCGCTCGCGCTGCCGCAGGCGCGCGCGGTTCGGCGCTTGCGCCCGCCCTCCGGCAAGCCCGGGGAAAAGCTCAGGGTCCTCGTTGCCGAGCTGTGGGCGACTTCTGGCGGGAAACCGCTCCATGTGCCTTCTGTGCTCTGGTTCTCCAATTTCAACGTGATGGCAAATGCCGCCATGGTCGGCGGAAAGTCAGAACTGCATGTCAGCTCGGCGCTCTGGGAGCGCGCGGTCTGTGAGGATCCTGTTGGCCGAGGCATCCTCGCCCATGAGATCGCCCATCTCATTTTCCGAGATCCTCCGCGCTTTGCCCTGCTGGAAGCCGCCGCTGCTGCGATACAAGCCGTGGCGCGACTGGTCAAAAGCATGATCCTCGTCGTAGCGCTTCTTCTGGCGGGCCACGCTCTCGTGGAAGATCTCATCGCCGGGCTGCCTACATCCACCATAGCCGGCCATCTTGCCGCGGCGATCATCATTGGCGTGGTCGCTTATTGGGCGGCGGTGGCGCTGGACTTGGCCGGTCGTCGCTATGCCGCCTTCCTCATCGCGCTTATGGAACTGCGCGCCGACATTGCAGCCGGCCAGTTCGTGGGTGGGTTCGAAGCATTTGGCGCCGCGCTGGCAAATGATTCCGGCGTTCGCGCGGCTTCGATCGAGGAACTGCGCCATTCCTTGCTGTCACCCTCGCTCACCCATTTTTCAACCGGCGAGCGCGCGGCTCTTCTTTCAGAGCGATCCAGGCTAGCCACGCCAAAGCTGCGGTATTTCGCTCTGTCGTTGCTGGTCGCGCTGCTATTGCCGCTCAATCCCGTCACGCCACTGCTGTTCGGTGGCGCGCTCGATCATCTGCTGACGACGGCCGCCAATGTCGCGCTACAGGCAACCAGCGTCGCCATGCTCATCGTCGGTGCTGAAAAGCACGAAGCCGGAATCAGCCTCTCTCGTGCGTCCGGCCTTGCCGCTGCATTGGTTGTGGCCGGCATGGTACCCCACATCAACCTCTATGTGCTGGGCTACCTGCTCTTCAGCCTGGCGGTGCAACTGGCTGCGCTCGGTGAACTAAGCGGAGCACCAATGAGCCTGGAGAGCCTCGGCGATGATCTGGCGACGACGGCGTATGATCTCTCCGGCAAGGTTTGGGCTGCGGCAACCGGCCTCGGCGTTGTCATCGCGATCGCTTGCACAGCCGTGGGCCTCTGGTGTCTGTCGCGGGTAGCGCGGGGCACGGTAAGTCATTCCATCGAATCAGCGGTTCTGCCGATCTGTGCGGCGACCGTCTTCACCATCCTGTCGAGCTATGATGAATGGCGGGGCCACCTCTATACATTTGGCCTGGCGCAGGCAGCCAATTCTTGGATGGGATGGACAAGCGACATGCCATGGCTCCGCCTGAGCGCGCCGGTGCTCGGCGCCTTGCTCATATTCATTCTCCAGGAGCTTTTCCGAGGCCAACTCAATCAACGCGCGGCCGATGCGTGACCCTGCGGTGGAAGGATGGCGCCGGCACGTTCCCGGCACGCCTAGTGGATTAACTCCAACTTTTGGAACCCACGGTTCTCGGCACCCTTCCTAACGGTGATCGAGCGCGAGCAAGGCAAAGGCGAGGCGCGGCACGCCCTCAGTAGGTCGAGGAAAGCGGCAGCGTAGCGTTGGATAGCCTTGACGGCACCGGGCAATCTCACTATTCTCACGCAATATAGGTGAGGGTAGTGAATTGCGGCATCGATTGATCGATCTGACTGACGGCCAAGCCGTCCTCTCGGGCGCCATCCCGGGTCGGAAGCTGCTGAGCACGCTGATCGCGGCGACGCTGACATCGGAGATGCCGACGCCCGCTTTCCTCGACTTCGACCGGATAGAGGTCGCGACCGCCTCCTTCTTGCGCGAGGCAGTGATCGGATTCCGCGACTACGCCAGGCAGTCCCTACCCAACGTCTACCCGGTCGTCGCCAATCTTCTCCCAGCCGTCACCGAGGAGCTGGACTTCTTCGTTCGCGCCCGCGGCGACGTAATCTGGAGCTGCGAACTGGACGCGCAGGACCGCGTCATCAGCGCCCGGCTGATCGGCGAACTCGATCCTGCCCAGCGCTCGACCTTCGAGGCGGTGATCAAGCTCGGCGCCATCACCGCCCCCGAGCTGGCCATCCGCTTCGCCAGCCAGGGGATTGGGCCGACGGCCTGGAACAATCGGCTGTCAGCGCTGGCGACCAAGGGCCTGCTGGTCGAACGCAAACAGGGCAAATCCAAATCGTTCAGTCCGCTCTTGGAGATCGCCTGATGGGCCTCGACTATATCCGTGCGCAGGCCGGCAAGTCTTGGCGCAAGCGCTGGAACGGCGGCCTCGATCGCCTGAAGGCGCCGACGCTCCTCGACCTCACGATGTCTGAAGCCGCGCGCACCGTCACCGCCCAGCTGAACGCCGGCTCCCGGATTAAGGCGGGCGAAACGCTGATCGTCCAGACCGCGGCAGACGGCCTTATCGTGAGCGATGGCCTGCGCGCCATTGGGCGGGTGGCCAACCCCTCGCCCGAGCTGACCACCACCATCCGCGACAGCGGCGGCTATGCCGAGGGCACGCTCCAGCGCGTGGGGCTGTTCGGCGACACTGCGGAGATCACCTTGAAATGACCGAACGGCCGTCCCATGAGCCCTCGCGCCACTTCCCACACCCACAGCGACTCTGGGACGACGCTACGCGTCACGCGCCGTCCTTGGGGTGCCCGACCTGCCTCGAACGTGATCGCTGCGGCGGCGTCCACACCGATGCCGGCATCCTCGACTGCCAGGACCTCTGTTCCTGCCGGGACAAGAACAAGTGCGACATGGTCTGCCGGTTCAACCCGCGCCAGTTTGTCGCCCGGATGCGAGAGGTCGGAGGCCTTGGATTCGAGAACGTACCGCGCGCTCCGTACAACGGCATCCCCGAACTGCCGGCAATCGTGCCCTTCGTGGACCACCGTTATGGGCGCGCGGCGACTCTTGATGAGCCGATTGTCTCAATCTCGCTTTATGAGTTGGTCAATCTCGCGACCGGCAAGCCGCACGTCGCCTCCCGTGCCGAGCTTGCGGCGCGTTTCCTCATTCCTGAGGGCGCGACGATCATCATCACCGGCGTCGACAAGGACGGTCCGATCGAACGCTGGTGGGAGCTCAAGGAGCGCGCCACGATACTCGACGCCTTGAAGGCGCTCGACGTCGCCCTCGTCACGACGCCCAACTACAGCGTCCTGACCGACGTCCCGCGCACCGACAACCTCCATGCGATGAAGCGGATCCTCCTAGTTTGGACCGAGATGGCGGGAGCTGGCCTGCCAGCCGCCTTGCATGTGAACGGTCGCACCCAGCATGACTATGCTCGGTGGGCCGAGTTCATCGCCGAACGTCCTGAGATCGAGATCCTCGCCTTCGAGTTCGCAACCGGCGGAGGCCGTGGGGGGCGGATCGACTGGCACGTGGCCCAACTCTGCGCCCTCGCTGATCACGTCGACCGGCCGCTCGCGCTGGTCATTCGAGGTGGCGGTCGCAAGCTCAGTGCGCTGCGTAGCCATTTCACTCGGGTGTCCCTGATCGACACCGAAGCTTTCTCGCGGACCATCCGGCGGCGGCGTGCCTATCTGACCGAAACGGGTCGCCTGAAATGGGCGAAGTTCCCGACCCCTGAGGGTACGCCAATTGATGATCTCCTCGCGCACAATGTTGCCTTGGTGCGCGCATCCTATGAGACTTTCGCTAGGCCCACCTTGCGCTTACGGCCGCCGATGCGGCGTCTCAGGAGCACAGCGTACCGAGACGGCGAGCCCATCCAGCCAGGCCTTCTGCGCCAACTCCACCTGCCCGGTGAGGCTCGGGGCATCCCCCCAGAGCCGCAGGGCGTGGTCGCCGCTGCGAAATCGTAGCTCAGCCGCATCATGTGCGAGTGCGCGAAACAACTGACCGATGCCGTAGCCGTGACCCGAGCTTCGCGCGTGCCGCGACGCGCCGTCGGATGCGGCTACCCGCAGCGCAGCTCCAGAATCTGACAGCCCGGCGAACTCGGGGTTCTCGCGCAGGCTGGCCAGCATGCCACGACCCGCGTCGGCGACCACAAACTCGAACGCGCCGTCGCTCGCGGCATAGGCGACGACGCCGCTCGCCGGCCTGCCGCTATGCTCGAAGACATTGTCCAGCAGCTCGCCGAGGGCACCCATCAGCCCGACAGCCAGTCCCCTAGCCAGTCCCGCCACCACAGCCGCATTCTCGGCATGCTTGGCCCATTGATCCCAGACCGGCCGTTCGGGGCCGTCGCCGTCAGGATCGAAGCGCGACAACGGGAACACGCCTGCCCGATCGCGGGCGCCGGCGCCACTGATCGCCCCCTCCCCGAGCGCACGCGTAAGCTGATAAAATACTGGCGGTTCGACGGTCACGGTACGGTAAGCATCGGGCCATGCGGCCATCGCCATTGCCAGTTCAACGAGCGGCCCGATTCGGCCCGAGCGGCCGAGCGTGACGGCCCCGAGCGTTCGCAGCCGCCCCGCAACCGCCTGCCAGAGCAGATCGTCGGCCGCCTCGAAGCTCGCGCTAACCCGCCGCGCATCCCGGTTCAATACGTCCCCCGTCTCCGGCACACCACGGGCCGCCCACTGCTTCCGCAACGTCTCTCCCGAACTGATCTCACGTCACGGTTGCAATGTTGTCAACTTCATCATCAGACAACACCGTGTTCCACCCGCTTTTCACGAGAGGACAAGCCATTAGCTGGATCCGCCCCATCGATCTGAGACTCGTCAACGACCTCGTGGATTTCATCCGCGGGCGCGGCTATGTGCTCGGCTTCTCCGACTCTTCCTTCGCGGCCTTCTTTGTCGGCGAGCTCAATGTCGACATCGATGATCCGGCCTATGCGGAACAACACGGGTCGAAAGGCAAGCGCTTGCGATGTTTCCTACAGAAGGTCGATGATGCCAGCGCTGTCCAGACCCTACGTGCGCTCTGGGAGCATTGCGCCGAGTGGCTAGCTCACACCGGGCAACTCGACCCTGTGCCGAACACCGAGGGGCGCGCCCACCGTGTCCAACAACGAAGACGAGGGGATGCCAGGTCCATTTTGCCGTTTGTCTTTGCCGGCACCCTCCTTACTTTCTTGGCCGACCGCGCGGACGTTGTGGCAATCTCAACGTTCACCCTTGACTTAAGTGGATCCCAACTGCGAAGGTTCCACTTAGCGCGTAAGCTTGTGGTGTGTGGTGAAGCTCAGAACTCCTATATCGTTCTTTATATTTGCCGGGTCGTATCTGCCATTGAGCATGATTTTGCTGGCGCAGAATTATGACTACGCAACCAATGCCGCGCCTAGCTGCTGGGAGTGGATTATTCTCGATGCCACCTGCAAAGCCCCGTTCAAAAATCCCGGCTTTGCCTTTCCCTTTTTCCTAGGATGTCTGGCTTGTCTCATCATTTCGGTGTTCGCGCTGAGTTCAGTGAAACCCAAAAATCAGATAATTATCAAATCTGTGAAGCACACGCCGGCCGATTTGATGAATTACGTCCTCCCCTATGTTGTCTCATTTATGAGTATCGACTACCAAGAAATAGGTAAGTTCATAGGGTTTTCTATCTTCATGATTTGGATGTTTTGGATCACGCACGCATCTGGTCAGGTAATACTCAATCCACTGCTTACCGTCTTTAAGTGGCAGCTATACGAGGTAAGTTATAGATATCCCGCCGACTCGGTAGAGTACACAGGCCGCGCGCTTTCCAGAGTGCATCTGGCGGCGGGTGAGACCTATAAGCACGCCGTGGTCCAAGCAATAATTATCATAAAGCAGCCGTCTTTGGAGGACGCAAATGGTGGCCCTTGATGAGCTCAAGGAGTTCTCGCTAAGCGAGGCTTCTGTTCAGTTGTGGGTCTTCAAAAAGTCCACAAGGGGCGGCCAGCCTGTGTTCACAGGCCGGTGGGTGGATACGACTGACGATTTGGACGCTGCTATGAGGCAGGCGGTCGCAAACGAACGAGCCCGCATCACCGAAGTTCAAGAGTATGGTTTGCTGACCCAGGCCAATGAAGGAAGCGCTCTCTCAATTGGGACCGTGGAGACTCATGCAGGCCTGGTATTGGACCAGGCAAACGCAGCCGTAGATAGGAAAAAAGTTCGCGATCTCAAAGCTATTCAGAATACAGAATTTTATGCCATTAAGCTAGTCGTCGGTGATAGGGCGCTTTATGCGGTTCGAAAGGCAGATGCGTCATGGCGGACCAAGCGGCGCCTGCAATCAATCTCTGTATACTTTAGCGACCATACGCTGGGATTAGTCACGGATCCTGGCTTCAGTATATCCCGGAATGTCGATTTCTTTGTCGTTGGTGATAAGATACTTATTTCCTCAAAGCCGAATTTTGAATCGGTCCTGGGCTACAAGGCTGCGCATGTCGAAGATTTCAAACTCTTGAGGGAGGAAAGCGAATTTTCAAGTGTGTTTACGAGCTTAGAAGCCTTGTTGCAGCATGTCGGCGAAAACAAAATTCAGCTCCGCCGTGCATCTGCAATACGTCAGAAGGGGCACTATAAGGATCCGGTGTTCATGGCCAATCTCCGTCAGAATGCAGCCCTGTTCGGCCTGTCGATCACATTCGACGAGGAGGGGAAGATCATTCCCACGATGGAGAATTGCCAGGACATCATTCAGGCCCTTCTCGATCACCGGCTGCAGTCCGGATTTTCAAGAAACATTTATGATGTTCAAGATACATCTAATGTAAACGTGACTTAGATACTGTGTTTAAATTTTATTGTTGACGAAACTAAACATTCATTTAGCGTTGAATATACTTGGTTTTGTCTTTGAAGCGGGGCGTATTGTAATGAATACATGTATAAAGCTGCCCGTCTGTTAGCGGCTCCATCTCGCCGTACAAGCCAAACCAGCGGAATCCCCAAAACCGGACACCATGAACTTCGCCTAAGGGTCACGACTGCCCGTCGCTCGCCGTTCGTGCTCAGCCGACGGGGAACAGACACTGCTGATGTGTTAACGACTCCTGCCGGATCTGGCTACCTTGCGTCAGTGCGGTTCGGTTCCTCCGCCACCGGTTGTCCTGAGACGTCGTCCGGGATCTCATGCAGAAAGTTCTGGCCCTTCTGGAGGCGCTTGCCGAGTGTTTCGACGAATCCCTCGTAGCGTTCTCGTCCCTTGATCTGCGCGGCGGCCTGGGCGTCGCTCGGCAGCGGCGGCGTGATCGTAAGCCAAAACCGCACGAAGAGCGCGAGCGTGTCGGCCGTGACCCGGAGGTCGCGTTCGATGCGGGCGGCCTGGCGGGAGAGGCGGTCGAGGCGACGGGCAAAGGCCGCCTCGCGCTTTTCAGCACCGTCAGGAGAGAGGAAGGACGCGACCGCCGCCTCGACGATCGCCGAGCGGGACAGCTTGCGGCGCTCGGCCAGCTCGGTGATCTCCTTGAGCATCTGCGGCGGAAAATACACATTCATCCGGTCACGCATGGCCATCCTCACAGATCGATGCCGTCATGGGGGTCGAGCGCCGCCTGCCTTGCGACGCCGCGCATCTGCTGCCGCAGGACACGTGCCTGCTGGACTGTGTCGTCCGGCTCTTCGTCGAGGACGATTGCGAACTCGTCCGCGGCTCCTGCCGGCGTGCCATCCTTGGCGATGGCGACGTGGTCCGGGAGCTCGGGCTCACGGCGCAGGCCGCTGTTGGCGGTGTCCGCCTCGGCCTTGACCAGCTCGGCGACGAGCTCAGTGTCCGGCTTCCGCGGCGCCAGGGTCGACCAGCCGTCTTCGCGGCGGGTCCTGGTCGTCCGTGCGGGATCGGGCGGCGGCAGGATCCGCTCGGTGAAGCGGCGATCCTCGTAATAGCGGGCCTTCCGCGCCTTGATCGGAGGTGTGCCGGCCACCATGACGATCTCGTCGGCAGGGGGAAGCTGCATGACCTCGCCGGGGGTGAGGAGCGGCCGTGCGGTCTCCTGCCGCGACACCATGAGGTGCCCGAGCCAGGGGCTGAGGCGGTGGCCAGCGTAGTTGCGCATGGCGCGCATCTCGGTAGCGGTGCCCAGGGAATCGGAGATGCGTTTGGCTGTGCGCTCGTCGTTGGCAGCAAAGCTCACGCGGACGTGGCAGTTATCCAGGATCGAATTGTTGGCACCATAGGCCTTCTCGATCTGGTTGAGCGACTGGGCGATCAGGAAGGCCTTGATCTTGTACCCGGCCATGAAGGCCAGGGCGCTCTCGAAGAAGTCGAGCCTGCCCAGGGCGGGGAATTCGTCGAGCATCATCAGCACGCGATGGCGTCGGTCCCTGGCGTGGAGGTCCTCGGTCAGGCGGCGCCCGATCTGGTTCAGCACGAGGCGGATCAGAGGTTTCGTCCGACTGATGTCCGACGGCGGCACGACGAGGAACAAGGAGACCGGCCGCTCGTCGGCGATGAGGTCGGTGATGCGCCAGTCGCAGCGCCGGGTGACCTCCGCCACCACGGGGTCCCTGTAGAGCCCGAGGAATGACATCGCCGTGCTCAGCACACCGGAGCGTTCATTGTCGCTCTTGTTGAGCAGCTCTCGCGCGGTCGAGGCGACGACAGGATGCGGTCCCGCCTCTCCGAGGTGGCGGGTGGTCATCATCGCCCGCAAGGTCGCCTCGATGGGCCGGCGCGGATCGGAGAGGAAGGCCGCTACGCCGG
Organism: Xanthobacter autotrophicus; assembly: GCF_029991245.1. Lineage (GTDB taxonomy): Bacteria > Pseudomonadota > Alphaproteobacteria > Rhizobiales > Xanthobacteraceae > Xanthobacter > Xanthobacter autotrophicus_C. The sequence continues at coordinate 18,533 of NZ_JAIVFO010000079.1, forward strand.
ACAGCGTCTTGTCCTCTCCGGCATAGAGGACGTGCAGGATGGCGCCCACCAACAAGGAATGGCTCGTCTTCTCCCAATGGTTCCTCCGATCGAGCGAGCCTTCCGGGTCGACGAGGACGTCGGCCACGTTCTGGACGTCCCGCACCTCGAAGTCGCCGCGGCGGATTTCCAGGAGCGGGTTGTAGGGGGAGGACTCCGGACTTGTCGGGTCGAACAGCACCACCTTGCCGTGCCGAGCCCGGAAGCCGGCGGTGAGCTGCCAGTTCTCCCCCTTGATGTCATGCACGATGGCCGAGCCCGGCCAGGTCAGGAGCGTCGGCACCACGAGACCCACGCCCTTGCCGCTTCGGGTCGGAGCGAAGCACAGCACGTGCTCGGGGCCGTCATGCCGCAGATAGTCCCGTCCGAGCCTGCCGAGCACGACGCCGTCCGGCCCGAGGAGGCCGGCGGCCTTGATGTCGGGCGGCTCGGCCCAGCGGGCCGATCCATAGGTCGAGACGGCCTTGGCTTCCCGGGCCCGCCAGACCGACATGCCGATGGCGACCGCGATGGCGAGGAAACCTCCCGAGGCCGCGATGACCGCGCCCCGGTTGAAGATGTCGGGGGCATAAGCGTCGTATGAGAACCACCAGGCGAAGAAGGACGCCGGAAAATAGACCGGAACACCGGCGAGGCTGAACCAGGGCAGCCCGAGCTGCGCCTGGAAGCCGAGCCGCCAGGCGACATATTGCGTCGCTGCCCAGGTGGTGAAGAGGACGATGAGGAAGACGACGATGATCTGGCCCCAGAGGATCCTGGTGGCGGACATGGGCGCTCCTTGTCTGCGGTTCGCGGGTGCCTAGAGGCCGAGGTCGCGCTTGCGGCCGAGGCTCCACTCGATGCCGCCGCCATCCTTCGCGGTGCCGGTCACGTGCTGACCGAGCTTCTTCTCGAGCTCGCGTGACCACGGGACGAGCTGGAACCCGAGGCCGCTGTCGATCATGGCGTAGCGGCCCGAGGCCAAGGTCAGGCGCTGGCGGTAGATCCCGGCGACATGCTCGCCAGCCGCGGCCTTCTGCATCGGCAACCCGGTCTCGGCGGAGAGCCTCGCCCCGACCGCATCGAGCTCGCGCCGGCGGAGCGTCGCGAGGAGATCGCGCTGGAGGATGATGCGCTGGCCCTGGCGGCGGGCGAGGCCTTCCTCGACGAGATGCTCGGCTCGGGCCTGCATGGCCTCGCGTGCCTCGTGGCCGAAGCCGCCCATAGCCATCGCCACGGGCTCACGCTCGACGAGGCGGTGATCGAGCCAGGTCGCCCCTTGTGCCGTGATCTGGCGGGCGAGATCGAAGTCGGAACGGGTGGCGAGCACCAGGGTCGGCTGGGCATCGTCCGCGCCTCCGAAGCGGCGGACCTCGACGATGCCGCCGAGGGGCGGGGCGTGCGCGAAGGCCTCGATGCCGCGGAAGCGGACATGGTGGGCGCGGCCGTCGATGCCGTCGATCACGGCATAGGCCTCGCCCGTCAGCTCGTTGTGCAGGCCTCGGTCGACCAGCCGGCCCAGAATGGGGGACGGGCTCGCCGCGCCATCGATCACATAATCGGCGACGCCGCGCTCCTGCCCGCGCTCGGTGAAAGCGCGGTGCATGGTCTTGATGATGTCGCCGCGTGTGCCGAGGTCGCGCAGCGCCCGCTCCGCCTCAAGCCCAACCATCCACTGGCCCGGCCCGGCGGGGGCGGCGAGGCCCATCTTCTCCAGATGCTGGAGCCGGCCGATCATCAGCCGGCGGATCTCGGGGTCGGAGGCGCCGGGGTTTTCGGGACGCAGGTCGATGTGGCCGGTGTCATCCGCGGCGATGTGGATCTCGGCGTCGAGGCGGGTCCAGCGCTCGGCGGTGATCTCCTTTTCGAGCGCATGGCGGACCTCGTGCTCGGGCTTCGGGCCGAGCTCGATCTCCACCAGTTCCTGGGCGCGGGCGCGCAGCCCCTGGCTGATATAGTCGCGGGAGATGACGAGATCGGCGCCGGTCTCGTCCACCCCACGCACCAACAGATGGACGTGAGGGTTGTTGGTGTTCCAGTGGTCGACGGCGACCCAGTCGAGGTGCGCCCCGAGATCGGCTTCCATCTGGTGGACGAGGTCGCGGGTGAACGCCTTGATGTCGGTGAGGTCCGCTGCGTCCTCCGGCGAGACGATGAACCGGAAATGGTGCCGGTCGTCCTTGCACCGCTCGGCGAAGGCGCGATCGTCCGCACGATCCGAGCCCGCGTCGAACAGGATGCCCTTGTCTCCCTCTCGGCTGACCCCGTCCCGCTTCAGGTAGGCGAGGTGGGCCGAGAGCGGCGCCGAGCGGAAGGCCTTGCCGGAGTGGCGGGCGATGCGGGCCGCCACCACCACGCGCCGGCTTGGGGAAAACAGCCGGCTTCGGCTGAAGGCGAGGCGCCCGCGGCCGAAGGTGGAGCGCCCAGGCGTTCCGGTGTTGATTTCCGGCGAGAAGTGACCCTGGATTTCCACTGAGAAGTGACCCGGGGTGATGGTGGTCTTGGGTCAGGTTGCGGTCAAGTTTCGGGGCTTCTCCTTTGAGGGTTTAGGTGGTTTGGCCGA
>NZ_JAIVFO010000007.1 GCF_029991245.1 Xanthobacter autotrophicus
ATAAGAGACAGGGGGCATGGCTTGCGCCCAGCGGCAAATCGCCGGCCGCCACGAACGCCCGGCCCAGCGCCGCCATCTGCGCGTCTTTGCCGGCCGGCGCCAGCAGGGTGACGCCATAGGGCACGCCGGTGGGTGCGATGGCGGCGGGCACGGCGATGCCGCACAGGTCCATGAGGTTGACGAAATTAGTGTAGGTGCCATTGCGCGAATTGAGGCGCACCGGATCGGCCAGCACCTCCTCCACCGTATAGGCGGTGGGCGCGGTGGGCAGCAGCAGGCCGTCGATGGCGGCGAGCACCGGGGCCACCTTCGCCCGCAATTCCTTCAGCCGGTAGGTGGCGCGGAAGGCATCGGCGGCGCTCGCGGTGCCACCCGGCTCGGTGATGGCGCGGGTGACGGGATGCAGCGCCTCGGGCGTGGTGGTGAGCAGCTTTTCCGCCACGATCCAGCGCTCCGCCACCCAGGGACCCTCATAGAGCAGGCGGGCGGTTTCGGCGAAGGGGGAAAAATCGATCTCCTTCAGCGTCGCGCCGAGGGCTGCGAAGCGCGCAAGCGCCGCCTCATAGGCGGCGGCGGCGTGGGCATCGCCGAAGAATTCACGCTGCGCCTGCGGCAGCACGCCCAGCACGAAGGCGGGCGGCGCGGCGGCGAGCGGGCCGAGGGGCAGGTCGCGGGACCAGGCATCCTGCGGGTCGAAGCCGGAGATCACGTCCAGCACCGCCATGGCGTCATCCACGGTGAGGGCGAAGACGGAGATGCAGTCCAGCGTCTTGCAGGCGGGCACGAGGCCGGTGTTGGGCACAAGGCCGAGGGAGGGCTTCAGCCCCACGATGTTCTGCAGCATGGCCGGCACCCGGCCGGAACCGGCGGTGTCGGTGCCCAGCGAGACCGGCACGATGCCCGCCGAAACCGCCGATGCCGAGCCGGAGGACGAGCCGCCCGGCACCAGCGCGGGATTGAAGGCGTTGCGCGGAATGCCATAGGGCGAGCGCACGCCCACGAGGCCGGTGGCGAACTGGTCCAGATTGGTCTTGCCGATGATGAGCGCGCCCGCCGCCTTCAGCCGCGCCACGGCGGTGGCGTCGTGCTCGGGCGTATAGGCGAAGGCGGGGCAGGCGCAGGTGGTGGGCAGGCCGGCCACGTCGATATTGTCCTTCACCGCCACCGGGATGCCATAGAGCGGCAGGGCGGTGTCGCCCTTCGCCTCCAGCGCGGCGGCCTCGGCCAGCACGTCGGCTTCCGCACGCAGGGTGATGAACAGGGCCGGATCGTCCTGCACCGCGATGCGGGCATAGACGGCGCGCACCGTTTCGGCGACGGCGCGGGAGCCCGACCTGTGGGCGGTAAGGAGGCTGGCGACGGTCTGCATGCTCTAACCCGTGTTCGGCCGCACCGCGCGGCGGGCAAGGCTTAGCAGGAAACGCGCCAGATGTATGCAATTATAGCTTTCATAATATAAATCAGTTGTTTGATTGGAATGACAAGGCCCGGAATCCCTCCTTTCAGAGGGGTTCCGGGCCGCTATCAAAGCATCATTTGCTAATAAAATAGGCATTATCAGCGCGGCGGGTCGCCCCCCGAGCGCTCGCCCTCGGCCGGCGACAGGGTTCGCCCGGGCGCGGCATCGGGGGAGGTGGTCAAGGGCGGCGGGTTGCCGGTGGGGGCGGTGATGTTCGCCGGCGCGGTTTCGCTGGGCTCGGGCGTGCCGCGATTGGAGAAGACGTTCGCCGCGAACAGGGCGAGGACGAGAACGAAGGCTGCGGCGACAAGGACGCCATTGCGGGGCATGGGGATCTCCCTGGTGATGGATCTCTCCTGCCCAACGCCCCCGGCCGGCGGTTGTTTCCCCGCCGGCCGGGGGCGACTGCCTCAGTCGCGGAACACCACGGTGCGCGAGCCGTTCAGCAGCACCCGGTCCTGCAGGTGCCAGGAGATGGCGCGGGCGAGCACGCGGCGCTCGATGTCGCGGCCCTTGCGCACCAGGTCGTCGGGGGAATCCTGGTGGGAGATGCGCTCCACGTCCTGCTCGATGATCGGCCCCTCGTCGAGGTCGGAGGTCACATAGTGCGAGGTGGCGCCCATCAGCTTCACGCCGCGGGCGTGGGCCTGATGGTAGGGCTTGGCGCCCTTGAAGCCCGGCAGGAACGAGTGGTGGATGTTGATGCACTTGCCCGAGAGCTTGGCGGAAAGGTCGTCCGACAGCACCTGCATGTAGCGCGCGAGCACGGCGAGTTCAGAGCGCGAGGACTGGAAGATCTCCCAGATCTTCGCTTCCTGCTCCAGCTTGGTGGCCTTGGTCACCGGCAAATGGTGGAAGGGGATGCCGTCGAAATCGAGATGGGCATAGGTCTCGATGGGGTGGTTGGAGATGATGCCGGTGATGTCCATGGCGATCTCGCCGATGCGCCAGCGATAGAGCAGGTCGGCGAGGCAATGGTCGAACTTGGAGGCCAGTAGCAGCACGCGGCGCTTCTCCGCCACCGCCCGCATGGTCCAGGTGAGGTCGAAGCCTGCGGCCACGTCGGCGAAGCCCTCGCGGATCTCGGGCAGGCTCGCCTCGCTCGCCACCACGTTGAACACCACGCGCATGAAGAAGCGGTTGGTCTCGGTGTCGTCGTACTGCTGGGCCTCGAGGATGTTGCAGCCCTTCTCGAACAGGAAGGTCGATACCCCCGCCACGATGCCCGGCCGGTTGGGGCAGGAGAGGGTGAGGATGAAATGATCGCTCGGCGTGGTCATGGTGATGCGTCTTTATCTGGCGCGCCGCGCGCCGGGGCGCCGGCGGTCGCGTGAGGAATGGTTGGGTGCGAAGGCTTGTCGCGCGCGCCGCGCTGCGGTCAACCTCGTCCGGTGCCGGTGAGGGCGAAGCCGAACGCGGCGGCGCTCACGGTCAGCCAGCGCAGGAAGGCGGGCGCGAACGAGCGCCCCACGGCGAAGCGAAAGGTGGCGGCATCCTTCTGCCAGAAGGTGACGCCCACATGGGACACGTTGGTGGTCGCGGCGTCTCCCGCCCGGAAGGCGGTGGGGTCAAGGTCCACGGTGACGCCCTTGGCCAGCGCCGCGCGGGCCTTCTCACCGGAAACGTCGACGATGAGATTGGCATCGCTCTGGTCGGTGATGGCGGCGAGGCCCGAAGCCATGCCGGCGAGGCGGGCGACAAGGTCCGTCCCGCTCACGCCCTCGGCGAGGACGAGCCAGCGGCCGGGGCCGGTTCCCACCGCCTCCAGCCCCGCCCCGGCGCTGAAGCGCGGCGCGTCGGCCAGCGGCAGGCCCGCCGCCGCGCAGGCGACGATGAGGCGCGCCGTCGCGCCCTTGCGGGCCACCAGCGTGGCGGCGGCAAGGGTCTCGACCGCGCGCGCGGTGACACCCGCGGCGCCCTCCGGGCCATAGTGCCCCTCCGGCACGAGCCGGGTGGGGGCGAGGTATTCCAGCAGGTCAGACACGCTGCTTCTCCCCTTGCGGGTCAATGAATGCGGGAGAGCACACCTCGACCTCCATGTCACCGCCGCGCACCGGGTCATAGGCGCGCACCTTCTCGCCCATGCGCTCCGCCCCGCGCTTCAAAAGGCCGAGGCCGATGAAGTGGCCGAGGGTGGGCGAGAAGGCGGTCGAGGTCATGTAGCCCTCGTCGTTATCAGTGGTCGCGGCGGCGCCGGGCTTGAGGAAGTGGGCGCCGGCACGCAGCCGCGCGGTGCGGTCCACCGGCTTGAAGCCGACCAGCGTCGGCCGCTCCGGATCGGTGAGGGCGGGCCGCCCGGCCATCACCCGGCCGATATAGTCCTTCTTGGTGGACGCCATCTTGCCGAGGCCGAGATCGCGCGCGCAGGTCTGGCCGGTCAGCTCGCTGCCGGAGACATGGCCCTTCTCGATGCGCAGCACGCCCAGCGCCTCCACCCCATAGGGCGTGATGCCGAAGGGCGCGCCCGCTTCCATCAGCGCCTGCATCAGCGCCGCGCCGTGGCGGGCCGGCACCGCGATCTCGTAGCCCAGCTCGCCGGAGAAAGAGAGGCGGAAGATACGCGCCTGAACGCCGCCCATCACACTGCCCTGCGCCACCCCCATGAAGGGCATGCCGGCGTTGGTGACGTCGATCCCGTCCACGATCTTCGCCAGCACCTCGCGGGAGCGCGGCCCGGACACCGCGATCTGCGCCCATTGCTCGGACACCGAGGCGAGGCACACATCCAGATCCGGCCACAACACCTGCAGGCAGAATTCCAGATGCTGGTAGACCTTGGCGGCGTTGGCCGTGGTGGTGGTCATCACATAATGGTCGTCGGCGAGGCGCGCGGTGGTGCCGTCGTCCATGACCAGGCCGTCCTCGCGCAGCATCACGCCGTAGCGCGCCTTGCCCACGGCCAGCGTCGAGAACATGTTGATGTAGACGCGATCGAGCAGCACGCCCACGTCGGGTCCCTGAAGGTCGATCTTGCCGAAGGTGGACACGTCGATGACGCCCACGGCTTCGCGCGTCGCCTTCACCTCGCGGTTCACGCTTTCCAGCCAGTCGGTCTCGCCGGGCTTGGGGAAATAGGCGGCGCGCATCCACAGGCCGGTTTCCACGAAGACGGCGCCCTGCGCCTGCGCCCACTCATGGGTGGGCGTGGGACGGGCCGGCTTGAAGTCGACGCCGCGATGGTGGCCCGCCAGCACGCCCAGCGCCACCGGCGTATAGGGCGGGCGGAACACGGTGGTGCCGGTTGAGGGAATGCCCTTGCCGGTCAGCTCCGCCATCAAAGCGAGGCCGACCATGTTGGAGGTCTTGCCCTGGTCGGTGGCCATGCCCAGCGTGGTGTAGCGCTTCAGCAATTCCACTGCGCGGAAGCCTTCGCGGTGGGCGAGGGCCACATCCTTGGCGGTCACGTCGTTCTGCTGGTCCACGAAGGCGGGACCGCCCTTCGACCCCTTGCCGGCCACATGGAAGAATGCCTTGAAGCCGGTGGGCGCGCCCTCCGCCTGCGGGGCCGGCACCGGGGAAGCGTCGAAGCCCGAATCGGAAGCCGCCGATGCGCCGAGGCGGGTGCCGTCCGCGAGGATGTCGGCGAGAGCGAAGGTGCCCGCCGCCGCGCCGGCCACCGCCATGCCGGGCGGCACCGCGCCGGGGACGAAGGCGGCGATGTCTTCCCGCCACACCGGCTTGCCGCCCAGATGGCAGGTGAGGTTAAGGTTGGGCGTGGCACCGCCCGACACGCCGAGGGCTTCCACCGCCAGCGTCTCGCTGCCGCGCGGGGTGCTCACGGTGATGGATTTCAGGCATTTGCCGGAGGTTGCCACCACCTCGCCCTCGGTGATGACGCGCACGCCCAGCGCCTTCGCCCGTGCCGCCAGCGCCTCGGGCAAGGCGGGGCGCACGTCGATGACAGCGTCGAGCTTCAGGCCCGCTTCCGCCGCATCGAGGGCTGCGGCCACCGCATGGTCGTTGGTGGAGAACACGGCGGCGTTGGCCCCCGCGCCGGCGCCATAGCGGGTGGCGTAGGTGGCCAGCGCCAGCGCCGACATGACCCCCGGCCGGTCGTTGCCGGGGAACACGATGGGCCGGTCGAAGGCGCCTGCCGCCAGCACGCAGCGTTTGGCCACGATGCGCCACAGGCGCTGGCGCGGCTGGAAGGGCAGGGGGGCGGGCAGATGATCGCTTACCCGCTCCACGGCGCCATATTCGCTGCCGTCATAGGCGCCGAACACCGTGGTGCGTGGCATGAGCCGCACATTCGGCAGGCTTGAAAGCTCGGCCTCAACCCGCGCCACGAAGTCGAGGGCGGAGCCGCCGTCGATACCCGCGCGCTCGGAGAGCAGCCGGCCGCCGAGGCGGAAATCTTCGTCCGCGAGGATCACCCGCGCGCCGGAGCGCCCGGCCGCCAGCGCCGCCGCAAGGCCAGCCGCGCCGGAGCCGATGACGAGCACGTCGCAGAAGGCGGTGGCCTTCTCGTAATGGTCCGGGTCCGGCGCGTCGGCGGCGCGGCCGAGGCCGGCGGCGCGGCGGATCACCGGCTCATAGACCTTCTCCCAGAACGCGGCGGGCCACATGAAGGTCTTGTAGTAGAAGCCCGCGCCGAGGAAGGGCGACACCAGCCGGTTGACGCTCAGCGCATCGAAGTCCAGCGAGGGCCAGCGGTTCTGGCTGGCGGCTTCGAGGCCGTCGTAAAGCTCCACCGTGGTGGCGCGGGTGTTGGGCTCGCGCCGGGCGCCGGTGCGCAGCTCCACCAGGGCGTTGGGCTCCTCGGAGCCGGCCGTCACCACCCCGCGCGGGCGGTGATACTTGAATGAGCGGGCCACGAGCCGCACGCCACAGGCAAGCAGCGCCGAGGCCAGCGTATCGCCGGGATGGCCTGTGAAGGTCTTGCCGTCGAACGCAAAGGACAGGGTGCGGCTGCGGTCGATGAGGCCGCCCTTGGCGAGGCGGGTCATCGCGCGCCCTCCCCGGTGCCGGCGAAGACCACGGCGGTGATGGCGTGGGTGCGGGTGTCCCGCGTCAGCTTCAGCCAGCGGCGGCAGCCGGCGGAATGGTACCAAAGCTCGTCCATGGGGCCGGCCGGATTGTCCCGCTCATAGACGTAAGAATGGAAGGCCTCGGCCGCGTCGGGGGCCGAGGGATCGGGACGGGTCGGCGCCGCATCGCCCAGATAGGCGAATTCGTGGGACGAGCGCGCGCCACAATAGGGACAGGGGATGCGCATAGGTCAGTGCAGGTTCGGCTGGGCGCCGACCCCCTTCTCATCAATGATGTGGCCGGAGCGGAAGCGGTCGAGGCGGAAGGCGGCGTTGAAGGCGTGGGCCTGATCGCGCGCGATGGTATGGGCGAAGCACCAGCCGGAGGCCGGCGTCGCCTTGAAGCCCCCGTAGTTCCACCCCGTGTTGAGGTAGAGGCCCGGCAGGGGCCCCACGTCGATGATGGGCGAGCCGTCCATGGACATGTCCACGAGCCCGCCCCAGGCGCGCAGCATGCGCAGCCGGCCGATGAGGGGCATCACCGCCATGCCGCCCTCGGCCACGTCCTCCACCACCGGCAGGTTGCCGCGTTGGGCGTAGGAATTGTAGCCGTCGATGTCGCCGCCGAAGACCAGGCCGCCCTTGTCGGACTGGCTGACGTAGAAATGCCCCATGCCGAAGGTGATCACCCCCGGCACCAGCGGCTTCAGCCCCTCGGATACGAAGGCCTGCAGCGCGTGGCTCTCGATGGGCAGGCGCAGATCCAGCAGGCGGGTGAGGCGGGAGGTGGAGCCGGCCACCGCAAGGCCCACCTTCGCCGCGCGGATGGCGCCGCGCGTGGTCTCCACCCCCACCACCGCGTCGCCCTCGCGGATGAAGCCTGTGACCTCGCAATTCTGCACGATGTCCACGCCGAGCCGGTCGGCGGCGCGGGCATAGCCCCACACCACGGCATCGTGGCGCGCGGTGCCGGCGCGGGCCTGCATCAGCCCGCCCTTGATGGGGAAGCGGGAATTGTCGAAATCGAGGAAGGGGCACAAGGCCCGCACCTGCGCGCGGTCCAGCAGCTCGGCGTCGGCACCGGCAAGGCGCATGGCGTTGCCGCGCCTTGCATAGGCGTCGCGCTGGCCGTCGGAGTGGAACAGATTGATGATGCCGCGCTGGGAGACCATGGCGTTGTAGTTGAGGTCCTGTTCCAGGCCCTCCCACAATTTCATGGACCACTCGTAGAACGGCTCGTTGCCCGGCAGCAGGTAGTTGGAGCGGATGATGGTGGTGTTGCGCCCGGCATTGCCGGAGCCGACATGGGCCTTCTCCAGCACCGCCACGTTGCGGATGCCGTGCTCCTTGGCGAGGTAATAGGCGGTCGCCAGGCCATGCCCGCCTCCGCCCACGACGATCACGTCATAGGCAGGCTTCGGCGCGGCATCCCGCCAGGCGGGCTTCCACCCGGTCTGGCCGTTGAGCGCATTGGCGATGAGGCTGAAGACGGAATAGCGGGACATCGGGCACTCGCTTGGGGCTTAGACCAACGGCCCCGGTCTGTGACCGGTGCCGAGAGGGTTGCGCTCAGGCGCCGCGCGGGCTTGGCCCAAAGGGCAATGAGTGAAGCTCATCGCCCGTTGGTGTCGCGAACCCTGTTCATCTGCTCGGGCGCCGCGGCGGACGCGGCGGGTCAAACGGCGAGGGCCGAGGCGGCGCGGTGCCGCCGCAGGCGCATCACGGGAAGGAAGGGCCGTCTCCGGATGCGGGCAAGGGGCCGGTCTCCGTCCCATTTGGCCCGCAGGGGGCTGTGTCCAGATCAGATGTCCAGGGTGTTGTCCCGTTCCCACTGGGTGAGGTGGCGGGAATAGGCGTTCCATTCCTCATGCTTCAGCTTGAGATAGCCGGAGACGAAAGGCTGGCCCAGCCGCTCGCCCAGCACGCGGGATTTTTCCAGCGCGCGCAGGGCGTCCAGCATGTTCAGCGGCAGACGCTTGGCGCCCTTCACCTTGTGCCCGTCGGTGTACATGTTGATGTCGAGGCGCTTGCCCGGATCGCGCTGGTTCTCGATGCCGTCGAGGCCCGCCGCCGTGAGGCCGGCCTGCAGCAGGTAGGGGTTGGCCGCGCCGTCGGCGAGGCGGAACTCGAAGCGGCCGGCATCCGGAATGCGGATCATGTGGGTGCGGTTGTTGCCGGTATAGGTCACCGTGTTCGGCGCCCAGGTGGCCCCCGAAAGGGTGCGCGGGGCGTTGATGCGCTTGTAGGAATTCACCGTGGGATTGGTGAGGGCGCACAAGGCGTCCGCATTGTGGATCAGTCCGCCGATGAAATGATAGCCGAGCTGCGAGACGCCCAGCTCCCCCTTGGGATCGGAGAAGGCGTTCTTGCCCTTCGACCACAGGGAGACGTGGGCATGGCAGCCCGAGCCGGTGAGGTTGATGAAGGGCTTGGGCATGAAGGTGGCGCGCAGCCCATGCTGTTCCGCGATCGACTTCACCATGTATTTGAAGAAGACGTGTCGGTCGGCGGTCAGCAACGCATTGTCATAGTTCCAGTTCATCTCGAACTGGCCGTTGGCGTCCTCGTGGTCGTTCTGGTAGGCACCCCAGCCGAGCTTCAGCATGGCATCGCAGATATCCTTGATGACATCATAGCGGCGCATGAGGGCGGACTGGTCGTAGCAGGGCTTTTCCGCCGTGTCGGACGTATCGGAGATGCCCTTGCCGTCCGGCGTGATCAGGAAATACTCGCACTCCACGCCGGTCTTCACCTCATAGCCCAGCGCCGCGGCGGCGGCGAGCTGGCGCTTCAGAACGGTGCGGGGTGCCTGCTCCACTTCCTTGCCGCCCATGTAGAGGTCGGCGGCGAGCCAGCCGATTTCCTCTTTCCAGGGCAGCTGGATGAGGCTGGTGGGGTCGGGCACCGCGAACAGGTCCGGGTCGGCCGGCGACATGTCGAGCCAGGTGGCAAAGCCGGCGAAGCCCGCGCCTTCCTTCTGCATGGGGCCGATGGCGGAAGCGGGCACGAGCTTGGCCCGCAGGCCGCCGAACAGGTCCACGTAGGAGATGAGGAAGTATTTGATGCCGCGCTCGTTCGCGATTTTCGCGAGGTCCAGGCCGCCCTTGGCGGAGACGGAGGCGCGCCCTTCCGCCTCCCGAGCGATTTCGGTTGTGCTGGTCATGGGTTCGATCCCTGGCAGGAAGGTCTTGGATGGTCGGGATTTTTATGAAGGCCGCGCCGGTCGAGCGGCGCGGCCGAAGTCAGGAAAACGCGGCTCAGTAGCCGCCGGTGCGTCCGGGGATCCATGAGGTGCCGGCCAGCGGCACGCCGGCCATGGCGGCGGCTTCCACCGTGAGGGCGACGAGGTCCTCGGGCTCCAGATTGTGCACGTGGCTCTTGCCGCAGGCGCGAGCGATGGTCTGCGCCTCCAGCGTCATTACCGAGAGATAATTGGCGAGGCGATGGCCGGCCTTCACCGGATCGAGCCGGGCGGCGAGCACCGGGTCCTGGGTGGTGATGCCGGCGGGGTCGAGGCCCTCGTGCCAGTCGTCATAGGCCCCGGCGGTGGTGCCCAGCGCCTGGTATTCGTCCTCGAACTGGGGATCGTTGTCGCCCAGCGCCACCAGCGCCGCCGTGCCGATGGCCACCGCGTCGGCGCCCAGCGCCAGCGCCTTGGCCACGTCCGCGCCGGAGCGGATGCCGCCGGAGACGATAAGCTGCACCTTGCGGTGCATGCCGAGGTCCTGCAGCGCCTGCACCGCCGGGCGGATGGCGGAAAGGATGGGCAGGCCCACATTCTCGATGAACACGTCCTGGGTCGCCGCGGTGCCGCCCTGCATGCCGTCGAGCACCACCACGTCCGCCCCCGCCTTCACCGCCAGGGCGATGTCGTAATAGGGGCGGGAGGCGCCCACCTTCACATAGATGGGCTTTTCCCAGTCGGTGATCTCGCGCAGCTCCTCGATTTTGATCTCCAGATCATCGGGGCCGGTCCAGTCGGGATGGCGGCAGGCCGAGCGCTGGTCGATGCCCTTGGGCAGGTTGCGCATGGCGGCGACGCGATCGGAGATCTTCTGTCCCAACAGCATGCCGCCGCCGCCGGGCTTGGCGCCCTGGCCGATGACGATCTCGATGGCATCCGCCTTGCGCAGGTCCACCGGGTTCATGCCATAGCGCGAGGGCAGGTACTGGTAGACCAGGGTCTGCGACTGGCCGCGCTCTTCCGGCGTCATGCCGCCGTCGCCGGTGGTGGTGCTCGTGCCCACCGTGGTGGCGCCGCGGCCCAAAGCTTCCTTGGCCTGGGCCGAGAGCGCGCCGAAGCTCATGCCGGCAATGGTCACCGGCGTCTTCAGGGTGATGGGCTTCTTGGCGAAGCGGGTGCCGAGCACCACCTCGGTGCCGCACTTCTCGCGATAGCCCTCCAGCGGATAGCGCGACATGGAGGCGCCGAGGAACAGCAAGTCGTCGAAATGGGGCACCTTGCGCTTGGTGCCGCCGCCACGGATGTCATAGATGCCGGTGGCCGCGGCGCGGCGGATCTCCGCCAGCGTCGCGGGATCGAAGGTGGCCGAGAAGCGGGGCGGGGTGCGGGGCACGTTGGAATGAGCGGTCATCGTCTCGGCCCTCAGTACGCGGACGCGTTGTCGACGTGGAAATTGTAGAGCTGCCGGGCCGAGCCGTAGCGCTTGAACGCGGAGACATCGACGCTGCCGTCGAGGCCCGCCGCCTTCAGCTTTTCGGCCAAAAGCACCTTGTGCTCGTCCCGCATCTCCTTCTCGATGCAGTCGGCGCCCAGGGACTTGACGGAGCCGCGCACGAACAGCCTGGCCTCATAGAGGCTGTCGCCCAGCGCCTCGCCGGCATCGCCCAGCACGATGAGGCTGCCGGACTGGCCCATGAAGGCGCTCATGTGGCCCACGGAGCCCTTCACCACGATGTCGATGCCCTTCATGGAGATGCCGCAGCGGGCCGAGGCATTGCCGTCGATCACCAGCAGGCCGCCATGGCCGGTGGCGCCGGCCGCCTGGCTGGCATCGCCGCGCACATGGACGAAGCCGCTCATCATGTTCTCGGCGAGGCCCACGCCGGCATTGCCGTGGATGATCACGGAGGCCTCGGCGTTCATGCCGGCGCAGTAATAGCCCACGTGGCCCTCGATCTCGACGGTGAGGGGGGCGGCAATGCCCACCGCCACCGCGTGGCGGCCATTGGGGTTCAGCACCCGCCAGCGCCGGGCGTTGCTTTCGCCGGTGGCGGCGTGGAGCGCCGCGTTCAGCTCGCGCAGGGAGGTGTCGGCGAGGTCGAAGGTGAGGTCGGGGGAGATGGCGTTCACTGGGCGCGCTCCCAGAAATAGACGGTGGCGGGTTCAGGTTCGAACACACGGGCCTTGGCGATGCCCGGCAGGTCCACCAGGGCACGATATTCCGAGCCGAAGGCCACATACTGGTCGGTTTCGGCCATTACGGCGGGCTTGCAGGCGATGGGATCGCGCAGCACGCCGAAGCCGTTCTCGGTGCCCACCACAAAGGTGAAGAAGCCGTCGAGGTCGTTCAGGCCCGCTTCCAGCGCCTGGCCCAGGGATGCGCCCTGCCGCATCCGCCAGGTGAGATAGCCGGCGGCCACCTCGCTGTCGTTGTCGGTCTCGATGGCGATGCCCTCGCGCTTCAGGGCGCGGCGCAGGGCATTGTGGTTGGAGAGCGAGCCGTTGTGCACCAGGCACTGGTCGGCGCCGGTGGAGAAGGGGTGGGCGCCGGCGGTGGTCACCGCGCTCTCGGTGGCCATGCGGGTGTGGCCGATGCCGTGGGTGCCGCGCATGCCGGACAGGCCGAAGGTTTCAGCCACGAAGGCGGGCAGGCCCACCTCCTTGAAGATTTCCATGCGCTCGCCGGTGCCGACGATGGCCACCTCCGGATGGCGCTCCTTGAGGAAGGCGCGCACCGCCGCTTCCCGCGCCGCGGGAATTTCGACGATGGCATGGGTGCCGCGCACGGCGAGGCCCGGCAGGCCGGCGGCCGGGAGCGACAGGCCGGCCGCAAGCGCCTCGAAGTCGTAGGACGCCGTGGCGCGCAGCGAGAGCTTCACCTTGTCCTTCGCACCGCTGCCATAAACGGCGAAGCCCGCGCTGTCGGGGCCGCGATCCGTCATGACGCAGAGCATGGAGGCGAGCATGGCCCCCAGCTCGCCTTCGAGCTTGGGGTCCTTCAAGAAAAGTCCGACGATGCCGCACATGGCGCTGTCACTGTCTCCATTCCGGGCCGCGCGGGCGACCTTGAGACGAAGAAGTACGCCGAACGACCTGGGGCGTCAACGTCAGCGAATAAAATTTTCGCTTCAGGAAACTTTTGCGCAGTTCAGCCGGGGCTGCGGGTTCGCGCCGCTGGCGCGCTTCAGTGCCGGTCGCGGCCGTAGACGATGATGGACAGGTAGGTCATGGGCCGCTGGATCAGGTCTTCGGGACCGTGGGCGGCGCCGGAATCGAACATCAGCGAGTCGCCGGCCCGCAGGTGGTAGGTGCGGTCGGCGTGGCGGTACATCACCTCGCCCGAGAGCATGTAGATGAATTCCACCCCGGCGTGGCGGAAGCCAGTGTGGGGCGCCGCTTCTTCCGACAAGGTGATGAGGTAGGGCTCCACCACGATGTCGCCGCCGAGCCCATGGCCCAGCAACTCGTACTGGTGGCCGACCTTGGTGCCGCGCCGCTCGATGATGACGCCCTGGTGGGCCCGCACGAACGAGCAGTCGCGCCGCTCCTCGAAGGCCGAGAACAATGTGGTGATGGGCACGTTGAGGGCCTTGGCGATGGCCTGCAGCGTGGCGAGGGAGGGCGAGATCTGGCCGTTCTCGATCTTGGAGAGCATGCCGACGGAAATACTGGCCGCGCCGGCAAGGTCGGACACGGTGAGATCCAGTTCACGCCGGATGGAGCGCACCTGCACGCCCAGCGCCTGTTCCAGGGTGACCGCCGTCGCAGCGGGCGCGCCGGACCCGGTGACATAATCCTCGCTCTCCTGAACGTGCGGTGGCAGGACCTCCACGGACCCTTTCAGCTTCCTTTCGGCCACGCTCTCCCCCATACGCTCATCCGCCCGGCCCCCCAGGGATGCCGGACCACTCCACCTGTGTTTGAAATGTCATTGTGCCAGCTTCCGGCGGAGAAGACACGGCGAATCCGCCGCCCGTCTGACGTTAGGGGACCTTTGCCCGGCGGTCGCCGGCCCGGCTTGCGGACTTGCGCCGCCTGGTGGCGGGATCGGACGGGGTGATGCGAAAAGCGAGGCTGGACAGCAGGTTTCAGGGCATGACCGAGAGGGTTTTCCACAGTCGGCTACGACGCGAGCCTGCCAGGTGCGGCGCCTATGGACAGGTCCCAAGTTCCTGACTATACACTCGCGGCTCCAAACGGCGCTGCCGCCGATTGGACGCCCAGGTAGCTCAGTTGGTAGAGCATGCGACTGAAAATCGCAGTGTCGGCGGTTCGACTCCGTCCCTGGGCACCACTCATTTCCTAATGAAATCAAAGCTCTAGGGATCGTCTCGCTTGGACGATCCCAGTATATCAGACGCTTGGGTTTCCCCGGGGTGTCGAGAGCGGTGTGCTTGAACGAAGCGGGCTGATGCGGAATGTGCCGGTTTGGTGCGTCAGCGGCCACGATAGGGCGCGTCTATAGCGGCAGAGGTTATCGCCTTCCCAGCGATGTGGGCACCGCTAACCTTGCTCTCGTGGTCCGGGTGCCCGCGCCTACGGGGCGCTGATGCGAATCGTGCCGGGCACGCCGAGGATCCAGCCCTCCACTTGTGCCTGCACACGGTCAGGTGGTGTCAGCTCGGGGTTCAGGCATGTTTCGAGGCTACCATTGTGATCGGCGCGGGAAAGCCACGCCGCGATGCTCAAGGCGTCGTGTTGGTCGCCGGTACGGTCCTCACGCTCATAACTTCGGCTCCAGAGGGCCGGGTACACCTCGGCAATGACCGATCGGCCTTCAAGCGGGGTCCAGCCATCGAAGGGCCAGAAATGCACTTGTTCGCCCATATGTTGGCGGATATGGCGTAGCCAGGGGATCCCGGCATGCGTGGACTTCGCCACGGTGCCCTGGACGTCGAAATGAAAAACCGACTTGGCGCTGCCGGCACGAATCTCTGTCAGCCGCCGCCAACGCGCATTGCCCTTTCGGGCTGCGCCATTGCCGACCGAGCCGTCGCGCACAAAATCGACGTAGGTGTTGTCCTCGTCGGTCGGCCAGTGCCGCTGAAAATCATCGAGAAAGCTGGGCCAGTCCGTCGGAAGCTGGTGCACCTCGAAATAGCGCAGTGGGAAAGAGAACCCGTGATCGATGCCGACGATGGTGGGAATGTCGCGTGAGAGCTGCTCCACCAACCAGTCGGCGACCCCGCGCCGGGTCCAATATTTTCGCGGTGACGGGGGTGGGAGCACCTCGACAGGTCCCGAATCGGCTTCGCCTGCATAAACGCGCAACCCTTTGAGGCTGGCGTTGGGCGTCTCGGCGCCGGAATAGTCGACCCCGATGTGGCGCCGAAAGCTCGTCACCTCAAACTCCTCGCGAGGTACCATACGGGGCCACTGACCCGCAGGTTGGTGGTCGTGATCATAATCGTCAATCTAGGAATTATGACCACCACCATTCCCGGAAGGAGGGGCATGGCGCATGGATCGCAAGTTTGAGCACCCAAGATGTTGTTCGCGGGGCCGGACCGATTGTTGGCACGCGGATTTCAACCCATGCAGGGCGACGAACAATCGCGGTGTCACCCAGAGGGGCAGGGTGCCAACGTTTTCCCTGCCATCGTGAACGCCAACAAATGAGTAGCGCCCTGTGGTGGTGGTCAAAATCCTTATTGTAGGAATTATGAGCACCACCGCTCGGGTCACGCGAGGAGCGCAGCCCTCGCCTGCTTCTCCGCCTCCGAGCCCTTCGGCCATTCCCATGCCAATCGTGGCTTGTGGGTCTTGGCGAGTTCAGGGAACTTTTTCGCCTCTCGGGCGGCGATGCGCAGCTTTTCGCGCGCGAGGCGCGGGTCAATCTTCAACTCGGCGCAAATCGCCTTTAAGGTCACCATCTCGGGCGGGTTCGTTGACGGTTTCGTGGCGGCAATCGGTTTTGTGGACATGATCGTCCCTCCTTCGCTGGACGATCAGTTCAATAAGACGATGGTTTCTGGATTGTCAGGGTAAACCGCCCCTAGTTTTCTAGACGCCGTCGGCTTTCGCTTTGTGCTGCCGTTCGAACTCGGCGGGAGAACATCTCGATGTAATCGAACACGTCGCGGTGTACCTCGTCCGGCGTGAGGTAGACCTTGCGGCGGATGCGTTCGCGCTTGTAGGTGATGTCGGTCACCCAGGCCTTGTCAGGCGCCTCCAGGTCAAACCGGCGATCGAGCGTGTTGTCGACAGCCAGGGATGGCTTGCCGCCATATTGGCCGGGGCGCTTCGCACGCTGCTCAAATCCTGCCATCCGGCGATGGCTCGCTCGGGTCCACATCCTGAGCTTCAATCACGGCAGCGAAACCTCTTCAACCCATTCTCAAACGGTCTCTAAGATAGACAGCATCCGTGCCAAGACGGAGGTGTGGGGTGCACCTCTACGAAGGTGCCATTGTGGACCACCACGAAGCATCGAGAGCGAAACGATCTGCCGATATAATAAGCGAATCCTGTCGAAATCACCCAGATCGACCCGGGTGGCGGTACATTGGCGATTCTCGTGACCCGGTCTTGCCAAATTAACTAGGCTGTGCGCTCATAGGTTGCCAAATTGTGGCGAGGGAGGGTGCGATGAAGATATTATCTGGACTCTTTGCGGCGGGCACTTTTCTTGTCTCACAAATAGCCATGGCTCAATCAGAAAATGTTGGAGCTCAAGCAAGGTTCGCCTGCGAGCCCCATTTCTGGCGTGCAACCACCAGCTATTCCGCAGATGTCGACAGGTTATCGACCCGCAGAGCGCTATATGAGATATGCTCAGACCAGGTCAACTCAAAAGAGCAAGCCCAACAACGAGGCATAGATTTAAACATTGTATATGATGGCGTGCCGATTGGT
This sequence comes from Xanthobacter autotrophicus, assembly GCF_029991245.1. Taxonomy (GTDB): domain Bacteria; phylum Pseudomonadota; class Alphaproteobacteria; order Rhizobiales; family Xanthobacteraceae; genus Xanthobacter; species Xanthobacter autotrophicus_C. The sequence continues at coordinate 16,466 of NZ_JAIVFO010000007.1, forward strand.
GCGGCATTTTCCGACGATCAAAATGTAAAAACATCAAGTCGAACTAAATTTTGTTCATCCAACTTTGAAGATGTAAAAAACATCAATATATCAAAAATTCGGTATAACTATGTTGATCCATCCGTTCATTCTGCATACAACGACTGCGTATCTAGAATTGTCGCGGCAAGTAGTCAATCAAATGCGGCAGGTGGGCTTTCTTGTAAGTTGACAGAATCGTCTGATCCAACTGAGGCAATGTTGGAAATATCCTACATTAAGCGCCTTGCTACGCCCGATCCAAAAGTGATAGTAGCGAATATATTTAACGGCTCTCTCGATAAGCGGAGCGCAAACTCCTACCTGATACAATCAATAGCAGCAAAACACGACATATCTCCCGAAGATTTGGAGAATGGCCTTCAGAAACCGTTTTCAAAAAGATCCCATAAAATCGCAACTGCGGCCGCCGAATTAATCGAAAATTTAACAAGTTCACAAGATTTTTTTGCGACGACACAATCAAATAATCCAAATGGCCCTAAGCCCGATGATATCCTTTCAATAATGGATCAAACCCTCTACCCTGGCGTCGTTGTATACATGGTTCATCGTTCTTCCGTGCATTCGAAAATACAGGCAGTTGTGCAGCTGAGCTCCGGCGAGGCCTGCAATGTGGGATTGGAGCCATCGACAACTATTAAAGCCAGAGTCACGATAACGCCTTCTGGTAAATTCCTTCAGCCGACAAACGAGTCGGTATCCGATTCGATGGGCGCAGGCTGCACCGGAAGCGGCGAGCAGCGACGAACATACTGCATTTCTTCCGGAGCGTCATTGATTGATCAAAAATATTCTATAATAAGCTCCAACTGCCCGAGAAATACATCGATTGTTAAGCAGCTCCGAGCAGTAAATAACTCGTGTGTTGAAATAATCGCTCACGTGCAGGGATGCGGGAAAGATTGGATTGGTTCATGTAAGGGACGCGGTTGGCTGGATTATAATATCCAACTCATTGGGAAGAAGTCCGGGAAAATAGGCCCGATTGCCGCTCAGACATTTTCAAAGGAGTATAGAACTCTTTTGAGAGATATATACGATTATACACTGCCAATAGACGAGAATTTTACAGTAGATAGATGGGTTGTTGCTGTAGATTTAGACTGGATGGAATATATCAATGGCGAGTGGCGGAGCCGAAGGGCGGCTTTAAATAAAAATGGGGATAAAGCCGGCCCGTTCGAGATAGATATTACATCAACGGATCGCTCATTTAGCTTGTCACTTTACGGGCCAGATGCGTCCGCATCCGATAGGGCGACGCTCAATAAGCGCCGCGAGGGAGATGTTATTCCTGCTTATTATGGAAGTGAAATGATAAGGTTTAAAAGTGATTCTTTGAGTAATCCAGGTAGAGACTGGAGATCGACCAGCGAAAACATCTGGCAGAGAGGTTCTAAAATCGATGGAATCGAAGCGCTACAAGATAAATCTAAGTTGCTAGAGCTACAAAAAAGCATAATCAGTGGCAACTAAATCGTAATTTGCGTGATAGTAAATAAATGTGGAGGCGTCCCAGCGTGGCGCCTCCACAATTGAGCATGCAGCATTTTGGGTTCATCCACAGCGACGACATCTCCTGCGCTCCTAGTGGATTGACCGAGACGGAAGAGGCCGTTTGTGGATTCCGTTTGGCGCCGGCCTGTGCTTGTGTGGGGCATGCGCAACGGGATCAGGATCACTCTCGGCGAAGCGGACCGGCGGCGGCTTGACGCCCTGGTCGCGGATCGCAACACCCCGCAGAAGCACGTCTGGCGCGCCCGGATCGTGCTCATGAGTGCCGACGGCGTCGGCACTCATGCCATCATGGCCGAGACCGGCACGGCGAAGACCACCGTCTGGCGCTGGCAGGCCCGCTTCATGGAAGAAGGCGTCAAAGGGCTGCTGCGCGACAAAACGCGCCCGCCGGGCCGTCCGCCCGCGGCGGAAGACAAGGCCTCGGCCGTGGTCGCGCTGACGCTGAAGCCGCCGCCCCACGAGGCCACCCACTGGACCACGCGGGCCATGGCCAGGGTCGCGGGGCTGGCGGTCTCCACGGTGCAGAAAATCTGGAAGGCCCATGGCCTCGCACCGCATCGCTGGCGCCAGTTCAAGCTCTCCAACGATCCCGCCTTCGCCGAGAAGCTCAACGACGTCGTCGGGCTCTATGTCAGCCCGCCGGCCCATGCTTTGGTGCTGAGCCTCGACGAGAAATCACAGATCCAGGCGCTCGACCGCACCAAGCCCGGACTGCCGCTGAAGAAGGGCCGTGGCGCCACCCTGACCCACAATTACAAACGGAATGGCACCACCACCCTGTTCGCCGCACTCGATGTCCTGACCGGCGCGGTGTTCGGACGGAACATGCAGCGCCACCGGCATTAGGAGTTCATCCGCTTCCTCAATGCCCTGGAGCGCGACATCCCGGCCGGCAGGCTGGTCCACGTCGTTCTCGACAATTACGCCGCCCACAAGCACGAGAAGGTGCGGGCCTGGCTTGACCGCCATCCGCGCTGGACCTTCCACTTCACGCCGACCTCCTCATCCTGGCTGAACGCGGTGGAGGGCTTCTTCGCCATCCTGACCGCAGGCGGCTCAAGAATGGCGTCTTCCGGTCCGTCGTCGATCTCCAGGCAGCCATCAACCGCTTCATCGGCGAGCACAACCAGACCCCGAAGCCCTTCATCTGGCGCGCCAATCCAGACGACATCATCGCCGCAAGGAACCGTGGGTTCCAAGCGTTGGAGTCAATCCAATAGCTGTAGGCCACGGCCAAAGCGCGCGGCCGCACGCTGGCGGCCCCCGCGCGATGTCTCACTTGCCAATATACGAGAATATCGCCCAATCCCGTGGGTGCGGCGAGCTCTCCATTTGGCCCAGCATCGCGGCCCGCAGGGCGCCCGCGGCATCGCCGCTCGACGACAGGCGAGGGGCGATTTTGTCGAGCAGTTCTCGTGTGCGCCGGGCATCGATGCTCCAGTTAGTAAACAGAACGCCGCGCGTGCCCGCTTCGAAGAATGCCCTTACCAAGCCAGAGAGCGCTTGGCCGCCACTAGACGAGGTTCCCCCGGCCGTATTGCAGGCGGACAGAACCACGAGGTCGGAATCGAGCGTCAGGCCTTCGATCTCACCGGCGGTGAGCCACCTATCGGCCACAACAGACGAACTCGTTTCCGGCGAAACCCGGAGCGCCGGTTGATCGACCCCCGCCATGGCGAGAGCCTGATCAGAAAGCAGGCCGTGGGTCGCGAATGCGATAACCCTCGCAGGTTTGGCTATTCGCTCGCGTAGGCCCGATTTGGTGAAAGCCGCACCAGCCACGACCGATGACGAAAACGGACTGCCAAACGCCCCAGCCAGAGCGCCGACTTGGTCCAACGTCTGTGGAAGTGGGCATAAGATCGCGCGAGAGACACCTTGCTGACGTGACTTTCCATAAAGCGTCGCTGGCGGACAAGCTGCGGACTCTTCGGGGAGGATGATCGGATCAGCGAATCCCAAAAACGGAGCGACGATTCTGCCATCATCCCGGCGTGGCGATCGTGAGGCGACAAAACTCGGAATGGAGAGTGCCTGGCTGATGGCGTAGCTCCGCACCAGCCATGGCGCCACCTGCTCGGGCGCCGCCCGATCAGGACCATCTTCGAGCAATGCTGCAAACGGAATCGTGACTGTGCTGGGATCGGCGAAAACGACGATACGATCCAAACCGTTCAAGTCGCCACGTAGAGGTTTGAAAATAAGATTGTACAGCCCTCGCGCGGCTGCCATGTCAAACGCGGCGGGGCGTTCCGATATTGAGCTGCTAAGCCGCCTGGCTAGTTCGAGCGCTTGGCCGGGTTCCCCGAGGTCGACTACGCGCGCCGACCTCCGCGTCAGTACAACAGAGAAAAATCCATGATCCACGTTTAAGACAAGGAAAACAATACCTTCATCTTCGGCTATGAGGGCGCGAAGATCGGCGATAGAGATCAGTTCTCCATAGACGAGACGCGTATACAAAGGCGCCTTTTTCTTCATAATTAGATCTAGTTTTCTTGTGGTATCTCCGATGCCGGTCAACTGAGCTGTAAGATTCGTCCCGTCCTGTTCCGCTGAAACTCTTTTCCTGATCAGCAGGTCCCTTGCTTGCCGCCATTGCACAACAGACACGTCGAGCTCTCGCGCAAGGTCCCTGAGCTCAGAATCGAGCACTGCCCTCGCCGCGGAACGAACAAGAGCATCCGCCGCCCCGCCGGCATCCCTCAGTTGGATGAGATTCAAAGCGCGCTGGGCTGCCGGCTCAGCAGACAGAACCTGCACGACGGCGGGCTGGGTAAGCAATGAGAGCTCAAGAAGTATATCGGGATCGATCTGCTGGGAAAAATCCCGCGACACGTCGGCACGGGAAAACGTCAGCTTGTCGAGGCGGTTCTTGAGGAGTGTTCGATTGAGATTATTTGCCATCCGGATGAAATCGAGGGCCACGATCTCTCCACCGGGCTTCGCCGCAAAATGGCTTGCGGCAAACTTTAGCTCTTCGATCTTTTTGGGATCCGTATCGCTCATCACGGCAATGCTCTGGTGCCTTACCTCCGCCTCCACCGCCAAAGCCGGCTGACCCAAGACATGAGTCTTGTACGCCACATCAATGCGCTCCAGGTCTGTCGGGGCGAGATCCGCATTCGGAAGCTGCGAAATGCGCTTCGCCTCCCGGATCGCCCTCGCCGCCAAGACAGCATCATCGCCTGCCGCAAATAGGCTTGCATAATCGAGAAGAGATTGTACGATTTGACTTACGGAAGACGGAACGAAACCATCAGCTTTTTCCATACCAAGAAGATCTATCAAACGTGAACCGAGACGATCGAACGCCTCTGCAGTTTGGGCAGGCTCGCAACGCTTCAAACAATACTCGCCGAGCGGTGCATACAGCCGAACGGCGCGGGCCATGATGTCGGGCGTATCCAGCTTGACGCTCTTGATACGGTCTACCGTATCATCAATCAGCGCCACTGCTTCGGCGACGTGACCGCTCCAGTAGAGGTTACTCGTCTTGTAGCTTAATACGTAGTAAAAATTCCCGTCCTTGAAAAGATCTTGCCTAACAATCATTTGGTAAGCGGCCTCATTGAGCGCGGAGGCCTGAGATTCCCTGCGGGCCTTATCCGCCTTGAAACTGTCGGCAAAAACGAAGTTCATCTGGCGGTCCATTGGGATGCGCTCGACCAAATGTCTCCTGTCGAGAAGCAGACCGACTCCAGCCGAACCGCTAAGGGCATCGGCGTCCTTCATGCTTTGGGCGACGACATCTTCGAGGTCAGACATCGGCACTCCGGCGTAGTACTTGCAGTCGAACTCGCTTGGCCGTGCCTTTCCACATTTGGCGATATTGTCTACATTGTCTTTAATTTGATCAAATTGTTCGACCATACGCCGTATAGTGCCGGCATGAATTCCGTAACGTCCGGCGTCCCCATCGCGCAGCGCCTTCGCGCGGTCATCTTCGTATTGGGCCAATAGCCTGGCAGCTTCATCGTGCCGTTCGCTCCTCTGCAATACCAAAACCAGCGTTAGGCGAGCATCCCAAGCCTGCTCCGACTGAGGCCCGAACTGCCTTTCGACCAAGTCTTGCCAGCGCAGTTGATAGCCGACCGCATCGTCGATAAACCCAGCCTGCAAGAGGAGCGTGACGGCGGCGTCTAAGACTGAACCGCTGCCATCGTGGTTGGGATGATCGAAAGCGGCGATCGCCATCCATTCCGATAACATCTTCATTTTGGGGTCGCGACCGAGCTCTTCTTCATTTCCGGTAATCGATAAACAAAGCTGTTCCAAAGCATCGATGGCGTTGAACGTATCCACCGGAAAGGCGGCATTTACGACTTCTAGAGCCACCATAAGAGCGTCCGCACGCGCCTGTCTGTCACCAAGGGAATCTACAAGTTCCGCGACGTCTTGAGCGAAAAGGAGCGCATAGGGCGCACGGACCTGTGGCTGGTCGGCAATGTACTCGGCCGCAGAACTGCGTAGCCAGTTTATTGCGCTGCGTTCATCGCTGCCGGCGGCTCCCAGCTTGGCAAGCGTCAAGGCTGCCAGTGCGCCTGCAATGCCTCGGCGCCCGCGCGGGCCGGCCAGAGCGAGGGCTTGCTCTGCCCGATTGGCTGCGCGCTTGATCTCGTGTCCGATGAGGTCGGTATAGGCCAACGCAGCCTTGCATTCGGATTGCAAGCGCCGAACCCCGGCCGACCTTGAGGAAGCGGCGCAGGCCGCTTCATAATGTTCGTCCGCTTCGATATATTCATTGGAAACCAGATAGGCTAAGCCCGCTCGGTTGTGCCAAAAGACAAAAGACCGAGTATCGCGGGTCCGTCTGTCCATTTTGGCGATGACGGCCGTTGCGAGAGCTGCTGCGGTGCTGCTGTCATTCTTTCGCATCGCCTCCCAATACAACCTCTCGCGGCTGTCGCCGCTAACGGGTCGCACGGGCTTTCCCCGCTCGGCGAAGGCACCGGACTGCGGAATAACAAGGGCTACCGTGGCCAAGCACAAAACTAGTCCGGCCGCAAAGTGGCTACGGGTCTGATTTCTCATCAGCCCAACTCCATGTACGGTCCGCGATCGCTGTATTCAGGTCGGAAAGCACGCCTGTTTGCGACGGCTGCTGCGCCGGGTCAAAGGGTGTCCACTGGTATTGCACCTCATCGACGTTTGCCTCACCCTGGAGCACGCTGGCGGCGAGAACGGGTATCAGCGCTGGAGCAAAGGCCAGCGGAACGGTCCGGTTGTCGACGACGACGATGCTTCTTTCCAGTCCGAACGCGGTTTTGATCCCTATGTCCGCCGCAACTCCAGTCGTCGCCAGCGCCGTGAGTTCGGAGAGCTTTGCTTCTGCAGAGGCCTTGTCAGCATATGTTATGGTTATACGGCGCTTTCCCCTATACAGGCGTCCGATAATAACGGGAATGATTTCAGTCTGATTGATGATCTCGTGCCGCACAATAGGTATAGCAAGCGGGCAGGCCGCCTGGTTGAGGGAGCGTGCTAAATCAGCTTCAAGAAGCCTCTCCTCGGTGACATCAGTAAATCCAATTGAAACGGTCGATTCGGTTTCTCCAGAAGGCGAAGCCGAAAGCAGGCGTCGCACACGAAGAAGAAAGCCGAGTGAGGCATCGCGCTTTAGAGTAATCGTGCCGAGCGAATCTTCGTTCACCCGGATTGCTAAGCCTGGAAAACACCGATCGGCTCCGTCTAAAAGCCTCGTCATCGAACTGTCCCAGATATCCCCAACGCGGTAATTAGACGATCGTCCGTAGAGAGGAACAACGTCCGGCTTCAATTTATTAAAGTATGTAGTATATTGTGCCTTGTATTCATCAAGCAAATCTAGCCCGGACGAAGATTGGGCGTACGTTCGTTCGGCGGCACTTACCAAAACGAAAATGACCGCGGAAAACAGGAGAAGCACATTTTTGAGGGTTGCCATGACGCGCTCCAGAACGCCCCGCTCTAAGGCTCGCCAAGCTCGCGCGGCCGCGGTTCGTGGTCGGGAACTTAGCAGGTTCCAACGACGCATTTCAAGTAGCTGGAAGGCCGGGGCCCGCCAGACGCCCCTGACCGACCTTGCCATGCGCTCCGACGTGGGAAAATACGGCCCCAAGTGCGGGGCGCCCGGTGGTTGGCGTCAAGCGTCTCCATCTACCCCCTTTCGCCCCCGCGGAGGAGATATGGGTGCGCGCGAAGGTATAATCGAAACTCTGGACTAGGTGCGCTGCGCGGCGGATGATGTTTCCGAAAGGAATAGGCAAAAAATATAATAACAATCAAGCGTATTAAAGCTATTCTCTGAGTTAAAAACTCCGGAGTCGAAGGCGAATGTATCAGGTTTAAATTACCAATACCAAAATTGGAGGCGGCTGCATCCAAAAACCGCTTTCACGAGACGAATGCGAGAGCGGTGCTTTCACGCGCCATACCCCTTTCCCTCGCAGGCATCATGACGCTTAATTTACACCAAGCCAGTGTTTGATGCTGAACTGATGGGGTGGATGCCCGATCCTGCCCGGGGAGGTCTGCGCGATCCCGCGCAAGGACGCATCATGGATGCCCACCATCGCCTGATCTGGTCGCTGTTTGGCGACACGCCGGAGCGCGAGCGTGATTTCCTCTGGCGCTCGGAAGGCAAGGGGCAATTCCTTGTTCTTTCGCATCGGCCGCCTGCCGCCGATGGTGCCGGCTTGTTCAGCCCCCCGCAGACCAAGGAGTTCGCCCCGGATCTGCGCGAGGGCGACCGGCTGGCCTTCGTCCTGCGTGCCAATGCGACACGGACCAGGAAGGACCCGACCGATCCGCAGAAGCGGGGCGCGCGCGTCGATGTGGTGATGGACACGATCCATGCACTGCCCTCCGGTCGCGCCAGCAACGAGCGGCGGGATGCACGCATGAGCGCAGCCGAGGACGCCGGACGGCGCTGGCTGGAACATCTGGGAGCCAAGGCAGGCTTCATCGTCGAACACTTGATTATAGACGATTATTCCGTCGTGCCCTTGCCAGCCCAGATTGGACCGCGGCGGGGGCAGCCGCAGTTCGGCGTCATGGATCTGGCCGGCCAGATCCGCGTGGGCGACTCTGCGCTCCTGCTCGCGGCATTGGCCCAGGGCTTTGGTCGCGCCAAGGCCTTCGGGTGCGGCCTCATGCTAATTCGGCGCGCGTGAAATGGTAGGGTCCATTCCCGGCCTGCCGCCGCCCAAGCCGATCCCGCTCAAGGACCGGGCCTCGCTGGTCTTTGTGGAAAAGGCGCAGCTCGACGTGCAGGACGGGGCCTTTGTGGCAGTCAATGCGGACGGCACGCGAACGCATATCCCGGTTGGAGGCCTGGCCGGCATCATGCTGGAGCCCGGCGCGCGGATATCCCACGCCGCGGTGGCGCTCGCGGCGCGCGTGGGCACGCTCATCACTTGGGTGGGTGAGGCGGGGGTGCGGCTCTACTCCGCGGGCCAGCCGGGCGGGGCGCGGGCCGACCGGCTGCTCTGGCAGGCCGCGATCGCGCTCGATCCTGCGGCACGGCTGCGAGTGGTGCGCAAGATGTACGAGATCCGGTTTGGTGAGGCGGCGCCCGAGCGGCGCTCCATCGACCAGTTGCGCGGCATCGAGGGCGCCCGGGTCCGCAAATCCTACGAACTGCTCGCCCAGGCCCACGCGGTGCGATGGCAGCGACGCCGCTACGACGTGGACGATTGGGAGGCCAGCGATGTGCCGAACCGCTGCCTTTCCGCTGCGACCGCCTGCCTGCATGGGCTGACCGAAGCCGCCGTACTGGCTGTGGGCTACGCGCCGGCGATCGGTTTTCTCCACACGGGCAAGCCGCTGTCCTTCGTCTACGACATCGCCGATCTCTGGAAACTCGACACCGTGGTGCCGGAAGCGTTCCGCATCGCCGGTCTGCATGCCAAGGGCAAGCTGGAGATGGCGCCGGATCGGGCGGTGCGGCTGGCGTGCCGGGATGCCGGCAAGACCAGCCGCCGGGTAGTGTCGGCCTTCATCGCCAGAGCCTTCTCCCAGCCCGACCATGCGGCCGCCAAATCCCAGTGGCGCCTCGTGGCGGACCAGATGCGGCCCAAGGTGCCCGAGCTCGCCGCGCTCATGGACACGGCCGAGGAGGATGTGCTCGCCTATATGACCATCCCGGCCCAGCACAGGGCGAAGCTGCACAGCACCAACCCGATCGAGCGCCTGAACGGTGAGATCAAGCGGCGCACCGATGTGGTCGGCGCCTTCCCCAACGAGGCCGCCATCCGCCGTCTGGTGGGCGCCATCCTCATGGAGCAAACCGAGGATTGGACGGTCCAGCGGGGGCGATATCTCTCTCTGGAAATACTCGCTCCCGTCTGCGATGATCCGACTGTCAGCCTGCCTGCTGTGCAGCCCGACTGACCGACCCAGACCAAGGCCGAGCGCCCGGCCTCACGTCAGATACACCACGTCACGGGACACGATCGAGCACGGAGCGCCTGTCCAGCATCGAAGCTGAGGCGGAAGCGGTTCGCGCAGTGGTGGCAACTTGGCTCGGCGAGGGCATTTCGGCCCATGAGATTGGCCTTTTCGTCCGCTCATCCCAGCTTATCGCGCGCGCCCGGGCGGCGATCGCCGGGCTCGACGGTGCCGAGCAAATATTAACTGCACCCATGGACCTAGCCAAGGGGTTGGAATTCCGCGCTGTCGTGGTGATGGCATGCGACGAAGGAGTTCTGCCACTCGACGAACGTGTTACCGACTCTGCAGGCGAAGCCGAGCTGGACGACATCTACGAAACGGAGCGTCGATTGCTCTATGTTGCCTGTACCCGGGCGCGCGAGCATCTGCTCCTGTCCGGCGTAACTCCTGCATCCGAGTATCTCTCTGACTTTGCAGGCAAATAGGTCGGATAGATTCAATACCTCTTAGGTAGTTGCCGGTTCCCTAAACTAGAGCGACGGACCCTTACCATGGGTGCGGAATAGATCGATTATATCAATCTCAAGCGCATTGGCAATTCGAGCCAAGACCAGCACTGACGGATTGCGCTTCCCGCCTTCCACGCCACTCAGGTAGGTTTGATGAATATTGGCGCGGTGAGCGAGTTCCTCCTGCGACAGGCCTTTGTCGCGTCTGACCTTCTGCACATTTTGGCCGACCCGCGCCCGCACGTCCATGCGCGGATGGAGAGCTTTAGAGCTTGTTCATGACCATAGACTATGAGTCATAATTGAGATTCACGACGTTTGGTCTGCCTCTTATGAACATCCTCCTTGCGCCATCCCTCCCCTGGACCGATCGCGCCGCGCTTCCGAACGAGCCGGGTGTCTACGTGATCGCCAAGGAGGGTGAGGTGATCTACGTCGGCAAGACGTGGGGTGGGGAAGGCCTCAGGGGTAGAATCGGGGATTTCCATCGCTCTGCCACCACAGGCATGAAGGGGCATGCTGGTGGGGTGACTTACTTCGGTAAATTTGGCGCCATCGATCCGGCCCCCATGTCGGTGAGCGTCCACGTGCCCGTGATTATCCGCCGCGACTCCGACGTCCTATATCCTTATATCCAGTACGTTGAGCGTCGGCTCATTTGGGAGCATGTCGAGCGGCACGGCCGGCTGCCGCGTTGCAACAGCGAGTAGGGCGCCCCGGGGCACCAGGCCGTGCCCGCAACGCCGGTGCATGCCACCTCGGGCGTCAGTGAGCGCCGTACGCGATTGAGGGCACATCCCCGGAGGGTACAATCACCGCCGAGGCGCGGCGGATGGTGCTATCAGGTTGGGGACGCGGAGTATCCCGCCAAGCGTTAAAGACCATTCAATCGCACCAGCAGCGTCCGACCTCGGCCGCCCGTACCCAGCACCTTGTATGTCAGTCGGTGGCCGAAGGAGGCACGTCACGGGCGTCAGCTGAAGCCGGCAAGCGGACGGATACAAAATGTCCGAATAGCGAGCGCTCCCGGGACAAATGATGCCTTGTGGGCACGGTGGGAAGGCTATTGCTCACCCAAGGCGGCGTTGGAGGGAGGTGGCCGAGCCGAGAGGTATTGGCATCGCAGGGCAATCAGTGGGGCCCGCCACCTCGACGGGTCGATATTGAGTCGCAGTGTCGTGTTGAAGGGCTCAACCCGCCGCGATCGTGAGTTGGGCGCCGGTTCGAAATGCTGCAGATGCCTTTTCTGGGGCTCTGAGCCCGCTTCCTTGGGCGTAGGCCAAGCTGCCCAGGTGGCCGTTCCGCTCCTTCTCGCGCTGGACATGGTATCGCTAGCAGAGGGCGTGCGATTTGAAAAAGCCGGCGGGACCGTCCCGCCGGCTCCATAGGATATCAACCAAGGTCTTACGCGGCTGGGACTTCGCTGCCGCTTTCAAGCAGCCGGCGGAAGTTCTTCTCCCGAACCTTTAGGTCGTCGACGATGCGCTGGGCTACGAGAGTGATGATGCGTTCAGCATCATCGCGGCATGACAAAGCAATGGCCAGCGCGATCACGCTCACGAGGGCGTCTATGATTTCTCCAGTGTGGAGGGCCGCGCCGCCTACATTTTGATTGTAAGACGTCTTCATGATGGCATCGATAACGGCATGCTCAATGCGGTTGCGATATTGGGTGTCGAGGGTGTGAGACAAGAGAGCATCTTTCTGCGCCACATGGGCGCGGTTACGGGTTTACGCTTTGTTGTGGCGGGTTTTGCCGGGATTTCCGGACAGGGCCGAGGTCGTGCTCAAAACCCCTGAAATAGGAATTTAGAGCACCACTCGGGTCAGGTCCCTTTCTTGGAAGGCAAGGACCAGAAGGACGAGGTGCCTTTGCGGACCATGCGAACATTGAGTTCCTTGGCGACCCGCCGCACGGTGATCCAAGCGAAGGAGCGAGCATCGGCAGCCAAGCGCACCGCGCGGGAATCGCGCGCACCTGTAGCGAGCAGTGCCTCAAGGAATGCCCGAACATCCTCGCTTTCGCGGGCGGGGCGTCCGGGTCCTTGGTTCGGCGGCGCCTGCAGGAGTTGGTCCGAGGTCAGATTTTTGTCGATGCCGAGCCATTTCACCACCGGCACACCATCTCGCGAACGCGATGTGAGCGTGAAGGTGATGGTCGGGCCGAGCGGGCCGTAGTTCGACTTGGAGTGTCCCAATGCGCGGACCTCGGCGTCTTGCGGATGCCGAGCCATGACGAGGGCCGAACGCACGCTGCCGATGATGGCGACCGAACCATGCCCCTGCATCAGGGCATCACCCTGCCGGCTCTTGCGCAGGTGGCGCACGACGAGGATGGCGCAGTCGCTGTCCCGTGCAATACGAGCAAGCCCGACAAAGAACTGGGTCATGTCGGTCGCCTTATGGACGTCCGTGCCCGCCCCCATATAGGCGACGAGCGGATCGATCACGACAAGAGCTGGTGTCGCCTCGGCAATCTTCTGCCGAAGGAGGTCGAGACCACTCTCGTCGAGTGTGAACAACTCCTGCGCGAACCATATGTGGCCCTTCGATACGTCTGCCCCGTTGGCGATCAGTCGTGGTTTGAGCACGCGTGCGGGATCGTCCTCGGCGCTGAGGATCACCACGACGCCCTTTGGGACGTCGGGAGACCAGGGAACGCTCTTCCCCATCGTGAGGGCCGCGATGAGGGCCATGGTGAAGTTGGACTTCCCGATACCGGGATCGCCTTCGAGCACCATCACCACGCCGCGCGGCAGGATCGGGCGATAGAGCCAGCGCACTTCCTCGACCTTCACATATGCGAGGTCCCCGAAGGCCTTCTCGGAGGGGGGCGGGTAGGAGCTGATGCTCTTGGCGATCTTGTCTACCTCGCGAGGGGGGAGGGGCGGGTCACACATTTCCTCGTTGATTGCCGCGAGACTTTCGGCGATCGCGTTCTCTGGGGTGCCCTTGGCGCGTAGCGTGCCGGCGATGCTGGCGAGGTGCGTGTTCCGGCCACCTTCGCCAACTTTCTTCCTCGACATGCTGAAATCCACCTGGACCGAGCGGCGAGGCTTGAATACCTGTAGGTTGAGCTCCGCCGTGAGGTCGGGAGCATGCCGCCATCGATAGCGCTTCCCGGAAACGTGCATCGAGGGCGCGACCACAACATAGCCGTTGCCATTGTACCGGAAGTCGACTCCGACAAGCTTCGGCGCTTTCCAGGCGCCGAGCCCGTGGCAAGTAAAGAAGCAATGGCGCCCCCTACCTGTCCGTTGAGAAAGCGTTTCAGGCAGATTGAGCCCCTTAACTGAGGCTTCGCCTTTCGGGCCGTCTATGTCTACGATCAATACATCGTCGGTCGGTACCAAGCCAAGATTCGCGTTGGGATACTTGGTAAAGATCTGATTAAGCTTATCGGGATCGGTCGTGGCGTCCTTGAAGCCATGCGGGAAAAGGCGTGTCATCGGGTGCTTGCCGGGATGGGAGCAAGCCGGGTCTCCGCAGTCGCATACGCCGTCGCTCACGCCGTAGAGCGCGAGGACGGGGTGGCCTGCTTCTGCATATGCCAGCGCAGCGGCCTTCCTGTCAGGCGAACGCATAGACTCCATCAGTCGAAACGGCTTTCGCATGATCAGGATCCTTGGACAAAAGGTGTTGTGGCATCAGCTCGTGCGACCCGCCGGCGAAGGCGTGCGCAATCGTTCATGCTGGTGGGCATGTTGGGGCCTTTGATTTGGAGGATTTCGGGAGGCGCTATGGCGCCATCAGGCGTAATCTGCGTAAACGTGCTGGGCACGCTCGGCACGCCGCTCTTCAATCCAGTTTAGAATTTCGGTGCGGTCCCAGCAGACTCTGGTGCCGCCGATGCGAATGCGGCGGGGAAACCGCCCCCGCGCCTCGTTGCGCAGCCAGGTTACGTTGCTACCGGGGATTCCGAGCGCCCTCACTTCGGCGCGCGAGAGGAGGATCTGCTCGGCAGAAATGTGCCGGGCAGGGGACAGGGCATTGCCGTCCGTCGCCGTACCGCCTCTCAGAAGGCAGGCGTGGGAGACCTCACGGTCGGGAATGGGGCCAAAGGGGTCTCGCATTTGCCTTCTCCAGTGCTGGCGTGATCAATGCCGGCAATGGAAGCAGATGGGCGGGTGCAGGTCGTCCGAGATTGGGGCGATTTAATTGTCGGATTCCCGGTACTCGTCAAAAATGCGGGAGATGAGCTGTAGGGCCTCGGTGCGGCTCGGGCTATGGGCTTCGGGGTTCCATTCATCTAAATTGTCAAGAGTCTTTTCGAGCAATATTTTCTTTGTACGCGGCAAACCGCAGCGCTCTATTTCTGAGCGGCTTATTCGTTCAAATGCAAACCAGTCGTTTATGCTTTCATTCGTATCCCAGGCACGCCTTTGATCTAGCGCGTCGACAAGATCTTTTGCATCCGTTTCGGCAGGCCAGCTTGGCGCGTTTTTGAGGTCATGCATCCCGATCATGCTTTTACGAACATCAATATTAATATCGTAAAATAGTCTAATCTGGTCTGTAATAGGAAGAAATTCATCGTCAGCGTTCCGGAGGAATGCGGGAATTTCCTGCCGCCCGATCATTCGTAACAATCTACGACTGACTTCCGCCCGGCGGAATTTCTCACCTTGCCCAGCAGCATGAATGCCTTCGGGTGTGCTTGGTTCGTTAGATTGAATTCCCAAACGCCCCGTTGTCTTGGCCTTCTCATGGAGGGGAAAGCGGGCAGATGCCTTTTTGATTGGGACTTCGGTCCAAGACCAGCCAACCGGAAACAGGCAAAATCCCGTGAGATTCGCTGCGATGGTTAGATCAATACGCCACTGTTCGGCGCTCCACTCTTTGATTTGGCGCCAGACGTGCTCGAAGCGGTCTTTTGTGGCCTTCGCTGCAGCCTTTTGTTTATCGCCTGTTCCAGATGTGTTTCCCATTTTGCAAGCGCCGCCAGCTTTTCGTCACGATAGGCGTGGCGATTATAGACGGCCGCGACGCCGGAGACGATGCCGCTCTTATGGTTGAGCACAGCCTCGATGACATGGGGCTGGACCCCCATCATGGCCATGTTGGTGGCGACGGTGCGCCGGATGTCGTGCATGCGCCAGTCGTCGGCGCCTGCGGCCTTCTCCAGGCGTGCCTTCAGTCGTCCAAAGCCCGATATCGCCGTGCGCCCCGTGGTGGTGAACACGAAGTCCGAGCCTGCGAAGCGGGGAAGGGCGCTCAAGATCGAGAGGGCCAAGGGAGCCAGGGGCACAACGTGCTGTGTGGCATTCTTCGTGCGCTTCGCCGGGAGGGTCCATGTGCCCTTGTCGAGGTCAAGTTCGGACCAGCGCATCCCGGCAACCTCTCCCCGGCGCTGGCCGGTGAGGATGACCATCTTGGCGAAGGGCTCGAATGGGAAGCCTTCGCCCTCGGCTGCGCGCCAGCAAGCGACAATTTCGTCGTCGGTCAGGACGCGGTCGCGTGCGACTTCCTTCGCTGGCGCCTTCAGGGCAGCCACCGGGTTCACTTCGATCGAGCCACGGTCCAGGCACCAGGCGAATAGCTTTTTGATCGCAGCCAGCGCCCGGTTCGCTCCAGTGCCCAGGCCGGAGGTCGTGAGCCCGTCGAGCACGTTCACAACGTCGGCACGCTTGATCCCATCAATGGGGGTGCTGTGCAGAGCCGCGAACTTGTCGAGGACCCTCTGCGTGGATTTCCAGCTACGGTTGCGCGGCTTGGCATAGAGTTCGATAAACTGGGGGATAACCTTGCCAAGGGTGAGCCGGACCGCTGGTTCCTCGTCGAAGGTGCCGAGCTGGATCTGGCGCAGCACCTCGCGGGCTTTGTCGCGGGCGTCGGCAAGGCTGAGGATGGGATAGGTGCCGAGCTTGATCCGACGCGCGCGATCTTTCACGGTCGTGGCGAGATACCAGACTTTGGCGCCCGTCGCCGATACGCGGATCATGAGGCCCACGACAACATCATCACGCACTTCGTACCGTTTCGTGGTCGCGGCCTGGAGGCTATCGAGAAGCTTGGGTGTGAGTTTCTTGCGCATGACGCGCACGATGACACCCAAGGGGCGGCTCTGTCAGGGTACGGTTTGGAGACATCTGAAAGGGGGATAGCGCTTTCAGATGAATTAAAAATGCGGACGATAGAAGGGACGAAATAAACGATGAATAGTTTGACGCCTATAGAAGAGCCGATCACTTTCGACGAAAATGTCCAGAATCGGATTGGAAAATACGTTTATCGCTTGATCGACCCGCGGTCTGGCGAGACGTTTTACGTCGGCAAAGGAACTGGAAATCGCGTCTTCGAACACGCGCGGGGCGATATCGTCCCTGAGCCCGATGCGCTGCTGCCGCCAAAGCTGGACATCATCCGAGCCATCAAAGCGGAAGGCCTTCAGGTTCATCATGTCATTCACCGCCATGGATTGAACGATGATCAGGCCTTCCTGGTTGAGGCGGCGCTGATCGATGCCTATCCCAAGCTTACGAATGCCGTCAGCGGCCACGGCTCCGGCGATACCGGATTGATGACAGCCAAAGAGATTGTCATCAAATACGGCCTGCCTGAGCTTGAAACAGATCCGCCTGACAGGTTGGTCCTGATCAACATCAGGAAGCTCGACAATCGCGATGACGAGAAGGCTATTTTCCAGCTTGTTCGCTACTGCTGGCGGATCAACAAGGTGCGGGCCGAAAAGGCGGATTATGTGCTCGCCGTTTTGCGCGGTGTCGTTCTCGGCGCGTATGTCGCTGACCAATGGCTTCCGGCAACGCGGGAAAACTTCCCCGAGATCGGCTACGCCGATGGTTCGGAGGCGCACCGCCGGGGCTTCCGGGGCCGGGTAGCTCCTCCCGAGATTCGGGAGCGCTATGTCGGGGCCTTCGGAAAACGCATCGTGCAGCCGGAACTGCGGCATGACCAGTACCCCATCCGGTACTGGAGGTGTTGAAAGGTGACCCGGTGGCGCGCGGCACGGATATCAGCTTGCCTGAGTGAGCTGGCGGCGCAATGCTATCGCTGCGCAGGACCAGCCTTCAGATGGCCGCCCGCAACTCATCCAGCGTGACCATGAGCGTTGCGGGTTCCGATGGAGAAGGCGCAAGCCCAAGGGCGCGGTAGCATGCAGCAGCGTCCTCTGAAATCGCATGCACCATGAGCCCTCGAATGCCGATGGCATCGGCGGCAGATAGGATACGCAGGGCCGCATCGCGGAACAGCGCACGCCCGAGGCCTTGTGCCTGGAACTGCACGTCGATCGCAAGGCGGCCGAGGATCGCCATGGGGATCGGATCGGGCATGTTGCGCCTCAGCTTGCCTGTCGCGACCGTGCAGGCCAAAGCACCGGATGCAAGGGCGTAGTAGGCGACAACACGGTTGTCGGTGGTCACCACATATGTGCGCGACGCCCCGGCTTTCTGGTTGGTCAGCGAACGGCGCTTCAGCCACTCGTCGAGGCTCGGATGGCCGCAGGAAAAGGATGCAACATCGTGATGGGGCTGGATCGGTTCCGGCGCGGCCAGCGTCATTCCCACGGAGCCTTCGTCCGCATGGTCCGCTTCAGGCGCTCGTTAGGGGCGGGCGGTGCATCCAGACGTGCCAGGAAGTCGGCATAGGCTTCTTCCCCGACATGGACCACCGTCCGATCCAGCAACACATCTTCGGCTGCGCGGCGAGCGGCTTCGAGAATGAAATCCGTGCGCGTCTTGCCCTGTGCCTTGGCGGCCCAATCGAATAGGCTGCGGTCCTCTGGCTTGATGCGCATATTGAGCGTGTCGCGGGCGGTGGCCGTCATGGTGATATCTCCAGTGCCCTGCACATATCACGATGCAATGACAATGTCATTACACGCTGACGCCCTATTTGGATGTGCGGAGTGGGTTTTCGACCATTGGTGTGTCGACCGATCCGACCGGGATATAGAGATAACGCAAGCGGCCGCTGACGCACCCGATGTCGGCATAGTCGCGCCATTGAAGGGGGTAGTGGCCGGTTATGACGAGCGGGGTCTCGCGCCCCTTTGTAGTCCACGTTCCGGCGCCCTCCGCCCAGGCAAGTGTGCCGTTCAGAATGCGGAGATCGGCGAGATCAAAGGCGGTATCGAAAGTGTCGGCGCGCCGACGGCTCGACCAATAGGCGGGGTCATTAGTGAGAATGAGGACACCCCCAGTCGCGCCGAACCGCTGGCAGAAACTCTCGATGCGGACAACATCTTTGCAGACGTCGTAGCGGCGGATGTCGTGGGCACTCTGGTTGCGGAGCTGGAACCGCTCGCCATCCACGGTCGTGTCGGTTGAGCGACAGAGATAGTTCGAGTCCGAACAAAGCGCTGCTCTTGCGGAGGAGTACGTCGAGACTGGCGCGAGCGGTATATCCGAAGGGATATTCGAGACGGACCAGAATATCGGGATCTGTGGTTTTAAGTTTGATCGCCAGCTCGTGCTGGAAGTCCGCTTCAGAATGAAAGATGGGACGCCGGCTGGCGAGCCGCGACATCAAGGCTTCGATAATCACCATGTTCTGCTTCAACCCACCAGTTTGGCGCCATTCTCTGCCTATCAAGCCGCCGCTGCTCTTCGAAAGTGATCGACGGTCTCTCTCCACTTGCGGTGGTGATTGTGCATTTCGATCGCCGCCGGCATGAAGCATGTGCGTCGCACGGACAGGGCTATCATGGTGGGATCTCCAACATCCCGCATATACAGCGAGGCAATGACACTGTCATTACGGACTATCGCACTACCATTCCCGTCCGAATTGGGATGCGCGGGGTGCGCCATGGGTGTGAGAACGAGGTTGCTTGGCCGAAGCGCGATGGCGAGGCGTGAAAGGGTCTGGAACCAATATACCAACAGTGCTAGCCGGTTAGCGAAACAGGTCGGGGCGAACTGAAGCGGTCGGAGCTTTATTCAAGGCTTTCTGAAAATCGCAGTGTCGGCGGTTCGACTCCGTCCCTGGGCACCATTTTTCCTTTAAAAATCAAATCTCTAGAGTTCATCCATCCGTGGATGGGCCTCGTCTGTCAGGCGTCTGGGTTTCCCCGGTTTCGAAAGCTGCGTGCTTGAACGAAGCGGTCTGATGCGGGACGTGCCGCTTTCATCGATCAGGCGGGTTCAACCGGATGGTGGGGCTCACACCGGCGGGAGGCGTCTGCGACGGGCGATCACGCCCCCCTGGGACCTGCGATGTCGATGCCGGCGAAGAGCGTCCGGAGCTTCGACCATTGGGTCCGGTCGAGGAAGCCGCTCTGCTCCCAGATGGCGAGGCCGATGGCGTTGGCGCTTCCGCGCGGCACCACGTACAGCCGCTCGAGTTGCCGCCAGGCGATGGCTTCGACGAAATTGGCCGCGCCGGAGCTGGGATGGGTCTCGTCCCAGGCCATGTTCCGCATGGAAATGGAAAGGCCCAGCGCGACTGCCTTGCGGTACCACTGAGTCTCCTCTGCCGCGCTCCGGTTCGGGCCGAATCTGCTCCACAATCCCATGGCGTTGTATCCTTGGGCGATCTGCGCGTCCGCCAGATTGGTGGCGATCGGCTTGACCTGCGACCAGTTCCTCTGATTCACCGGGCCCTCCAGGTCGGTTGCCGTCGGCTCGGTTCCCCTGCCGCGGCCGATGGTCGACAGCAGGTTCAGGGCGTGTTCGGACCCGGCGCGCGCCGCCAGCACGAGCAAGTCGCCGGCCGCCTTCTCGTCGCGCGGGCCGCCCTGTCCGGCCAGGAGCATTTCCGCCAGTTCGACGCGCGCGCTGACCACGCCGAAATCCGCGGCGCGCTTCAGGTAATCCCTCGCCGCCGCATCGTCCTGTCGCACCGCGTTGCCATAGTGCACGGCCGAGCCCGCCTCGCTCAGGGCCAAGGGCTGGTTGGCCTTCACGAACGGCACCAGGTAGCGCTTGGCGGCGAGATCCCTGGGGTTGGCCCGGGACAGGTGGATGGCCCGCACCACCAGCACCATCTGGGTGAGGAACGGCGACAGTCCCAGCGCCCGGGCGACGGCCAGTTGCTCGCTCTGCTCAAGTGGCTCCAGGTCCGCGAAGCGAGGCGGGCCGGTCTCCGCCTTCGGTTCGGATTTTGGGTCCGGCTGGGCTTCGGACTTCGGTTCCGACTTTGGTTCCCCCTTGGGTTCCGATCCGGGTTCAAGACCGGCGGTCGCCTGCTGCCTGGGCTCCGGCTTGGGCTCCGGGAGGTCCGGCGTCGGGCAGGCCGTTCCCAGCGGGCCGCCGCACCGGCTCAGGACGGCATAGGTCCCCGCCCCAGCCAACGCCACGCCGGCACTGGCCGCTGCCAGGACCAGCAGGCGACGGGTTGGGTTCGGCTCCGGAGGCAGGGGCGTCGCCTGCTTCCCGCGGCCGGACTCCTCCTCGGGAGATGATGCCGGCGCGGCTTCTTTCTCGCTCCAGCCGCAGGTCGGGCAGGCTCCGTGCGCATTGGCGTCGAACACATGCCCGTTGATGCAGCGAATGAATCGGGAGGTCATCGGTGACACATTGCTCCGGTCTGTCGGCTGGCCCTGCGTCCCGAAGCCGCCAATGCGGCGGCCTGCCGCGCGAGGGACGTCCTTGTCTCAACCTGACCATGCCGCGCGCGCCGGCATGGGACCTTGGGTATCGTACCACTCGATGACGCACCGGGGCATTTGGGGTCCCCTATTTTGGATTGATGGTGCGGTCCTGCACCGGCGACGGCGGCGGCGGTGATGGCCGCGCCTCCGGGTCCCTGTCCTCGTTCCACCAGGGATCGCTGCCCTTGACCCGCCAGGCCGCATGGCGCCTGGCGAGCTGGCAGAAGGGCGGGCTGTGCGTGCACACGGCCTCGGCAATGGCTTGCTGGATGCCCGGCCTCTGCTCGGTGGACGCAGTGAGCATGCCGTTCGGCTTGTAATAGACCCTCTGGACAAACACGACCGGTTCGGCCGCGCCCAGTTTATAGGTTCCAAGGCGGGTGATCGCGCCCTGGAGCGCGGAAAAGACCGTTACGGCGCAGGTCGGCTGGCCCTTGCTCGACGTCACGATCCCATTGTCCTTGGGGCTCGATGCCAGGATGGACTGCAACAATCGATCCGAGATCCTCAGGGTGACGAAGACATCGAAAACCAGATCGTCGTTGGGATTGTAGGGCAGGTTCAGGCCGGTCAGGGCGGTATTTGAAATGTCGCCGGGAAACAGCGGAGGCCCCGGCTCTCCCGGGCGCCTCGGGGGCTGCTTCCACGGCAGGGCACTGTCGACGACCTGCGCGATGCTGCCCCGGACCACGGCCTCCGGGTTGATCGAGGGGATATCCACCTCCATCTCGGCCGGCACATCGCAACGCGATACGGCAAAGATCGCCTGGCTGCGCCTCGCGATCTGGCGCAGCGCCTTGTTCTCGGCCTCCGCTGTGGCCAAAGTGCTCAAAGCGTCATTCAGCGCCTTCTTGAGGGCAACGGCCTCGGCGCGCAGCTGCGCGATACTGTTCTCAAGCTCCCGGATGCGCGCCTGAAGAGCCGCGGTATCGATGGCGCGCAGCCGTGCGATCTCCTCCCGCAGCGTCTTGTTCTCGGCCTCCGCGGCCGCGAGGCGGTTCAGCGCCGTATTGAGCGTCGTCTTGAGAGCGTCCAGCTCGGCGCTCAGGTGCGCCACCTGGTTCTCCAGTTCGCGGATGCGGGCCTGAAGGGCGGCAGTATCGATGGCCCTCAGCCGTGCGATCTCCTTGCGCAGCTCCTCCACCTCGGCCTGAAGGGCGGCGAGCTGGCTCTGGAGCTGGGCATTCTGCTGTTCCAGCCGGTTGATCTGCGACGCGGCCTGGTCCACCTGCATCTTGAGCTGGCTGATGAGCGCCTGGGCCTCCGCCAGTTCGTCACGCACCTGTGTCAGGCGCTTGAGAAGGTCGTCGATCTCCTCGTCGGTCAGGCGGCCCTTCTTGAGCCGGTCGACGGCCCTGTCGAGGCTGGTTTTGGCATCGTCGATGCGTTGCTTGGTGTCTTCGACGGTCTGCTGGCTGCGGGTGTCGCCGGTATAATAGGGGAGCAGCATGATCATCAGGATCAGGAAGGCGCCCATGGCCTTCGTGATCACTGCCATCATGGCGACTTCGCCGCCGCCGTTCTCGTGCCGGCGCCGCATCATGACGCGGCGTCCTCCTTATGGGGGATATAGATGCGGTTGATGAGGTTCTTGAGGCAGTATTGCCCGGCCTCGTTGAGGGCGATTTCTTCCTGCTTCTGCACGATGTGCTGGATGAACACCAGGATGACGCTCACCAGGAGCGCCACCAGCGTGGTGTAGAACGAGACCGAAAGGCCGCCCGTGACCTTGGCCAGGTCGATCTTCTGCGGATTGATGAATTCCAGCGCCACCGCGATGCCGATGATGGTGCCGATGAAGCCGATGGTCGGGATCAGCCAGGCGGTGTAGCGCACCATCTGGTACCGCATGTCGACCCGGTGCGACATCAGCTCCAGGCTGTTGGTGAGGATCGCCACCGCCTGGTCTACCGACCGGCTGGTCTGAAGCTGGATGATGGTGATGTCGATCAGATAGGGCAGGAAGCCATGGTCGCCGTCATACAGGTCGGTGACCTTGCGGCGGATGGCGCCGAGTTCATGCAGTTGCAGCACGCTGGTGGCGTCTTCCGGCAGGAATTTGGCCCGCAGGAAGGCCTGCTCGCGGCGCGCCACCTGCCAGCGCACGTAAAGGTCCGCCAGGCCTGCCGCGAGGATCAGGTAGGTCAGGTTCTGGATCGTGAGGGGATAGGGGAAGACGCTGTAGGGCTGGTGGTCCAGCAACAGCGCCGCCGGCCCGGAGCCGAAGGGGAGCGTGACCGACGCGATGGCGATCACCACCATGGCTATGCCGAGCGCCACCAACAGGGCGCGCGGGTAGGATGGGGGACGCGACGCGGCCTCGGAACCAGGTTTCATAAGGGCACCTGCGGGACATGGCTTGGCCGATCGACCACCACGGTAACTCTAGGCCACGCCGGCGCCTGCGTCATGGCCAAGGTTGTAACATTCCTGGCCGTGCAGGAGCACGGGCGGACGTTTGGCATCATCCCTCGTTCAGGTGATGGTCCCGGCTTGAACGTGATGTTTCATCCGTTCCGGTCGATCCACGCGGGAGCCGAACTCGACAACAGCCGGTTGGGGCGGGGGAGGGCGCGGGAGCCTGCCGGCAGCAGCGGCGGAGATTCGAAATCAGAGGTCCGCTCGTTCGCAGGTCGGGTGTTGTTCCGGTGCGCGGGCGTGGCGCCCGGGGTGGCGAAGTGCGGGTGTTCTGTGATTTCATGCGCGCGTGAGCCAGAGCGCGGCATCGTCGATGCCGGATGGCAGGCAGGAGCCCGGGATGCGAGGCGCGATCATCGGCGCGGTGCTGGCCTTGCTGATCGCCCCGGCATGGGCGAGCCCGCGGGAAGACATGGCGGGCGCCTATATGCGTAAGGACTACAAGGCCGCCTGGGCGCTCGCCAGGCCGCTGGCGGACCAGAACGACGAGGTGGCGCAATATCTCGTCGGCAGCATGCTGCGCGATGGCACCGGGGTGGCGAAGGACAATTTCGAGGCCGTCCAGTGGCTCCGCAAAGCCGCCGAGCAGGGCAATGTGGCCGCCCAGTGCGAACTGGGCTTCCTTCTGGCGTTCGGCATGGGCTCCATGGGAAATGCCGAGGATGCCCGGATGTGGCTCAAGAAGGCTGCGGACGCTGGCTATCCTACCGCCTATGCCCACCTTGGGCGGCTGATCCGCAGCGACAAGGTGGCAACGCCCGATCCCGTGGCGGCGGTGGGCCTGTTCCGCACCGGCGCGGCGATGGGCGACCCGGAATCCCAGTACCAACTGGCCGGCGCCCTGCGTGACGGATGGGGCGTGCCGAAGGACACAGTCGCCGCCGCCGACATCTACTGCGCCATGACGGCGGACCCGGCCCAATACGAATGCGGCAAATTGGTTGCGATGGGTCTGGCCCGCGACAAGGATGCGAAAAAGGGCATCGCCAATCTGGCCAGGCTGGCTGCCATCGGAAACCGGGCTGCGCAGGCCGAGCTCGGGTATTATTACCTGAATGGCTATTACACGGACAAGAATATCGCAGAGGGCGCGCGTCTGATCGCCCTGGCGGCGAAGCAGGGCAGTTCAAGTGCTCAGTATACCATGGGCGCCATGGCCGAGAGAGGGATCGGCACGGCGAAAGACCTGAAAGTTGCGCTTGAATGGTACGAAAAGGCCGCCGAGGAGGGCTATGCGCCGGCCCTGGTTGCCGCGGGCAAACTCCTCGAAGACGGCCAGGCCGGCCCTCCCGATCTCCTGAAGGCCATGGAATATTACCGGCGCGCGGCGGACCTGGGGAATGCGGACGCCAAGACCCGCTGGGCCGCCGTCTACAAGCGCATTCCGAAGGCCAGCATGCCCCTCGACGTCCGCCCACCGCGATGAGCATGCCATGAACCCCGGCCTTCTTCGGCGATCCCTCGGTGCCGCCGCGCTCTGCACCCTGCTGCCCATCCTAGTGCCCTTGGGGGCGGCCCGTGCGGATATCGTATTCTGCAACAAGTATCCGCAGACGGTGTTCGTCGCCATCGCCTACCAACAGAGCAGCAAGGGGTGGCTGTCGCGCGGCTGGCTGAGGGTCCAGACCGGATCATGCGGGCTGTTCGACAGCGCGCTGCGCGTGCCACAATTTTACTACCGTGCAGAGACCGACTGGTTCACGGGCCCGAACCGGAAGCGGGCGCAGAGCACCTGGGGTCAGGGCGAGAAGTTCGCGGTGCCGAAGAACGCCGGCTCCTTCAATTATTACAATGCCACCACCGCGTTTAGTGGTGCCCGGCTCGCCGCCTTCAACAGTTCCGTGACGGAGACCAGCGGGGAAGCGACGCACACCATCACGTTCGAAGCGGACGGCAACGTGAGCCGGGCTGTCGGGTTCCCGGCCCAGGATCGCCCGGGCAACACGCCATCGCGCACGCCCGTTCCCTCCTCTCCCTCTCCCTCTCCCGCACCTGCTCCATCGCCCGCACCGGCGACCGCCGCGCCGGCCGAGCCGCCCTCGATCTACAAGCAGCCGGTCTTCATCGCCGGCCTTGCCGCCGGGCAGTACCGTGCGCAGGTTTTTGCGGACCGGAAGGCCTATGCCTTCGGCTATCTCTCCGGGCTGGTGAAGAGCATCACCGACGCCTGCAGCCAGGAGAGCCTCCTGACCGATGCGCAGAAAGCCCGCCTGGGGTTCAACGTGGCCTTCGCCTCGGATGCCTCCAAGGCAGGGGCCGGTGCCGACGCGCTGGCCCGCAGCGACGGATTTGGCGACGGGACCGCCGACGGACGCGCTTATTCCGCCACCACGACCTGTCCCCGCATCCAGGACGACAGATCCCTGCGCGACATCATGGGGACCTTCCTCAGCAATTAGAGCGTTTTTGAGCGAAGTGGATACCGGTTCGCGTGAAGAAAATGCGTCAACACAAGACTCTTGAGCGATTGCCGTAAGCCAGGGCGAGCGGAAATCGTTCTCGAGCGTTTTCGCGCGAAGTGGATACCGGTTCGCGTGAAGAAAACGCGTCAACACAAGACTCTTGAGCGATTGCCGTGAGCCAGGGCGAGCGGAAATCGCTCCAGTCTGCACCGAAAGATCCGATGCGGATGCGGCAGCCTCGGGCCGAGGTGCAGTGAAGCCTGAAGACGTGTCCGTCGGCCGCCATGCGCCGAGCGCACATTTCGCGCTCCGCATCGGTCTTGGAGGCAAGGCCGATCACGGTGTTCTGGATGAGATCCCTGTTCGGATCATCGGGTGGCGAACTGATAGATCGCATAGACGAGCAAGCCGACGAAGAACGAGAGCGTCATCATCCATGGCTTGCTTTCCGGGAAGACGGGCCGGCCCACCTGCTGCTCGACTTCAAGCAGCGTTTTCAGCTCTGCGGGGGAATAGAAGGATCGCGGGCTCCAGATGGCCATCAATACGAATGACGCGACCACCGCCAGAAAGGCATGCAGCGTATACATGAAGTTGGCGGGAGACGTGATTGCAGCGGCAGCTCCGAACACGGTGTTGCAGACCAGAACGATCAGGGCGAACAGCTTGATCGGCGAGGATGTCGCCTGCATCAAGCTGCGCCACTGCGAGGTTTTGCCAGGCTCGTCCTTGGCTTTTTCGACCTCTGTGCCCCGCGTGTCCACGGGTGTCTTGACGGTCGCGTCGTTCATTGAAAACCTCTTCACAAGGCCGAGCATTCGCCCGAAAACTGCATGCGGATCGCGGACAGGCCGGTGAGGTCGATCGCCGCGCCGTCCTGGCGCTCGAAAACAAGGGTCCAGGTTGTGAAGGGCGTCGGGCGAAAGACATCATTGCGGAAACGCTCGACCGTGTCGGCTTCCACCAGCGGCGGTGAAATCTGGTCCTTGTAGACGAAGACTCGGCTGAACTTCTTTCCGGAGAAGTCGACCCAGCGGGGCGGGGAACCGGGGCCGCTGCGCACGCGGTCGCGGTAGATGCCGTTCGACGAGATGCGGACGAGGATCGGAACGGGCGATGTGACGCCCTCGGCATAGACCCGGATACGCGAGACGCGCACCCGCGCGAAAGATCTGAATGCCGGGGAATCGTCCGGCACCGTGACCTCGACCTTGCGCTTGCCGACAACGCCCGTCAGTTCAACAGGATCGGAGACGACGATCTCGATATTGGTGGTCGTCGATGGCATTCCGGTCATCTGCTCGACCGCCTCAAGTTCAAAGGCCCGGCCGGCGATCTGGCGCACCTTGTTGCTGAACTCGTCGACGGTATCGGTAATTCTCGGCAGGGCCGGCAAGGACTCCAGCGGAACGAGCGAGAAATAGCAGAAGGCCCGGCGATAGGCCTCCATCGCCAGGAACACGCCCCGCTTGGCTTCGACGACGCGCTCGAACAGCGTGTTCTGAACGGTTTCGTCCTCGGCCACCTGCGCGCCGAGCTTTCCGACCCTCTGCTCCATGGTGTCGAGCGCTTTGGCGGCCGAGCGCTTGCGCAGGAGCGCCACCGCAAGGTCGGTGTTGGCTTTGGCGAGGGCCAGCCGCGCCACGCTCATGGCCTGTCCGGCGACGAACAGCTTGCGGAAGGCCAGGCGGTACTCGGTCGCGCCGGGAATCGACTTCACGTCACCGCCGGCCAGATTCTCGAACATGTTCTCGACGTCGATGGCGAGGTTCTGCCACAGCTGCGCTCCCCCGGTCGCCATGTCGATGCCGGCAGGCTCGACGGTCGAGAGGCTGTCGCCGATGGAGCCTTCGGCGAGGCCGAGGAGTTCGGCGCTGCTCTGCTCCATGGCCTCCGCGGCCTCGCCGACTTCCTTCAGGCGCATGGCGGCGTCGAAGATGCCCTTGGCATCGCCGGCCGCGCTTTCGACCTTGTCACGCATGCCATCGGCCTTGTCGCGGTCGGGCGCAGCGGCAGGTTGCGGATTGGCAGCGGCCTGGTTCCTCGCCGGCAGCGGCTTGCCCTTGGGCAGGAAAGAGTCGGCCTTGCCTTGCGCCCAGGAGGAGAGCTGCTTGGCGTTCTGGTCAATCTTGTTCGACTTCGAAAGTCTGGCAAACGGACCGCGGGCCGATTCGATCTTGCCCGCCCAGGACGAGAACGTCTGGCCCTTCACCAGCTTGGTTACGCTCTGGTCGGCACCGAGCATCTTTCCGGCCTGCCCGGCGATCTGCGTGACGTCGCCGACGAACACCTGGCCGATCGCACTCACATCGCCGGCACCGACCACGATCGCCGGTACCTTGGAGAGAAGGGACAGCGAATTGGTCACGAGATCGACGGCCGCCGCCTGCATCTGCGCCCGCTTCCAGCGTTCGATCTCCATGTCGAAGGTCGTCTTTGCCTGCTCCAGCGTCAGGCGTGTATCGAGCAACTGGCCCAAAACATCGGAGCGGGCTTCCTCGGCCTGATCACGGGTGCGGCGGGCCTGTGCCACGAGCCTGTCGTTGAGATCGAGTTCGTTGGTGCGGTCGGCAAGCATCGCCCGCGCGTCGTCGAGCCACTGCCGGTCCGATCGGGTCGCCTGTCTCATGTCGGCAAGGCGCTGGTCGCGACCCGTCAGCAGCTTGAGGCACTGGTCCGCCTGGTCCGCATAGACGGCGTGGTCGAGCGCCGGAACCAGCACGCCGTTCTTTGCCTCACCGGAAAGAAGTGACACCGTGTCGTAGAGCGCGCGGGCCTGCAGTGCGAGTTCGGCCAGACTTGGGTTGCCGGACAGGAGTTCGACGATCCAGAATAGCAGCTGGCGCGCATGCTCGGGATCCTCGGCGAAGCGCAGGCTCGCGAGCTGGAACTGGGTTTCCAGCAGCAGCGCCGGCTGTTCGCCCAGCCCGATGATGCCAAGGCCCGCATCCCCCGGATGCAGGCCCCTGAACACGGATTCGCCGGGTTCCAGCACGATGGCCTTGCAGAATTCCGCGTTCGCGGCGGGCGTGAGATCATAGCCGATCTCGAGGGGCGTGCCCTCGGCATTCGTGACGACGAGGGTGATCGAAAGGGCCGATGCCTTGCCGCTTGCCGCCTCGACGATCTGCTGGGTCATGAGGAGGAGACTGGGATCGGGCTGCGCGATCCTGTCGATGATCACACCGGCGCGCGGACCGGTTTCGATCCGGCGGGCGATGATGAAGGCGGGCCGGTCCACGATCATGTCCTCGTCGAGGACAAGCACGTCGCAGCAGACCATCAGGTAGGGGGCGTCCGCGGCCTTTCGGGCGGCCTTGCGAACCGCGCTCCAGACCAGCAGCGGGTGCCGGTAGATGCCGGCACCGGGCTCCACCACCGTAAACGCCGGCAGACCGAGCCGCTTGAGGGCGGCGTCCGCATAGAGCGTGGACCAGGGACGTGCCGTGCGTGTCCAGGTCTGCGCGTCTGTTCGCTCGTCCGTCTGCTCGGCCATGACCGTCTTCCCCTCGCCTAGATTTTCTTGGTCATTGCTGCGTCCATGGCCTTGGCCTGGTCAGCCATGGTCGAGGGGTTCGGGTCGATCTTGATATAGGGCGCCTGGGTAAGAATGACCAGATTGGGGTAGAGCTCCGCCCATTTCTTCTCGACATTGTTCAGGAGAACCGTCAGGGCCCGATCGGAAATCAAGGGACTGTTGTTTGCAGCCGCGCCGGTGCGCACCGATGCCTTGAGAAAGCCGGCAATCGACTGGAGGTCGGATCCGAGCCCGTTCCAGGCGGTCTTGACCACCTGCACATGGCTGATGGCCAGCGCCGTGTAGCGGGAGGCATTGGCGACGGTGCGTTCGGCGAGGCGGCTTACGTCGCGCACACGCAGCGCCTTGTCGAGCTCCAAGCTCTTATCGGCGATGTCCTTCCTGCGCTGCTCGACTTCCCGAAGGGTCTTGGTGGCGCGGTCGCCATAGACGCCGGCCACGACAACCGCGGCGATCAGGCCGATGGGCGGACCGACCCAGGCATAAGTGGGCGTCGTCGCGGCCACAGCCACCTCGTGGTCGTATTGATCCTCGAGTTCCGCTTTGGCCTTTTGCAGCTGGGCCAGCGAGCCAGCCGTTTTCTCGTCGCCCTGAAGGGCGGCGATGGTCGCGGACTGCAGACTGTGGTCGCTCTCGATCTCCCCCTGGGCCACCTCGAGCTTGCCCGCCGCGTCGCCGAGGTCGCCGGAGAATTTGCCGAGGCTCTTCTCCACGCGCAGGGTGCGGGCGACGGCCGCTTGGGCATCATCGCGCATGGCCTTGATCAGCTCGGCGGCGGAATCCAGGTCGCCGTCCTTCACCAGTTGCTCGACGACACCCATGAGGTCGCCTTCGCCCTTGACCGCATTCTCCGCGAAGCGCTTCAGGTCGTTGCCCACGCCCAGCATGTCCGGCAGGCCATCGGTCATGAATTCCTTGCAGGCCGTCTTGATCAGGGACAGACCGGATTTCATGCTGGCGTAATAAGGCATCTCAGCGAGACTGGCGTTTGCCAATACGATGCGCAGTTCGGCATCATCTGTCGGCAACCGCACGCCATAGTTCAGATAGACTTGCAGATAGTGCCAACCCTGTTTCAGCGGGCTGAGCACCGGGTTTCCCTTCTCGTCGACCTTCGGCGAAACCAGGGCCTCCAGTTCGGCATGGCCGTCGTTGCCGTCCGCCGGCACGTCCTCGGATGGGTCGGGCATCGCCTTCAGCCTTTCGGTGTCTGTCGCCTCATTGCGGATTTTTGGCCCATAGCTCAAGGCGCTGCATGGCAGGTCGCGCCCGTGTGCAATAGATCTGGCGAACGGCTTCCCGGGTGGTTTCGTCGGCCCGGGCAATCTGGGGTAACGCGCTTTCGATCAAGTCGACGCCCTCGTGGAGATCATTGTGGCGGTCGACGAGAAAGCTATGGAGGGCGTTGATGCGCTGCAGAATCTGGTGCGACGCGACCACTTCCGACTGATGCGCGCGCGCCGCCATTGCGGTGGCGTTGGCGATGGCGGCTTCCGTATTGATCCGCGCGATCGCCAGGTTTGCGGCGTCCATATTGGCCTTGACCGGGTTGTGGATGCCGAGGGAAAGAGCCGTCAGAAACCCGTTCTTGAAGCCTTCGCTGCCTTGCAGCTGTTGCCTTGCTGCGCGGAGTACGGCCTCGTGTCCGATCCGCAGTGCGCCCAGCAGTTCAATCTGCTGGTTTGCTTTTTCAACGCTGCGCAGATCGTCCTCGATGGCGCGCTGAACCCTCCCGCCCAAGTCTGTCGCTTCAACGGACGCCTGCAAAGAGACCGTCAGACATCTATTGGTCGTATCGCGCGCGACGCTCAACTTATGTGCGAGATCGACAAGCAGCACATGCATCAGATTGCCCCCCGGGGGAGGCGTCGTGTCGACGTGCTTCCATGGCTGGAGAGCAGTGGGAAGAAGCGCGGCCCGCAATATGTAGAGTTCGTTCTTCAGGATGGCCAGAAGGGCCGAGAATTTCGCGAACAAGTCCGGCGCAAGTCCGGCCCGGCCGGGTCCGCCTTCCGCAATCCATTGTTCATAGGCGGAAATTTCGTTCATGGCGCACCGAAAACACAACATAATCGATCAGCGGAACAAGTAAGTCAGCCGCTACATTGAATCTGATCAGATGCTGTGTTTTATATTCTTGATATTATGTTATTGTTTTAATTGAAATATAATGTTGCAGAAAGTTTCAGGGGAGGCAAGCGCTCATTTTTGAATTTTAGCCGAAGCGTCCTTCGCCTCAGAGGAGCACGCGACTTTGATGCAGCGTCAGGATGCAATTCAAGACTGTGATGTACATTGTTACCTCTGGTCTGTCGGTGGGGTCTGTGCTTTCTAACGCCTGCCACAGGCCGATGATCTCAGATGACCATGGGATTCATGGATCTGTGCGCGCGTGTTGAGATGACGCCGAACGCGAATATTTGCACCACAGGCTTGCAATGCTTAGTCGGCTCGTAGGTCATCCGGCGCCACCAGGAGCGTCACCAGGAGCGTCACGGGCTCGGACGGGGGAGGGGATCAGGACGAGGGCGCGGTAGGGTACGGCGGCATCCCCTGAAATCGCATTTACCATCGGACCAAAGGCTCATGAGCTGGACTCATGGGCCTTTGGTCCGGCCTGCGCGGCGTTTGAGCGTCACCTACTTTGAGCGTCGCCCACTTGGCATCGGTCGGAGACCGGGGCCGCTGGTATTGTGTCGCAGCCTGCGTGTCTCGATAGTACAGGCCAAAGCACTGCGCCTTTGAAGCTTGTCTGCACGTCTTCTTATCTTAACGTCTTCTGTTCTGCGCGCCGTCTTGTCCGTGCGTCTTCCAGGCGGCAGGGGAAATATCAGGTCGCGGTCTCACTCCACGGCCAACCGCTCGGCCAGTTCCGTCACATCGTCCCAATTCAGATGGCGGCGTCCATCCGCCGCTTCCACATCAAGGCCGTCCTGCGTGACTGCGGCCGAGAATTCAACATCGCTTCCGACCGGGCTCAGATAAATGAAATCGGTGCGCCGCCAGTCATGGGCCACGGCGGTGAAGGCGCGCGAGAGTGTCCGGCCCTCTTCCAGGGTCAGGTCGAAATACACCTGCTCGCTCAACATCATCCGCAGCATTTCGCCGAGCATCCGATGCGGCACGCGTTTGACGAGGGGATAGCTCATATGACTTCGCTCGCTATTGGCTCTGGCCAGCCTGCCGCTTTCAAGCGCCAGATCTCTACGAGACCATGGCGGGCGCAAGACCCGGCGCGCCGAAGGCTTCAAGATCCTGCAGACGTGCGTGCCGGGTATCCGTCCGTCCCTTCGGACCGGTGACAGCCGGGTTCACCGTCGCCTGCTTTCCGGAGAAACGCCCTTTGAACGCCAAGAAAGAGAACGCGGTGGCTGATCAGCTTGCCATGCAAGCTGATCAGCGCGTGATCTAGAGAGCGCGAACCTCCTCGGGCTTCGCGATGAAGTCCAGCCGGTCGGCCTGATCGAAGTCCGCGATCGACACCTCGAACACGAAGCGGTTCGGATACCAGAAATTGGCGTAGGGCAGGAACAGGCTGCTCGATGACAGGGTGGCCAGTTGCTGCTCGCCCGCAAGGAGAACGGCTTCGAAACCGACCCCGTTTGTCGGCGCCGCCGTGTTGTCGCCGAAGACCTCGAACTGGACGAACACTTTGGCGGAAGGGACCTCGGCCTCGACCGTCTTGAGTGCGACGACGCGAATGTCCTGGAAGCGACGGCCGATCTTGCCGTCCGTCAGAAGTTGCAGATACTCATGCACGCGCCCCTTCTTGACCACGGTGCTGTCGACCAATGGCATGCCGAGATCGGCCAATCCGACAGGCTTCGCGGGCGCCAATGTCACGACGGTTCGGGTTTCCTGCAATGAGGGCAAGAGTAGCTCCTTGTAGGGTTCGACGTTGGAAACCCGACCAAAATTCCGGGTCGGAGCCGCCCCACGCATAATGCGCGCCAAATCCGCGCGGTTCATTCGGGAGCGCGTCGAACGCCGCGGCCGGTTGCCATTCTGCAACAGCGCGCCGCACAGCTGCGGGCCATCCGGCCGCCCCATCCCGCGCGCATATCACCTGATGGTTGCATCGCGCCTGAAGCGCGTTCCGATCGCATCGGTTCGCGTCAATCGCGCTGGACGCAAAGAAAGGGAGCGCGTTATCCGCGGCGGGGCTTGCGAAGCCGCCCAAGGATGGGGAGAAGGGCGTGTTCGTCCGTCGCGACGCAGAAGGAGCAGGACTTGAACGGGAGCGAGATGCCGCCCAACGGATCGAGCAAGGAACCGAGCAAGCGATCGAGCCAGGCGCGCACCATCGGCATCGCATCGGCGATCTGGGGTGCCTCGATCTTCCTCAGCCGCATCCTCGGTCTGGTGCGGGAGCAGATCATCGGCCGCACGCTGGGGGCGAGCCGGCAGGCGGACCTCTATTTCGCGTCCTTCACCCTGCCGGACTTTCTCAACTACCTCCTGGCCGCCGGCGCGCTGTCCATCGTCTTCATCCCGATCTTCGTCAAATATCTTGAGGCGGGCGATACGAAGCGCGGCTGGGAAGCCTTCAGCGTCATCGCCAATTTCATTGTCGTGGTCGGCTCGCTGGGCATCGCGCTGATGATGGTCTTCGCCCGGCCGCTCGCCACCCTCGTGGCGCCGGGCTTCACCGAGGCGGCGGAGATCGACGAGCTGGTGCGCCTCATGCGCATCATTTTGCCGGCGCAGTTCTTCCACATCCTGGGCGGCCTGCTCTCGGCCGCGCTGATGGCGCAGGACCGCCATGCCCTGCCGGCGCTGGCGCCGCTTATCTATTCGGCCTGCATCATCCTGGGCGGCCTCGTCGGCGCCTATTATCCGGATCTGGGTGCGGAAGGGTTCGCCTGGGGCGTCCTCGCCGGCTCGATCCTCGGGCCCTTCGCCCTGCCCCTGTTCGGCTGCCTCAGAACGCATATGCGCTGGCATGTGGCGCTGTCGCTGCGCAGCGCCGACCTGCACCGCTACCTGCTTTTGTCGCTGCCGATCATGATCGGCTTCTCCATCGTCGTGGTGGACGAATGGATCATCAAGAACCAGGCCTCCTTCCTCGCCGCCGGCGCCCTGGCGCAGCTGCAATACGGCCGCACGCTCATGAAGGTGCCCATCGGCATCTTCGGCATGGCGCTGGGCGTGGCTTCCTATCCCACCATCAGCCGCCTGGTCGCGGCGGGGGACGTGGTGGAGGCCTATGGCGTGCTGTCGCGCGCCATCCGGCTGATGCTGGTGGCCATCCTGGCGGCGGGCGTGTGCCTGATCGTTGCGGGCTATGAGGCGGTCTATCTGATCTGGGGGATGTTCGGATCGCGCTTCACTGCGGCGGATGCTTTGGAGACATCGCGGATCCTTGCGTTGCTCACCATCGGCATCGGCGGCTGGGCCGCGCAGAGCGTGATCAGCCGTGGCTTCTATGCGCTCGGCTCCACATGGCTGCCGACCCTGGTGGGCACGGCAGTGACCTTCGCCATGATCCCGCTTTACGTGGTGCTGCGCGAGCGCTTCGGCGCGGAAGGACTGGCGGCGGCCAGTTCCACCGCGATCCTCGCCTATGTCTTCCTGCTCGGCTGGCTGCAGCGCCGGCGCTTCGAGACGGAGGCGGCGGCGCGGGGCGGGTCGCTTTCGACCGCGCCCGGCATGCTCTCCGGGGTCTGGCGGCTCAGCCTCGCGACCGTGGTCGCGATCGGCATTGGCCTTGTGCTGCGCACGGGCCTTGTGGCGATCCTGCCGGGCAACGGCGTGATCGCCATTCTGGTCCGCGGGGCGGTGCTGTGCCTTGCCGGCATCGGGGTCTATGCCGTGGCGGCGTGGGCGCTCGGCATCACCGAACTGCGCGAGGTGGGGCAGAAGGTCGGCCGGGCGCTTCGCGGGCGCAGGAGCTGATACCATTGAACCCTGAGCCGGGCTCAGGGGCCTTTGGCCAAGCCCGCGCGGCGCTTGAGCGTGCCTTCTGGGCCTCGGTCGAAGACCATGGGCCAATGTGAGGTCTGCCTCCGGCCAAGCTGCCGGGACTAGGTATAGTTGAATTCGCCGCGCTCATGGATGGTGTTGGCGCGTCCCACCAGCAAATTGTCGACGATGCCGATCCGCGCCGGGGCCTTGTCCTTGTAGGGCAGCGAATGCAGCACGTAGCGCATGGCGTTGAGGCGCGCGCGCTTCTTGTCATCGGACTTGATGACCGTCCAGGGCGAATCCGCCGTGTCGGTGTGAAAGAACATGGCTTCCTTGGCGCGGGTGTAGTCCTCCCATTTGTCGAGGGAGGCCAGATCCACCGGGGAGAGCTTCCACTGCTTGAGCGGGTGAACCTTGCGTTCCTTGAAGCGGCGCCTCTGTTCATCGCGGCTCACGGAGAACCAGAACTTGATCAGGTGAATGCCGCTGCGCACCAGGTTGCGCTCGAAATCCGGCGCCTGGCGCAGGAATTCACGGTATTCATCGTCCGAGCAGAAGCCCATGACACGCTCGACACCCGCGCGATTGTACCAGCTGCGGTCAAACAGCACGATCTCGCCTCGCGTGGGCAGGTGCTCCACATAGCGCTGGAAATACCATTGACCGCGCTCGACATCGCTCGGCTTCTCCAGGGCGACCACCCGCGCGCCGCGGGGATTGAGATGCTCCATGAAGCGCTTGATCGCCCCGCCCTTGCCGGCGGCATCGCGCCCCTCGAACAGGATGATGACGCGCTGCTGGGCGTCCTTCACCCAGGACTGGAGCTTCAAAAGCTCGGTCTGGAGAATGAATTTGTCGCGTTCGTAGTCGCTCCGCAGCATCTTGTACTTGAACGGGTAGCCGCCCAGGCGCCAGTCATCGGCCAGTTCGTCGCTGGTCACCCGGGTGTGCCCGGCGGGCTTCGGCAATCCCAGCGATTTGCGCAGGCGCAGGGCGTCGTCGGGTGCTGCACCGGCAATAATGGCCTCGATCCCGGCGTTCAGTCCGCCGCCTTCGGGGCTCGCGCTGGCGATGGCCGCCACGGCCGACAATTCCGCTTCCTGTGCTGCTTCGCGTCGTTCGTCGGCGAGGCTCGATTCAACGGCGGGGGGGATCAGCGCAGACGCGCCTTCGTCGTCGATGGCCTTGAGGGTGAGTTCATCGTTGATTGCCATGCCTTTTCTCTCCCCCAAGGTCGTGCTGCAACGGCGTGTCAGGCCTTTGCGCCGGAAACGGATGCCTTTTTTCAATTCTGTAGCTTAGCCGGCTGATGAGCCTTGACCGAAATCAACGGCCAAATAGCGATTCCGGTCACCACGCGGGCCGGTTCCGGCCCTCGATTGATCCGGCACGGTGTCGGGAAGCATTCATGGCGGCATTCTTGCTTGGCGCGCGCCATGGCACTGAAATTCTACATGACGCCGGGTTCGTGTTCGACCGGCATCCACATCCTGCTCGAAACGCTGGAACTGCCGTTCGAGGTCTGGGTCGTCAACATCCCGGCGGGGGATCACCTGCGGCCAGAATATCTGAAGATCAATCCCAGGGGCACGATCCCCACGCTGGTGCTCGACGATGGCAGCGCGCTGACCGATTTCAAGTCCATCGCGCTATGGCTGGCGCAAACCTACCCGCGCGCCAAGCTTCTGCCTGATGATCCCGCGCTGGCGGCGCAGGCCGTCGATCTGCTGGAATTCGCGCTGATCCAGCTGCATGGCGAAGGCTTCACGCGCATCTTCACGTCCGAACGCTACATTTCGTCGGGCGGAGCGAAGCCCGGACAGCAGCTGAAGGACGACGTGACCTCCCACGGCCGGGAGATCGTCGAGCAGGCGTTCGGCATTTTGGACAAGCGCCTGCCGGACGAGGGCTATGCCGTTGGCCCAAACTTCTCCATTGCCGATGCGGCATTGTTCTACAACGAGTTCTGGGCGGAGAAGACCGGCATTCCGCTGCCGCCGCGCGTTTCCGCCCACTACCAGCGGGTGCGGGCGCGGCCGGTGGTGAGGCAGGTGCTGGCGGAGGAAGGCTACCGCACCTGATCTGTGGGCGTCAGCGCGGCAGGGGAAAGGGCAGGGGGATCAGGCCCCGCAGCACCGCCGCGAACTGCGCCAAAGCCGGCTGCTCCTCCCTCACGCCCTGTTCGAAATCGGCGAACGCCCGGTCGAGGCGGGCGCGCTCGCGGTCCTTCTCCGCTTCGGTGAGGAAGGAATGGGCGAGGGCGGTGTGGGCGATGGCCTTCAACCGGGCGTAGTCCAGCCCGTGGTCGCGCGCGGCGCGGAAATACTCGTTGGTGAGGTCGATGCGCGACACGCCCGCGTCGTCGGTGGCGAGCGTCACCGGCACGCCGGCGTTGAGGTAGGTGACGATGGGGTGTTCCTTGCCGCGCACGCCGAGAATCACGTCGCTGGAGGTGAGGGCGATCTCGATGGTGACGCCGCGCCGGCGCATCTGCGCCAGCAGGCCGTCCATGTCGCGCTCGAAGCCCACCGCCGTGCCGTGGCCGATGCGGCGGGCGCCGGCGACCTCCACCGCTTCCCGGATGTGGAAGTCGAGGTCGGCCGGCGGCACCAGCCCCAGCCACAGCTCGCCGGCATGGAGCGCCACCGGCACGTCCGCGCCGGCCAGGAAGCCGATCCATTTCATGTGGGTGCGATAATCGCGCAGGGACACCCGATAGTCTTCCGGCCCCACATAATTCAGGCCCACCACCATGCCGGGCGCTGCCCGCACAAGGCCCGCCGCCAGCGCCGTCTGGGCGAAGACCGCCGCCGGCGCGCTGTTGCGGTTCACCTGCGCGATGAAGCGGAAGGTGACACCGCAGCCGGGACGGGTGGCATCGCCCGCGCAGGCGCGCAGGGCCTCGATGTGCGCGACGATGGCGGCCACCTGCCGCGCCTTGGCGGCCACCGCTGCGTCAAGGCCGCTGCGCTGGAGCGCCGCCAGCATGGCCGCGGGCTCCCCCGCCTCGCCGATGGCCTGGGTCATGCGCTCGCGGTCGGCGCCCTCGAAGAAGGTGACCATGAACTCCACATACTGGACCTTCGAGGCGTCGTACTGCTTCAGCTGGTCCACCACCATCTCCGCCATGCGGCGGGCGGTCTGGTCCCAGTCCGACCCGCCGGTGGCGGCGTTGAACTTGCTGAAGGTGGCGAAGAACTGGTCATGGCCCGAAGGCACCGCCAGGGTCGGCAGGAACCAGCGGGTGGAGAGCGCATTGAGGATGAGATCGTAGGTGGTCTGCCCCTGCGGGCCGGACACGGCATCCGCCAGCGGGACCACGGCCGGGTCCGGCCCGCACGGCTGGTCCGGCGCGGCGGCGTCCGGGCGGGGCAGGAGGGTCATGTCGGCGCGGCGGAAGCACAGGCGGTCGCTCACCCCCCAGGCCAGAAACCGCTCGGCATAGACTGCGCCCGACAGATGGGTGTGCAGGTCGCCGCCCTTGGGCATGCGGTGGAGGAAGGCGCGCATGCGCGGATGGTCGGCGCGCAGGGTTTCGAAATGGGCGGCCGTGACGGTCTCCGGCAGATCGCGGGTGACCACGAAGAGCCGTGCCAGCAGCACCGCGGCCAAGGCGAAGAGGACGACGATCCAGATGCGGCGACGCAAGCAAGCCCCCCTCGGCCAGACCCTCCCGGCGAAGGATCTGCCGCAAGCCTAGCTCAAGCTCGAACCATCTGGAAATCCCGGCGAGCGGTGTTGCCGGAGATCGCGAACCGGCTCAGGAGGCGGAGACGTACATGACTTGGGGAGACGTGCCCGTCTCCGCCGCGCCGTCAGCCGACCGCGATCTCCTTGCCGCTGGCGCCCCACTCGGTCCACGAGCCGTCATAAAGGGCGAGCGGCGTCTTGCCGATCAGCTCCAGCGCCACCCACAGGATGGCCGCCGACACGCCCGAGCCGCACGAGGTGATGACCGGGCGCGACAGATCGAGCCCCGTGGCCTCCACCACCGTGCGGATCTCGTCCGGCGATACCAGGCGTCCGTCCTTCACCAGGC
Organism: Xanthobacter autotrophicus; assembly: GCF_029991245.1. GTDB lineage: Bacteria > Pseudomonadota > Alphaproteobacteria > Rhizobiales > Xanthobacteraceae > Xanthobacter > Xanthobacter autotrophicus_C. The sequence continues at coordinate 55,761 of NZ_JAIVFO010000007.1, forward strand.
GGCCGTGGGGCAAGTTGAAGCTGCCGGGCATGTGGCCGGAGGGCAGGCCCTCCCGAGGTTCAGGGGCTTCGCCGCGGAAGCGGGTGTCCTGCCGGGCGTCGAGCACCTGGGCGCTGCCGCTCTTCAGGGCCGCGTCCACCCGCTCCATGTCGGCGACGAGGGAATGGTCGAAGTGTGGGCTGAAGACGGCCGGCAGCCGGCGCACCGCCCCGTCGTCCACCGGGCGCTCCTCGGCCAGCCATTTGGGCAGGCCGCCGTCGAGGATCTTCACGTCATGCGCGCCGAAGGCCCGGAAGGTCCACCACACGCGGGGCGCCGAGAACAGGCCCACCGAATCATAGACCACGATGCGCAGCCCGTCGCCGATGCCCAGCCCCCCCACCGCCACGGCGAAGGCGTGGGCATCGGGCAGCATGTGGGGCAGGGGGGTGGAGTGGTCGGCGATGGCGTCGATGTCGAAATGCACCGCGCCGGGAATGTGCCGTTCCAGATGTTCCTTGGCCCCGCTGCGGCCGGAATTGGGCATGTGCCATGAGGCGTCCACCACCACCAGGTCCGGCGCATCGAGATTGGCGGCAAGCCATTGGGTGGAAACAAAGGGGCTCGCGGGCGTGTCGATGGCCGGGCTGTCGGTCATGGTCGTGTCTCTCGCATGCTTTTGGGCCGGGGCTGCGGCGCCCCGGCCGTTTAGCGGAACGCGCCGGCTCAGACCAGCACGTTCGGCACCTCGCTCTTGCGCTCCAGCCATTCCGGCACCGGCAGGTTCTTGGAGCGCAGGAACTCGGGGTTGAACAGCTTGGACTGGTAGCGGGTGCCGTAGTCGCACAGGATGGTCACGATGGTGTGGCCCGGCCCCATCTCCTTCGCGAGGCGGATGGCCCCGGCCACGTTCACCCCCGAGGAGCCGCCGAGGCACAGGCCCTCGTGCTGCAGCAGGTCGAACACCACGGGCAGGGCTTCCTCGTCCGGGATCTGAAAGGCGGTGTCAATGGGCGCGTCCACGAGGTTGGCGGTGATGCGCCCCTGGCCGATGCCCTCGGTGATGGAGGAGCCCTCCGCCTTCAGTTCGCCCGTCGTGTAATAGGAATAGAGCGCCGCCCCCATGGGATCGGCGAGGCCGATGCGGACGGCCGGGTTGCGCGCCTTCAGCGCCATGGCGATGCCGGCCAGCGTGCCGCCCGTGCCCACCGCGCAGATGAAGCCGTCCACCTTGCCGCCGGTCTGCTCCCAGATCTCGGGGCCGGTGGTCTCCAGATGGGCCTGGCGGTTGGCCACGTTGTCGAACTGGTTGGCCCAGATGGCGCCGTTGGGCTCGGTCTTGGCCAGCGCCTCGGCGAGGCGGCCGGAGACCTTCACGTAATTGTTGGGATTGGCATAGGCCACCGCGGGCACCTCCACCAAAGTGGCGCCGGCGAGCTTCAGCATGTCCTTCTTTTCCTGGGACTGGGTCTCGGGAATGACGATGACGGTGCGGAAGCCGAGCGGGGCGGCCACCAGCGCGAGGCCGATGCCGGTATTGCCGGCGGTGCCTTCCACGATGACGCCGCCGGGTTTGAGCGCCCCGCGCGCCACCGCGTCCTTGATGATGCCCAGCGCCGCGCGGTCCTTCACCGACTGGCCGGGATTGAGGAACTCGGCCTTGCCGAGAATCTCGCAGCCGGTCTCTTCGGAAGCGCGCTTCAGACGGATGAGGGGAGTGTTGCCGATGGAGTCCACAAGGCCGTTACGGATCATGTGCGGAGCAAAGCCTTCAATGAATGTGGTGGCAGGTTACTCAACGTGCCCCGCCGTATCAACATGACAAGTCCCATCATTTCCGTGTGGATTCGAAGGCGCGCAGCGCCCGCTCCCGCGCGGCGCCATGGTCCACCAGGGGGCGCGGATAGGTGTGGCCGAGGCGGATGCCGGCATGGGCCAGCGTCTCCGCGTCCGCCGTCCACGGCTTGTGGATGAGGGCCGCCGGCAGCTTCCTCAGCTCCGGCACATAGGTGCGCACATAGGCGCCGTCGGGGTCGAATTTCTCGCCCTGGGTCACCGGATTGAAGATGCGGAAATAGGGTGCGGCATCCAGGCCGGAGCCTGCCACCCACTGCCAGGACGCGGCGTTGTTGGCGCCGTCCGCATCCACCAGCGTGTCCCAGAACCAGTCCTCGCCCGAGCGCCAGTCGAGCAGCAGATGCTTGGTGAGGAAGGAGGCCACCACCATGCGCACCCGGTTGTGCATCCATCCGGTCTGCCAGAGCTGGCGCAGGCCGGCGTCCACCAGCGGATAGCCGGTCAGGCCCTTGTGCCAGGCCTTCAGCTCGCCGGGGCATTCGCGCCAGGGGAAGGCGTCGAAACTGCTTTGGATGTTGCGCCGGGCCAGATCGGGCATCTCGGCGAGGAGGTGGTAGGAGAATTCCCGCCAGTAAAGCTCGGCCTCGAACTTGTCGGCGTCGGCCAGCGGCACCGCGCCTGCGTCGGCCGCGTGGCGGACGGCGGTCAGGATCTGGCGCGGCGAGAGTTCGCCGAAGCGCAGGTGGGGCGACAGGCGGGAGACGTGGTCCTGGTCCGGCCGGTCGCGGCCCTCCGCGTAGCCGGTCAGCCCCCCGTCGATGAAGTCGGCGAGGCGCGCCTGCGCCGCCGCCTCGCCGGCGGTCCATGCGGTGCGCAGGCCGCCGGCCCAGTCGGGATGCGTGGGCTCAAGGCCGAAGCTCTCCAGCGTCTCGCCCTGCGGGGGATGGGCGACGCCTTCCAGGTGCCTGGGCGCGGGCAGGGGGGTGTCGAGCCGCCGGGCCTTGAGAGCCGCGCGGAGGAAGGACGAGAAGGTCCGCGGCATGCCGCCGGATGCCCCTTCGACGCTGCCGGGCGGGTGCAGCAGATGGGCGCAGAAGCTGAGCACGCGCCGGTCTTCGGACAGGAGCCGGGCGGCCACCGCGTGGTCCACCCTGGTTTCCGCCGCGCCGGCACGGTCGTTGAAGGCCACGGTGGCGGCGCCGAGCAGGGCCGCCACCTCCGGCACCACGCGGTTGGCCGGACCCCGGCGCAGGATGAGGGGGACGCCCCGGTCCTTGAGGTCGGTCGCCAGCGCCCGCAGCGACTGGGCGAGCCACCATCGGGCCGCCCCGCCCAGCGGGCGCACGCCGGGGCTGTCCTCGTCGAGAACATAGAGCGCGGCCAGCGGCACGCGCGCTTCGGCCAGCGCGGCGAGCGCCGGATTGTCGGAAAGGCGCAGGTCGTCGCGGAGCCACAGCAGGGACGGGGTGGCGGGCAACGGGGAGGCAGGCGTGTCGGAGGCAGGCGACTCGGAGGTTGGCGACTCGGAGGCAGGCAACGGGGACGCAGGCGACCGGGCGGTTTGCAGCCGGGCGTTCTTCATGGCGCTCCTCCTAAGCCCGTGGGGCGCAAGAGGTTCACTCCCAATCGGCCGGGGATGCAAGGGGGTGAGCCCCCCTCTACCGATCAACGGGGGGCGTTGAGCCCCCTTGCATCAATGGTGGATGTCGATGTCGCGGGTTTCCTTGCCGAGAATCAGCGCCACCAGGGTGAACAGCGCCATCACGGCGAGGTAGACGCCGACCCAGAACGGGCTGCCGCCGCCGTAGCTCCATAGGGCCACCGCGATGAACGGGGCCACCGCCGCGCCGAGGATGGACGACACGTTGTAGGCCATGCCCGAGCCGGTATAGCGCACGTTCGCCGGGAACAGCTCCGGCAGGAGCGCGCCCATGGGGCCGAAGGTGAGGCCCATCAGCGTGAAGCCGATGATGAGCCACGCCATCACCCCCACCGGGCCGGCGGAAAGCAGGGGCACCCATGCGAGGCCGAACAGGGCGATGGCCGAAGTGATCCAGATGAGGGTGCGCCGGCGTCCCCAGCGATCGGCCCAGGGGCCGGACACCAGGGTGAAGATGCCGAAGAACACCACGCCGCCGATCATCATCAGCACGAAGGTGCGGTAGTCATAGCCAAGGCCCGGCAGGGCGGCCGTGGTGGCGGCGCGGCCGTAGCTCAGCGAGAAGGTGGTCATCAGGTAGAACAGCACGTAGGTGGCGAGCATGTAGAAGGTGCCGAGGATCATCTCGCGCCAGTAGCTCTTGAAGGCCGCCACCAGCGGCACCTTCTGGATGCCGCCGCGCTTCACCGTGTTCTCGAACGCCTTGCTCTCCACCAGGCTGAAGCGGACCCACAGGCCGACGATCACCATCACCGCCGAGAACAGGAACGGGATGCGCCAGCCCCAGGACAGGAAGGCGTCGGACGGCCGCGACGGATCGGTCGAGGGCATCAGCGCCGCGATGATCAGGAACAGGCCGTTGGCGATGATGAAGCCAATGGGGGCGCCAAGCTGGGGAAAGGTGCCGTAGACCGCGCGCTTGCCGGGAGGGGCGTTCTCGGTGGCCACCAGCGCCGCGCCGCTCCATTCGCCGCCGAGCGCGAAGCCCTGGGCCAGGCGCAGCACCACCAGCAGGGTCGGGGCCAGCCAGCCGGCGGTGGCATAGGTGGGCAGAAGGCCGATGAGGAAGGTGGCGATGCCCATGGTCAAAAGGGCGCCCACCAGAGTGATCTTGCGGCCCTTCTTGTCGCCGAGATGGCCGAAGAAGATGGCGCCCAAGGGCCGGGCCACCATGGCCGCGCCGAACACCGCGAACGAGGCGAGCAGCGCCGTGGTCGGGTCGCTCGCCGGGAAGAACAGGTGCGGGAACACCAGCACCGCCGCCGTCGCATAGACGTAGAAGTCGTAGAACTCGATGGTGGTGCCGACGAGGCTGGCCAGGATCACGCGGGAGCGCGGGTTGACGGCGCGGTGTTCGTCGGCGGACGCGACGACGGTGGTGGATGACATGACCTGTTCCAACTGTCCCGGATCGCCTCGCTCCGTGCCCGGTCTCCACGGGCGCCACGGCGCCGGAGGGTGGGGCAATAATCTATCGCGATGCGGGGGAGGCGAAAGTGTCCCGCGTGCGAGAGGGCTGGGCCGCTTGATAGATTATTGCGCACGGCTTTGTCACGCACGCCGGTACCGCATTCTGCATGGTGGGCATGTGCGATGCGCATGACACCGTCGCTGGTACGGGCTTTGGTTGCGCCCGGGCCGCCCCGCACCCCCCGCCCCCAGCCTGTGGATGACGGTGAAGATCGTGACATCGCGCTCCGCCCCGGCCGCGATGTCACGAAGACGCGAAAATCGAGCCGGGTAAAGGCCCGTTAGGGATTTGATAACCCGATGGGCGCCACCATATGTAGTATGGAGGTGGGTTTGAGGCCCCAGATCAAGGCAAAATCTGGTTTGACCCAGGGGCCAGACTCGCACTAGCGTTCGGGCTCTGAGCGATGGGCGTCCCACATGTATGGTCGTGGATGCCAGCCGCGCACCCTGAACCCCTGTTCCGCGAACCGCCACGGCGCGGCGTCCTGCGCCGTGCCCGACGTGTCGTCTCGACTGCCACATTCATCATTTAGACTGGTCGGCCCGCACGGGGCCGAGCCGAAGGAGCACCGGTCATGCGCGTTGAACGCCGCTACACGCACGAGGGCCGTTCCCCTTACGCGGACATTCCGTTCCGCGAGACCGTGAGCGAGATCCGGAACCCGGACGGCTCGGTGGTCTTCCGCCAGGAAGGCATCGAGGTCCCGGCCCAGTTCTCCCAGGTGGCGAGCGACATCCTCGCGCAGAAATATTTCCGCAAGGCCGGCGTGCCCGCCCGCCTCAAGACGGTGGAGGAGAACACCGTTCCCTCCTTCCTCTGGCGCTGTGTGCCGGACGAGGCCGCCCTCGCCGCCCTGCCCGAGAAGGAGCGCCTGATCGGCGAGACCTCGGCCAAGCAGGTGTTCGACCGCCTCGCCGGGACCTGGACCTACTGGGGCTGGAAGGGCGGCTATTTCGACACCGAGGCCGACGCCCAGGCCTTCTATGACGAGCATCGCTACATGCTCGCCATGCAGATGGCCGCGCCCAATTCGCCGCAATGGTTCAACACCGGCCTGTTCTGGGCCTACGGCATCGACGGGCCGGGCCAGGGCCACTTCTATGTGGACCACGAGAGCGGCGAGCTCACCGCCTCCACCTCGGCCTATGAGCACCCCCAGCCGCACGCCTGCTTCATCCAGTCCGTCAGCGACGACCTGGTGAACGAGGGCGGCATCATGGACCTGTGGGTGCGCGAGGCGCGCCTGTTCAAGTACGGCTCCGGCACCGGCTCCAACTTCTCGTCCCTGCGCGGCGAGGGCGAGCGCCTGTCCGGCGGCGGCCGCTCGTCCGGTCTCATGAGCTTCCTGAAGATCGGCGACCGCGCGGCGGGCGCCATCAAGTCCGGCGGCACCACCCGCCGCGCCGCCAAGATGGTGGTGGTCGACGCCGACCATCCGGACATCGAAGCCTACGTGAACTGGAAGGTGGTCGAGGAGCAGAAGGTCGCGGCCCTCGTCACCGGCTCCCGGCTCAATGCCAAGCATCTCAAGGCGGTGCTGAAGGCCTGCGTGAACTGCGAGGGCGAGGGCGACAGCTGCTTCGAGCCGGAGAAGAACCCGGCGCTGAAGCGCGAGATCAAGGCCGCCCGCAAGGCCGGCGTGGCCGACGCCGCCATCCGCCGGGTGATCCAGTATGCCCGCCAGGGCTACAAGGACATCGACGTTTCCATCTACGACACCGATTGGGACGGCGAGGCCTACATCACGGTGGCCGGCCAGAATTCCAACAATTCCGTGCGTGTCACCGACGACTTCCTGCGCGCGGTGGAAGAGGACGCGGACTGGAACCTCATCCGCCGCACCGACGGCAAGGTGGCCAGGACCGTGAAGGCCCGCGAGCTGTGGGAGAAGATCGGCGCCGCCGCCTGGCATTGCGCCGATCCCGGCATCCAGTTCCACACCACGGTGAACGACTGGCACACCTGCCCGGCGGGCGGCGAGATCCGGGCCTCCAACCCGTGCTCGGAATACATGTTCCTCGACGACACCGCCTGCAACCTCGCCTCGCTGAACCTGCTGCAGTTCCGCGACGCCGAGAAGCGGTTCGACGTGGAGAGCTACGAGCACGCGGTGCGGCTGTGGACCGTGGTGCTGGAAATCTCGGTGCTGATGGCCCAGTTCCCGTCCCGCCGCATCGCCGAATTGTCTTATGAATACCGCACCTTGGGCCTCGGCTACGCCAACATCGGCGGCCTGCTCATGTCGAGCGGCATTCCCTATGACTCGCCCCAGGGCCGGGCCATCGGCGGCGCGCTGTCGGCCATCATGACCGGCGTGTGCTACGCCACCTCCGCCGAGATGGCCGCGCAGCTGGGTCCGTTCCCGGCCTACAGCGCCAATGCCCAGTCCATGCTGCGGGTGATCCGCAACCACCGCCGCGCCGCCCACGGCCTCAAGGACGGCTATGAGGGCCTGTCCATCGCGCCGGTGCCCCTCGACCAGGTGTCCTGCCCGGACACCCGCCTCGTGGCCCATGCCACCGCGGCGTGGGACAAGGCTCTGGCGCTGGGCGAGCAGCACGGCTTCCGCAATGCCCAGGTCTCGGTGATCGCCCCCACCGGCACCATCGGCCTGGTGATGGACTGCGACACCACCGGAATCGAACCCGACTTCGCCCTGGTGAAGTTCAAGAAGCTGGCCGGCGGCGGCTACTTCAAGATCATCAACCGGGCGGTGCCCGAGGCGCTGCGGGCGCTCGGCTACTCGGAAGCCGAGATCGCCGAGATGGAGGCCTATGCGGTGGGCCACGGTTCGCTGGCCCAGGCCCCGGCCATCAACCATTCCACCTTGCGCACCAAGGGCTTCGACGACGCGGCCATCGCCAAGGCCGAGGCCGCGGTGAAGACCGCGTTCGACATCAAGTTCGCCTTCAACCGCTGGACCTTCGGCGAGGAATTCCTCAGCCAGGCCCTCGGCGTGCCCGCCGCGCAGCTGGCCGATCCCAAGTTCGACCTCCTGAACTTCCTTGGGTTCTCCAAGATCGACATCGACGCGGCCAACGTCCACGTCTGCGGCGCCATGACGCTCGAGGGTGCCCCCTTCCTGAAGGCCCAGCACCTGCCGGTGTTCGACTGCGCCTCCCCGTGCGGGCGGCTCGGCAAGCGCTATCTGTCGGTGGAGAGCCACATCCGCATGATGGCGGCGGCGCAGCCCTTCATCTCGGGCGCCATCTCCAAGACCATCAACATGCCCAACGACGCCAGCGTGGAAGACTGCAAGGCGGCCTACCTCCTGTCCTGGCGCCTGGCGCTGAAGGCCAACGCGCTCTATCGCGACGGCTCGAAGCTCAGCCAGCCCCTCAACGCCCAGCTGGTGGCCGACGAGGAGGACGAGGACGACGCGGTGGAGGCCCTGGTGGCCCAGCCCAACGCGGCGCGGGTCGCCACCGTGACCGAGAAGATCGTGGAGCGGGTGGTGGAGCGCATCGTCGAGCACCGGGTGCGCGAGCGGGAGAAGATGCCCGACCGCCGCAAGGGCTATACCCAGAAGGCGCTGGTGGGCGGCCACAAGCTCTACCTGCGCACCGGCGAATATGATGACGGCCGCCTCGGCGAGATCTTCATCGACATGCACAAGGAGGGCGCGGCGCTCCGCTCGCTCCTCAACAACTTCGCCATCGCCATCTCGCTGGGCCTGCAATATGGCGTGCCGCTGGAGGAGTATGTGGACGCCTTCACCTTCACCCGCTTCGAGCCGGCGGGTCCGGTGCAGGGCAACGACACCATCAAGTACGCCACCTCCATGCTGGACTATGTGTTCCGCGAGCTGGCGGTGTCCTATCTCGGCCGCAACGACCTCGGCCATGTGGACCCCCACGAGACCGGCTTCGACGCCCTCGGCAAGGGCGCGGACGAGGGCAAGGCGCCGAACCCGGCCAAAAGCATCGTCTCCAAGGGTCTGGTGCGCGGCAAGACGGTGAACCTTCTGGTGCCCCAGACGGTTTCCACCGAGCCCCGCTCCACCACCGACAACGTGACGGTGCTGCGCGCCCCGACCTACGGCGCCACCGCGCTGAAGCCCGAGGTGGCCGAGCTGGTGGAGCCGGCGCCGCAGGCGCAGGAGATCGAGGCGGCGGTGGAAAGCCTGATGGACAAGTCGCTGCCGTGGGGCGCCACCGCCCGCAAGGCCGAGGCCCGCGCCGAGGCGCGCGCCAAGGGCTATGAGGGCGAGGCCTGCCCCGAGTGCATGAACTTCACCATGGTGCGCAACGGCACCTGCCTGAAGTGCGACACCTGCGGCGGGACCACCGGCTGCAGCTGAATTAAATGCCGCCTCAAGCAGAGCTTGAGGCGGCGGCTATCTATTTGAGTGGTGTATATTCGGGGTATAGGTGCCGTTCTTTATGTAAGAGCTGGGTAAAATGTATGCCGTCTTTGATTATGAAGCCCTTCGAAGGGCCTGCATTGAAGGTGGCGCGAGCAATTCGTCACATCGAAGAGCTTGCATGTCTGCTTGATGATTATGGGCATCGGATCTCGATTTGGTACGAATCCGTACCAGAGGATCCAACTTACATGTGTTTAAAGATTTCAGAGCCGCCACCGTCTGAAATTCCAATGATCATTGGAGATGCGGTTCACAATTTGCGTTCAAGTCTCGATATTATGGTTTGTGACATAGCGAGAATGCGCAATAAAAGTACAAACGATGTTAAATTCCCATTTGCTTGTGATGAGGCCGGTCTCATAAAGGCCGTAGAACGCCACTGTCGGCAGCTTGGTGAGGACGTTCAGAAGCTTCTTATCGACCAAAGAGCTTTCAAAGGTGGAAATGTGCCTTTGAGGGGAATCCATGATCTCGATGTTTTAGACAAACATAATATGATTATCCCGACAATTCCAGTTACCTGGGGTCGGGGCTTCATGGAAATAGCGTTGAGCGAGCTTGGTTCGCCTCGATATATAAGTGATAGTCTAACTATTATTGGTCATGTTGCCATAATGGGCGATTTCGCAACATTAGGTCCGTTGGATGAAGTAATTGAGGCGAATCTAGCTCAGAAGATGTATCCGGAAGAGTACATGCCAAATCGTATGGCAACGGCACTTTTCTCGAATTCGTCGCCATTTCCTTCGGCGCATGTCCTCCCGACATTAGAAACGCTTGTTAAAGTGACTATAGAAACGATCTCAGCGTTTGAGCAGCATATTCACCCGCAATAGAGGCAGTTGCCTCTTCGGTTAGTGCAGCCCTCTGTGCTTCGTATGAACCCTTTTGAGGTTGGCAGGGAGCCCGCCGTCCTTCCTCCCGCTCTAAAACGCCGGTGTCGGCGCGAACAGGCACAGGGTGCGGCCCTCGCGCTTGCCCTGCACCGAGCAGCGGTGGAACTTGCCGTCCGGGCTCTCGGGCACCGCATCGCGCGGGTAATATTCGCCCGTCGCCTTGATGAAATAGCCCCGGTCCACGAACTCCACGTCCTCCGGCCCGATTTCGTAGCAATCCTGCCCCGAGCAGCAATAGGCGGGATACCAGTCGTGGCCGCGGGCGAGGCGGGGCAGAAGCGTGACCGCCGACAGGCACAGGGCCAAGCCCAAGGCGTGCCGCACGGTGCGTGGCCCTGTGGACGTCGGCGTTCGATGCGACCTCGGATACGTCATCGGCGACGGCTCCGTCTTGCCCGAGGCCGGGAGCGGCCGGCTCGGGACACTGCGAGCCGATCAGGATGACCCCAGCGGCGAAAAGCGCAAAGGAATTTTGCTGGTGCCTCAGTTTGAAAAACTGCTGCTCCGACCGGGCGCGCCGTGGAACCCTCTCCCGCCTGAACTCGGCTGTTGCCGGGTTCAGCTCCCCCGCCCGAAGCCGGAAACATCCGGCTTCGGGCGGGGGAGGGCTGGGGAGGGGGCAGACGCCCACCGCGTACCCGGCCGCCGGTGTTCTGCCCCGGTGCCCTGC
>NZ_JAIVFO010000080.1 GCF_029991245.1 Xanthobacter autotrophicus
TGCCCTCCCGCAAGGCCGATGCCCAAAGCGCCAGCATATCCTCAACCGACGCACCACCAATCATCAGATCCCGAATCATGGTCGCCCATCGATTCAGAAACCCTAGCAAAACGCAACTGTAGTGCTAATCCATCGTTTGTTGGGTTGGCTCACGAACTGAAGGTCTGCTGAACGGCTGCGAGCCAAGGTCCGTTCCTGGCGCGCCCTTGCCGCGGAATTGCTAAACCCCACGACCTCGACGTGGCGATCGCCGGTCGCACCTACGCGGTTTAATGCAAGCGAATCGAGACGAGCGAATTCGGCGAGCGGGAGCGTGACCCCATGGAGGATACTCTGTAGTCCGGCGCAGGACATGCTGGCGAAGGCTGGCCGCGGCCTCTTTGGAAGGGCCAGTTTCGCGGTTTCGGTCTTCGACGTCCCTCAACACCACCTCCTCAACATCGTGCAGAGATGGATAGTGTCCGGACTTCTCTTGCCGGACGAAGTGTCGGATGCCCTGCTCGACGCGGATCAGCATCCGCGCGCTGTCGATATCGGCGACCTTGAGATGGGCGACCTCCGACACCCGCAGGCCGCAGCCATAGGCGATGCTGAGCGCGGCGCGGTACTTGAGGTGAGCGGCATGGGCGAGCAGCAGCGCCACCTCCTCGGTGCTGAGCACCACGGGCAGGCGCTCGGGCGTCGGGATGCGGGCCATCCGGTCGCCGAAGCCGGCCCGGCCCAGGGTGATGTGGAAGAAGAAGCGCAAGGCCGTGCAGGCGAGGTTCATGCGGGCGTAGCTGGCACCGAAGCTCGCCAGATGCAGCTGGTAGCGGCGCAGGTCCTCGGGCTCGGCCTGGTCCGGAGCCCGGCCGAGGAAGGCGGTGAACTCCGCGACTTGGCGGACATAGTCCCGCTTGGTGTGCTCGCCGAACCGGCGGATCGTCATATCCTCGATCATCCGCTGCCGCAGCGGGCTGATGGCCGGCCGTGTGCTGGTGGAAGGCTTGGAAGCGTCCATGGGGCTCTCCTGTCCGAAGAAACCCCGTGATGGTCCGCCCGCCTATGCCGGGCGCCACATGGAAAATAGCCAACCGCCCGTCATGCAGGGCAGTTACCGTGGCAGCGGTTTAGTCCTTTGGCGCAATTTTCGTGTTGAGCCCCGCGCCTACATGTGCGCCCTGGGAGGCCGTCTGACGTCTTCCGCTGGCGATCGGACCGCAGGAGCCTTGCGCCGTCCCGGAGCCTTCTTTACTGGTGCCGCCGCCTTCTTTCGAACTTGGCCGAGGCCCGAGGCCTTTGCCAGTTCCGAGCGGGCAGCGGCATAGCCCGGGGCAACCATGGGGTAGTCTCGCGGCAGGCCCCACTTCTCGCGATACGCCTCGGGGGTCAGGTCGTAGGCGGTGCGCAGATGGCGCTTCAGCGACTTGAACTTCCTGCCGTCCTCGAGGCAGATGATGAAGTCGGCCGTCACCGATCGCCTGACGGGAACCGCCGGCTTCAGTTCTTCGATCAGTTCCGCGGCAGGCGCGGCGAGCTTGCCCAGGGCAGCATGCACGCTCTTGATCAGGGTCGGGAGCTCGGCGATCGCGACGGTGTTGTGCCCCACGAAGGCGGCCACAATGTCCGCGACGAGATCGAGATGATCAGTGTCGTTATTCTCGGTCGAAATCTCGGTCACGGCGCGCCTCGCAAGCAACAAGCAGTGTTGGTTGAACCTCACTTTTCACCAGGCTGCAAGATGCTTTGCCAGCTCCGACGCTATTTTGGATTTGCAATCACCGCCAAATTCAAATGAGCCCGGAAGGACCGCTGGATGGTTCTCGCGCTCCCACGGGCTGGTGCTAACTGGCACCCACCCCTCCGAGCAGCATCGTCGGCTCCGCGCTGGCCGGCCTCTTCGCTGATCGGCTGCATCTCCATTGCCACGACCCCGCCGTTCTCCTGTCTTTGCACGCTACGGCCCTACGACGACCGAAACCTGTTGATCCGGCCTGATTACAGGCTCTCTTAATCATCCCCGATCCGGGGATCGCAGGTGGCGTCCCCTCTCGATGCGGGGGACGGGATGGGGACCACTCACCACACTTCCGAGGCGACGCAACGCGGCGCGCGCATGCTGCGCACCGCCCTCGGTCCAGCCATCGCCCGCTTCATGGAAGACGCCTCCGTCGTCGAGGTCATGCTCAATCCCGACGGGCGCCTGTGGGTCGACCGGCTGGCCGGGGGCCTCGCCGATACCGGGGAACGGCTGTCGTTCGCCGATGGCGAGCGCATCGTCCGCCTCGTCGCCCACCATGTGGGCGCTGAGGTCCACCCAGGCGCACCGCGCGTCTCCGCCGAGCTGCCGGAGACCGGGGAGCGGTTCGAGGGCCTCCTGCCACCGATCACGACGGGCCCCGCCTTCGCCATCCGCAAGCCCGCCTCCAGCGTGTTCAGCCTCGACGACTACGTCACCGCCGGGATCATGACTGTGCACCAGGCTGAGGCCTTGCGCCTCGCCGTCGCCGAGCGCCGCAACATCCTTGTCGCCGGCGGGACGAGCACGGGCAAGACCACGCTCACCAACGCGCTCCTCGCCGAGGTCGCCAAGACCTCCGACCGCGTCGTGCTGATCGAGGACACCCGCGAGCTTCAATGCCTGACGCCCAACCTGGTCGCGCTGCGCACCAAGGACGGCGTCGCCACACTCTCCGACCTCGTGCGCTCGTCCCTGCGGCTGCGCCCCGACCGCGTTCCCATCGGCGAGGTGCGCGGCAGCGAGGCGCTGGATCTCATCAAATGCTGGGGCACGGGCCACCCCGGCGGCATCGGCACCATCCATGCCGGCAGCGCCATCGGCGCCCTGCGCCGCCTCGAGCAACTGATTCAGGAGGCCGTGGTCACGGTCCCCCGCGCCCTCATCGCCGAGACCATCGACCTCATCGCCGTGCTTTCCGGCCGCGGCTCGGCGCGCCGGCTCACCGAGCTCGCCCGCGTCGAGGGTCTCGGGCCCGCCGGCGACTACCTCGTCACCCCCGCCGAAGCCTCCCAGCAAACCGGAGAAGCCTGATGATCCACCGTGCCCACCGCCTTCGCCGCCACATCGGTCCCACCGCCGTCGCCCTTCTGGCCAGCGCCATGCTGGCGCCCTCCGCCCGCGCCTCGGGCTCCTCGATGCCGTGGGAGCAACCGCTCCAGCAGATCCTCACCTCCGTCGAAGGGCCCGTCGCCAAGATCATCGCGGTGATCATCATCATCACGACCGGGCTCACACTGGCGTTCGGCGATACGAGCGGGGGATTCCGCAGGCTCATCCAGATCGTCTTCGGCCTGTCGATCGCCTTCGCGGCGAGCTCCTTCTTCCTGAGCTTCTTCTCGTTCGGCGGCGGGGTCACCATCTGATGACCTCGTTGTCCGATCCCGTTGCCGAGCTGTCGGGCTTCTGCGTCCCGGTCCACCGGGCCCTGACCGAACCCATCCTGCTCGGCGGCGCCCCGCGCGCCATCGCCATCCTCAACGGCACGCTGGCGGCGGCGCTGGGCCTTGGCCTGCGCCTCTGGCTGGTTGGCCTCGCCCTTGGGGCCGTCGGTCATTTCGCAGCGGTGTGGGCCGCCCGGCGCGACCCGATGTTCGTCGAGGTCACCCGGCGCCATCTGCGCATCTCCAGCCACCTGTCGGTGTGAGCACCTGCCATGATGAACCTTGCCGAATATCGCCGCACCGCCGCGCGCCTCGCCGACTACCTGCCCTGGGCGGCGCTGGTGGGCGACGGTGTCGTTCTCAACAAGGACGGCAGCTTCCAGAGATCGGCCCGGTTCCGCGGTCCCGACCTCGACAGCTCCGTGCCCGCCGAGCTCATCGCAGTTGCCGGCCGCCTCAATAATGCGTTTCGGCGCCTGGGCTCCGGCTGGTCCATCTTCGTCGAGGCCCAGCGCCATCCCGCCGGCCGCTATCCCTCGAGCCTGTTCACGGACGCCGCGGCCGCCCTCGTGGATGCCGAGCGCAAGGCCGATTTCGAGGAGGCGGGGCGGCATTTCGAAACGAGCTATTATCTCACCTTCGCCTTCCTGCCGCCGGCGGACGACGCCGCGCGCACCGAGAGCTGGCTCTATGAGGGACGCGACCAGGCGGGCATCGATCCCCACGACGTCCTGCGGTCGTTCATCGACCGGACCAACCGCGTCCTCCAACTCCTCGAAGGCACCATGCCGGAGTGCCGCTGGCTCGACGACGGCGAGACCCTGACCTACCTGCACGCCTGCATCTCGACGAAGCGCCATCGCGTCCGCGTTCCCGAGACACCCATGTATCTCGATGCGCTGCTCGCCGACGAGCCGCTCACCGGCGGGCTCGCGCCCATGCTCGGCAAGGCGCACTTGCGTATCCTCACCATTGTCGGCTTTCCCAGCGCCACCACCCCGGGGATCCTCGACGAGCTGAACCAACTCGCCTTTCCCTACCGATGGTCGACGCGGGCCATCCTGCTCGACAAGACCGATGCCACCCGGCTGCTGACCAAGATCCGGCGGCAGTGGTTCGCCAAGCGCAAGAGCATCGCCGCGATCCTGAAGGAGGTGCTCACCAACGAGGCCTCCGTCCTCGTCGACAGCGACGCCGCCAACAAGGCCGTGGATGCCGACCTCGCTCTGCAGGAGCTCGGCGCGGATTTCGCGGGCATTGCCTTCGTCACCGCGACCGTGACGGTCTGGGATGAGGATCCCCGCGCCGCCGACGAGAAGCTCCGCGCGGTGGAGAAGGTCCTCCAGGGCCGCGACTTCACCGCCATCACCGAGACCGTCAATGCGGTCGACGCCTGGCTGGGCACATTGCCCGGACACCTCTAAGGCAATGTCCGCCAGCCTCCGATGTCGACCCTCAATCTCGCCCACATGATCCCCCTCAGCGCCGTGTGGGCGGGCGAGGGGTGGGACTCACACCTCGGCGCTCCCCCCTTGCTGTTCGGCAAGGCCGCAGGCTCCACCCCGTTCCGGTTTTCCCTTCATGTGGGAGACGTGGGTCACACGCTGGTGGTCGGCCCGACCGGCAGCGGCAAGTCCGTGCTGCTGGCGCTGATCGCCCTGCAGTTCCGCCGTTACGCGAAGTCCCAGGTCTTTGCCTTCGACTTCGGCGGTTCGATCCGGGCCGCGGCGCTGGCCATGCGCGGCAACTGGCACGACCTCGGCGGTCGCCTGACCGACGGGTCGATCGCCTCCGTCTCGCTGCAGCCGCTCGCCCGTATCGAGAATGTTCCTGAGCGCGCCTGGGCCGCCGATTGGGTGGTGTCCATCCTGCTATGCGAGAACATCGAGATCACGCCTGACGTCAAGGAGCACCTCTGGTCCGCCCTGACCTCGCTCGCCTCCGCGCCGATCCATGAGCGGACCCTCACCGGCCTCTCGGTCCTCCTTCAGTCCAACCCGCTCAAGCAGGCCCTGCAGCCCTATTGCGTCGGAGGTCCCTACGGTCGGCTGCTGGATGCGGAGAGCGAAGAACTCGGCGATGCCGCGGTCCAGGTCTACGAGACCGAAGGCCTCATCGAGACCGGCGCCGCGGCGCCGGTGCTCTCCTATCTCTTCCACCGCATCACCGATCGCCTCGACGGCCGCCCGACCCTCATCCTCGTGGACGAGGGCTGGCTGGCGCTGAGCGATCCCGGCTTCTCCAGGCAGCTCACCGAATGGCTGGTCACGCTGCGCAAGAAGAATGCGAGCGTGATCTTCGCCACCCAGTCCCTGGCCCAGATCGAGAAGAGCCGGATCGCGGCGGAGATCATCGACAGCTGCCACACCCGACTCCTGCTGCCCAACGACCGCGCCATCGAGCCGCAGATCGCCGCGATCTACAGGAGGTTCGGGCTCAACGACCGGCAGATCGAGCTGATCGCGCGGGCGACCCCGAAGCGGGACTATTACTGCCAGTCACGGCGCGGCAACCGCCTGTTCGCGCTCGGCCTGTCCGACATCGCCCTCGCTTTGTGTGCGGCCTCCTCGAAATCCGACCAGGACCTCATCACCGAGGTGGAGGCCCGCGCCGAGCCCGGCCGCTTCCTCGAGGAATGGCTCGTCGCGCGCGGCCTCGCCTGGGCCGCCGACCTCATCCCCGACCTCACGAACCTCGCTCCCGATCCGGAGGCCCAGCCATGAGCCGTCCTGTCCTTTCCCCGTCGCATGCCCTGCGCATCAGCACCACGCTCCTCGCCGGCGTCGGAGCTTTTGTCCCCACGCTGATCGAACCTGCTGTCGCGCAATATGTGGTCTACGACCCCAACAACTACGCGCAGAACCTGCTTCAGGCGGCGCGCGCCCTGCAGCAGATCCAGAACCAGATCACCAGCCTGCAGAACCAGGCGCAGATGCTGCTCAACCAGGCCCGCAACCTCGCGAGCCTGCCCTACTCCGCGCTGCAGCAGCTTCAGCAGTCGATCCAGCGGACCCAGCAGTTGCTCAATCAGGCGCAGCGGATCGCCTACGACGTCCAGAGCGTGGATCGGGCGTTCCAGACCACTTATGGCAACGCCGCGCTGACCGCCTCCGACCGGCAGATCGTCGCCCAGGCCAAGGAGCGCTGGCAGAACACGGTGGCGGGGCTTCGGGATGCCCTGCGCGTCCAGGCCGGCGTCGTCGGCAACATCGACACCAACCGGACCCAGATGTCGGCTCTCGTCGGCCAGAGCCAGGGCGCGACCGGCGCCCTGCAGGCGACCCAGGCCGGCAACCAGCTCCTCGCGCTCCTGGCCCAGCAGCTCACCGACCTCACGGCCCTCCTTGCCGCCAACGGGCGCGCCCAGGCTCTGAGCGAGGCCGAGCGCGCCGCCGCCGCCGACCAGGGCCGCGAGCAGCGCCGGCGCTTCCTCGCACCGGGCACGGGCTACCAGCCCGGCAATGCCCGCATGTTCAACAACTGAGGACGGGCGATGGACACCAGGATGTTCGCTCGCCTCGGTGCCGTGGTCTTTGTTGCCGTCGCGATCACCACCGCGGCGATCGAGATGACCCGGAAGGAGGAAGAGCCGGTGCCTCCCGCCACCGTGCGGCCCGGCGGGGCGGGGCCGGATCCGCTGCGCGAGGAACTGCACCGCTGTGCCTTGCTCGGCGAGGCCGGCGGGCGCGATCCCGGCTGCCTCACCGCCTGGGCGCGGAACCGCGCCCGCTTCCTGGCGCCGACACCAGGCACCTCATCGTCGCAGGAGGCGCACTGACATGGGCGGCACCGGCGTCATCGACCACTTCCTCGAGGTCTTCACCCGCTACATCGATTCCGGCTTCGGCCTGCTCGGCGGCGAGGTGGCGTTTATCGCCACGACCCTCATCGTCATCGACGTGACGCTGGCCGCCTTGTTCTGGAGCTGGGGCGCCGACGACGACCTCATCGCCCGCCTCGTCAAGAAGACCCTGTTCGTCGGCGTCTTCGCCTATCTGATCTCCAATTGGAACAGCCTCGCCCGGATTATCTTCGAGAGCTTCGCCGGCCTCGGCCTCAAGGCGTCGGGAACGGGATTCAGCACGGCCGACCTGCTGCGGCCCGGCAAGGTGGCACAGACCGGCCTCGATGCCGCGCGCCCGCTGCTGGAATCCATTTCGGACCTGATGGGATGGATCTCCTTCTTCGAGAACTTCATCCAGATCGCCTGCATGCTGCTGGCCTGGGCGCTGGTGCTGCTCGCCTTCTTCCTCCTCGCCGTCCAGCTGTTCGTGACGCTCATCGAGTTCAAGCTGAGCACCCTGGCGGGCTTCTTGCTGATCCCGTTCGGCCTGTTCGGCAAGTCCGCCTTCATGGCGGAGCGGGTCCTCGGCAACGTCATCTCCTCCGGAATCAAAGTGCTGGTGCTCGCGGTCATCATCGGCATCGGCTCGACACTTTTCTCCGAGTTCACCGCTGGTTTCGGCGGGGCGACGCCGACCATCGACCAGGCCATGGCCATCGTACTCGCCGCCCTCTCGCTCCTGGGGCTTGGTGTCTTCGGCCCGGGCATCGCCAACGGTCTCGTGAGCGGCGGCCCCCAGCTGAGCGCCGGAGCTGCGGTCGGCACCGGACTTGCCGCGGGTGGAGCTCTGATGGCGGCCGGTGCCGCCGGCGGGATGGCCCTGCGCGGCGGCATGGCGGCGCTGTCGGGCACGGCCGCGGCGGCCCGTGGCGGCGCGGCGCTCGCCGGAGGGGCATCCACCGCCTACAGCCTCGCTTCGGCCGGACAATCTGGTTCCGCAGGGGTCGCATCCGGCCTCGGCGGCGTCGCGAGCGCTGGTGCCGAGGCCGCTGTCTCCCCGCTGAAGCGCGCGGTCTCCCGTGCCGGCGCGGCGCTCCAGGCCAGCCACGCCGCCGGAGCCCGCGCCGCGTTCGAGGCGACCGGCGGCACCTCCACCACGGGCACGCTCGGGAATGGCGAAGGGGCGGCGGGAGGCGGTTCCTCCGCTGCCCCGGGCGCCCGAAGCGACGGATCGCCCGCCTGGGCGCGGCGCATGAAGCGCACCCAGCACATGACCCACGGCATCCAGACCGCCGCGCACGCCGTCCGCTCCGGCGACGGCCATGGCAGCGGTCATTCCGTCACTCTCTCCGGGAGCGAATGACATGAGCGTCTTCAGGCGACCATCCACCCACTACGGCAAAACCCCGCAGCCGGAGACACCCTACCAGCGCGCCGCCCAGGTCTGGGACGAACGGATCGGCTCGGCGCGCGTCCAGGCCAGGAACTGGCGCCTCATGGCCTTCGGCTGCCTGATCTTGTCCGGTGGCTTTGCGGCGGCCCTGGTCTGGCAATCGGCCCGCGGCACCGTCGTGCCGTGGGTGGTTCAGGTCGACAAGCTCGGCCAGACACAGACCGTCGCTCCGGCCACGGCCGACTACCGGCCGAGCGATCCGCAGATCGCCTGGCACCTCGCCCGTTTCATCGAGCAGGTCCGCAGCGTGCCGGCAGATCCGGTCATCGTGCGCGAGAACTGGCTGAGAGCCTACCAGTTCACCACCGACCGCGGGGCGCAGGCCCTCAACGACTACGCGCGGTCGAACGATCCCTTCGCCAAGGTCGGCAAGCAGCAGGTCGCCGTCGACGTCTCCAGCGTGATCCGCGCCTCGGGCGACTCCTTCCGTGTCGCCTGGAGCGAGCGTCGCTATCAGGACGGGGCGCTGGCCGACACCACCCGCTGGACCGCCATCCTCACCATCGTGGTGCAGGCACCCCGAGACGCCGAGAAGCTCCGTGCCAATCCCCTCGGCATCTATGTCAACGCCATCAGCTGGTCGCGGGAGCTCGCCCAATGACGCCGCCTTTCCGTAGAGCCGGAAGCCCGACTTTCCGCAGGTCCGCAGTGGCGGCTTTGCTCCTGTCCGCATCGGCGCTCGCCGGCTGTGCCACCGCGCAGAAGCCGCCCGAGATCAGCTACGATGCCGAGGTCCCTCCCCTGCCGGCGGTTCCCGCCGTGGTCGACGGGCGGCCACCGCCCCTGCACATCCCCCCGGCCTGGACCCCGAGCCGGGGCGGCGCTGCTGCTAACGTACCGACCGCGCGGGTCGAGAACGCCAATGCGGCCGCCCGCGTCGAGCCGAAGAAGGAAGGCTATTACAACGCCATCCAGATCTTCCCCTTCAGCGAGGGGGCGCTCTACCAGATCTATGCGGCGCCGGGGCAGATCACGGACATCGCGCTCGAGCCCGGTGAGAGCCTGACCGGGTCAGGCCCCATCGCCGCCGGTGACACCGCCCGCTGGGTCATCGGCGACACCGAGAGCGGGTCGGGTCTGACGCGGCGGGTCCATGTGCTGGTGAAGCCGACACGGCCCGACATCACCACCAACCTGGTGCTCACCACAGACCGGCGCGCCTACATGCTGGAGCTGCGCTCTGGCGAGAAGCCCTACATGCCGGCGGTCGCCTGGACTTATCCGCAGCTGTCGGCATCGCAACGCCTGGCGGCCCCCAGCGCCCCGATCATCCCCGCCATTGAAGCGCGGAACTATCGCTATGGCCTCTCCGGCGATACGCCGCCGTGGCGGCCGATCGAAATCTATGACGATGGTAGACGGGTCTATGTGGTTTTCCCGCGCGGCATCGTGCAGGGGGAGATGCCGCCCATCTTCGTCATCGGCCCCGAGGGCGAGGCGCAGATCGTCAACAGCCGCATCCACCAGAACATCCTGATCGTCGACCGCCTGTTCGGCGCCGCCGAGCTGCGCCTCGGCAGCGGGGAGCGCCAACAAAAGGTCCGGATCGTGCGCACCGACGGGAGGCCTGCCTGATGAGCGAGCACCCGCCATACGATCAGAACGAGCCATCCGAACCCGCCGCCGCGCCCATGCGCCTGCGCGCGGAGCCGCCGCGCATGACCCGGCTCTCGCGCAAGGTCCTGGCCGGCATCGGCCTTATGGCTGGCTTGGGATTGGGCGGGGCGCTGATCTATGCCCTACAGACCCGCAATGCCGGCACAGGCGCGGAGGAGCTCTATTCCACGGGGAACCGCTCCACCGCCGACGGCCTCGCCGGCCTGCCGCGTGACTATACCGGTCCGATCCTCGGCCCCCCGCTGCCGGGCGATCTCGGTCGGCCCATCGTCAATGCGCAGAACCGGGGACAGCCGGTCGTGCCACCGGCCATGCCGACCGCCACCGTCGATCCGGAAGAGCAGCGCCGCCACGCCGAGCAGGAGGCCGCCAGGACCTCGCGCGTGTTCTTCCAGACCGAGACACGATCGGTGGGGCCGGCGTCCGCGATCGCCGGACCCGCAGGCATGGCCGGCATGCCCGGCCTGAATGGCGTTCCCACAACTCCTTCGGCTCAGGAGCGGCAACTCAACTTTCTCAACGCCGCCGTCGACCGGCGGACCGTCGCGCCCGACCGGGTGATGGCACCGGCATCGCCCTATGTGCTTCAGGCGGGCGCAGTCATATCCGCGGCGCTCATCACCGGCATCCGTTCGGATCTGCCCGGGCAGATCACCGCCCAAGTCACCGAGCACATCTATGACAGCCCGACCGGGCGCGTTCTCCTCGTCCCCCAGGGCACGCGCATCATCGGCGAATACAGCAACGATGTCGGGTTCGGTCAGCGACGGATCCTGCTGGTCTGGAACCGGCTGATCTTCCCCAATGGACGCTCCATCGTGATCGAGCGCCAGCCGGGCGCGGACACCCAAGGATATGCCGGTCTTGAGGACGGCGTCGATTATCATTGGTGGGACCTCGCCAAGGCCGCGGCGCTTTCAACCCTGCTCAGCGTCGGCGCCGAACTCGCCGTCGATGACGAGGGCCGCTTGCTGCGCGCCATCAGGAACGGAGGCCAGGACACCGTCAACGATGCCGGCCAGCAGATCATCCGCCGCCAGCTGAATGTGCCGCCGACGCTGACGATCCGGCCAGGATTTCCGGTCAGGATCATCGTCACCCGGGACCTGCCCCTGGAACCCTATGGAGGATGATCATGACGAAGCTGAAGCTGGGTCCGATTCCGGATGACAAGTCGGTCAAGGTCACGCTGGAATTGCCCGCCGCGCTCCATCGCGACCTGACCGCCTATGCCGAGGTGCTGGCCCGCGGGACCGAACAACCGGTGATGGATCCCATGAAGCTAATCGTCCCGATGCTGGAGCGCTTCATCGCCACTGATCGCGGCTTCGCCAAGGCCAAGCGCGGGCGGATCGCTCATTCCGACGAGAGGGACGGAGCCGTGTCGGAATAGGGCCCGCGAAGCAGGTCGAGGAAGGGGCGCAGCGCGGGATTTCGATTGGTCTCTTTCCAGTAGGCGGCGAACCGGATACGGACCGGGCCGTCGTCATCGTGCAGCTCGCGATACACGATTCCGGCATCATTGGCTGCGGCCGCGCTTTCCGAAACCAGCGTCAGCCCGAGCCCCGCTGCGACGAAGCCCAGAAGACGATCAAGACAGACCTCGTGACCGATGAAGGTGCAGCCGCATCGGTCACCCAATCGTGCCCGCAGCATCGCCTCATAGTCCGGACCAGGATCACGCCGGTTGACCAAGATCCGCGCGCCGGCGAGATCCGGCCAGAGAATGATGGGGTTCGGGCAAAGAAAATGATCCTCCGGCAGCGCGACCATCACCCGTTCGCTCCAAAGGGGAAGCGACGCGCCATCCCAGGCTGAATGTCCCTCTGCCGTGAGGAAGACGTCTATACTCCCTGAGGTGAGGTCAGCGAGCAGCCGGGAGCGTGATCCATCGATGCTGCGGACCTCCACGCCGTCATGTTGCCGGCCGTACTCTGCGAGCGTCGCCCGCAGATTACCCACGGAGAGCGCCATGCAGATGCCGACAACGAGATCCCCGCTCTCGCCGCGCCCGCGCGCCTTGATCCGCGCGAATGCAACATCCGCCTCCGCCAAGATGTGCTGCGCCACCGCGACAAACTCTTCTCCAGCAGCGGTGAGACGCGTGCCATTGGCGGTTCTCTCGAAAAGCTCTGTTCCGAGCCGGTATTCGAGATCACGCAGACGGCGGCTCAGAGTCGACTCTCGCACATGGAGCGACTCAGCCGCCCGCCTGAGGCTGCGATGCTCCGAGGCGACTATTGCCCATTTCATATCGCGAAATTCTGCAATCAATACGTTAACCCAAGTAACATATGTTATAAATGCAGATGATGGCCGCCAACGGACTCACAAGTTTGTGCTCGCACCCGTCAGTCTGCCATGCGAAGAGGAAGTGCGGCCCCCTAATGGCGAAGCCAGTAGGCAAGTCCCACATGTTCACGATTGAAATGGGTCAAGAGGAGCCGCGCGATCGATCGGCCACTCAGCCGCGGATCAGCGAGGTCAGGCGTGATTGGTGCGCGCGTCGGCGCATCGGCCACGCCGGAATCGATCAGCGTCCAGCCGTCCAGAACGATCAGAAGCCAGACACTGACCTCGCTCGGCGGAAAGGGAAGTTGCACGCGGATGCGCAGAATATCCGGCGCCACCTCAGTCAGCCACTCCAGAGCGGCCTCGATGCTAGCCATGTACACTGTCCAGCGTTGGGCGCATCGTCCACTCGGTCAATCCGTGATGGATCGGCCGGCACGCGCATAAATCCCCAAGCTCTTCGAGCGTCACCCTGAGGCCGACGATGGAGGCTACGTTGACGATTGCCTCGCCCGGTCGCTTGGCAATGGCCCGTGCTGCGGCCTTACCCACCAGGGAAGCCCCCTTCAGATTGGTGTCCATGATGCGGTCCCATCCGGCTTCGGCCATGTCGAGCAGGGGCGCCGTGGCAGTGAAGCCGGCATTGTTCACCAGCATGTCGAAGCATCCCCACCGTTCGGCCACTGCATAGACGCCGGCTTCCGCGGATTTGGGATCCGTGACGTCGAAACACAACGCCATAGCCTCCGCGCCCAGAGGGTCGATACCGTTGAGCCTGCGGGTTTCCACAAACGAAGCGATGACCGCCGAGTGAGTGGCGCCACCCTCCAACGCGACCTCATTATACCCGGAGCCCGGGGCGGGAGGCGGAGGTCGCTTATCCGTTCCATTCGCTTTTCCCGAAGCGGGCGATTGTGGCGGCGGACCAACTCCATGAGTCAGCCGGCGTCTGAACCTCCACGGAAGCGATGATCGCACGTTCCTCGTTCCGGCCTGGATGATCAATCTGGAAGCCGCCTCCCTCACAGTCCGCACGCGGGGCATGGCACAGATGCAGGGCCTCGCAGGTGTCCGGGACAAATACCCAGCTCTGTGACCCGTTTGCCTCTCGCGATCGGATGAGGCGCCCAGGGGGATCATGGCGCGCCGTCGATCCCCGTGCGTGGAATGTGTGACGGTTCCGGCACAAAGTGGTCGCCGACACCGTGACGCCAGAGCCGCACCGCTCTCAGTGGAAGAGGCCTCGTCGCGATCCGTCATGAAGACCGGTGGCCGCCCCTTAGCTCGCGAGCGCCGGCGCTTTCAACCTATGCTGCTTGCCGCCGATCGATTCGATCCCGGAGCCGGTGAGGCCATTGCCGCCGTAGAGCCATTGCACGGCGTCGTACCAGTCGTCGGACGTGTAGGACCGCATGATGGCGTTGCGTAGTGCCGCATGGGCACCCGAGGGGTGGTAGATGTGCTCGCCGATTGCGCGGGACTGGAGCTGGATCCGCGCGGTACGTAGAACGCGCAGGTCCTGATAGGCCTTCAGCGCCGCCTCCAGGTCGCCAGGATAGCTGTCCACGCAATGGGCAAGCGCCACCGCGTCTTCCATGGCCATGCAGGCGCCCTGCGCGAAATACTGGAGCTGCGGATGGGCGGCATCGCCCAGCAGCGCCACGCGACCGTCGGTCCAGGTGTCCACCGGATCGCGGTCGCACAGCACCCAGAGCTTCCAGCCCGAGCCGTGGCGGATGATCTTCTGCGCCCGCTCGTGCACATGGGTGAAGCCGGCCATCACCTCCTCGGCCTCCACCGGCTTGCCGGCGACCGGTTCCGGCGCGTCGTTATGGTAGGTGACGACGAGGTTGAACACCTTCCAGCCCGACAGCGGATAATGGACGATGTGGCACTTGGGACCGGCCCACAAAGTGGCGGCGTTCCAGCGCAGGTCCTCGGGCATCTGCTCGGTGGGGATCACCGAGCGGTAGGTGGTGTGGCCGGAGACCCGGGGCTTGCCGTCGCCGACCAATTGCTTGCGCACGTTGGACCACAGCCCGTCGGCGCCGACGAGGGCCGTGCCGCGCTCGGTGTCCCCATTGGCGATGCGCGCCGTGACGGAGGTTCCGTCCTGATCGTAGCCCACCACTTCGCTGGAGGCGCGCAGCTCGATCAGCGGGCTCGCCTGGCAGGCCCGCAGCAGCACGCCGTACAGGTCGCCGCGATGGATGACGCCATAAGGGTTGCCGAACCTTTTGCGGAACGGCTCGTCCAGCATGATGTGGGTGACCTCCTCGCCGGAGATGGCGTCCATCAGGCGCAGCCGGTCGATATAGACGGCCAGCGCCCGGGCGGCGTCGCCCACCCCCAGCGCATCGAAGGAATGGAAGGCGTTGGGCCCGAGCTGGATGCCGGCGCCGATCTCGCCCAATTGGGCCGAGCGCTCCAGCACGAGGCTGGCAATGCCCTTGCGGGCGAGGCCGAGGGCGGTAGCGAGGCCGCCGATGCCGCCGCCGGCGATCAGGATGCGTTGGGGGATCATGGTGTTCCTCACCTGGTGGGGCGGTCGGCCCGCGCGTTGTTGCTTGAAGGGGCGTCGTGGCCCGCCTCAGGGTTCGGCGTCGGGCTGCCGGTCGGGATGGGCCGCAGCGAAGGCCGGGTGCTCCCCTGCGGCCGCCTCGACGGCGAGAAGCCGCGGCAGGCCGGAGAGGTCACAGTGGAACCGGCGGGCATTGTAGAGCTGCGGCACGAGGCAGATGTCGGCGAGCCCCGGCGTATCGCCAAACAGGAAACGGCCATGCCCGTTGCGCGTGGCGAGCGCCTCGCAGGCGGCGAGCCCCTCGTCCACCCAGTGGCGGTACCATGTATCCACGCTTGCCTGATCGTGGCCGAGGGTACCCTTTAGGTAGCCCAGCACCCGCAGATTGTTGAGCGGGTGGATCTCGGCTGCGATCGCCAAGGCGAAGGCGCGCGCATGAGCCCGTTCGAACGGGTCCTTCGGCAGCAGCGCCGGCTCGGGCCGGGTCTCCTCCAGCCACTCGATGATGGCGAGCGACTGGGTGAGGATCTGCCCGTCCACCTCCAGCGCCGGCACGAGGTGCTGGGGATTGAGGGCGCCATAGGCGCCGTGGAACTGCTCGCCGCCGCCCCGGCGCAGGTGAACAGGCGCGAAGTCGGGCGCGATCCCCTTCAGGTTGAAGGCGATGCGACAGCGGTAGGCCGCCGAGGAGCGGAAATAGCCGTAAAAGCGCAGGGGTGACGGCGCCTCGGCTTTCAGGGGAGCCGGCGCGCTCATTGCGCCGGCCCGATGGTGAAATGGACCGGGGTGAGCCCGTCGATGGTGCCGGTGAGCACCGCCCCCGCTTCCACCGCGCCGACGCCGGCAGGGGTACCGGTATAGATGAGGTCGCCCGGGCCGAGGTGATAATAGCCGGACAGATGGGAGATCAGCTCCGGCACGCTCCACACCAGATCGGAGAGATGGGCCTCCTGCCGCACCGCGCCGGACACGTCCAGGGCAATGCGCTGCGGCCCGATGGCGCCGAAACTCTCCTTACGGGTCAAGGGCGCGATGACGGCGGACTGCTCGAACGCCTTGCCGAGGTCCCACGGCCGACCCTTGGCGCGGGCATCGAGCTGCAGGTCGCGGCGGGTCATGTCCAGGCCGGCGGCATAGCCGAACACCACGTCCAGCGCCCTCTCCCGCGTGATGCGGAAGGCCGGCGCGCCGAGAGCCACCACCAGCTCCATCTCGTAATGATAGTTCGCCGTGCCGGGCGGATAGGGAATGGTGGTGTCGCTCAGCACCGTCGCCGTGGCAGGCTTGGTGAAATAGAATGGCGCCTCGCGGTCCACCTCGTGACCCATCTCCTTGGCGTGGTCGGCATAATTGCGCCCCACGCAGAAGATGCGATGCACCGGATAAAGGCTCGTCTCGCCGAGAATGGGGACCAGCGGCTGGGCCGGCGCCGGAAACACCAGCGCCGGGGTTGCAGTGGACACGTTCATGGACGCACGCGCTCCTCGAAATAGCCGAGCCGCTCCTGCAGCGGCCGATCGTGAATGCGGATCAGGAAGGCCGGCTCGGTGCCGTCCGCCTCATGGGTCAGGGTGGAAAAGACGGGGGCGGAGAAGGTATCCGCCGGCCCCCAGGCGAAGCGCTCGCCGTTCACCGTGGAGGTGCCCGTGCCGGAGATCACGTGGAACACGGCGCTGGACGAGCGCAATGGCGGCGTGGCCTTTTCGCCCGGCCGCAGCAGCATGGCGGTGAAGCCCAGCGTCGGCAGGCAGCTCTCGCCGGTCTCCGGATTGACGTAATCGAGCTCCACCGCCTCGCCCGGCGCCGCCAGGGCACCGAGGCTGCGCAGGGCCGCCTCGGTTCGGCTCCACGGGTAGCGCAGCATGGGATAGCGGCTCACCGGCGCACGGTCGGGACGGCGGGACGGCACGAGGCCGGCGGAAAGATATTCGGCCTCCGAGGCGTCCGGCCGGTTGCGCGGCGCCTGCAGGGGTGCCTCCTCGGCATAGGAGCCTTCGAGATAGACGAACAGCGGCAGGTCAAGGGCATCCAACCAGATCACCGGCTCGGTGCCCGAATGGCCATGGTCGTGCCAGGCGCCGCCGGGGGTGAGGACGAGGTCGCCGCGGTGCATGGGGCATTTCTCGCCGTCCACCACCGTATAGGCCCCCTCCCCTTCCACAATGATGCGCGCCGCGCTGGGCGTATGGCGATGCGCGGGCGCCGTCTCGCCGGGCTTCAGGAGCTGCATGCCCACATAGATGACCGAGGTGGCCTGCATGGCGCCCTCTCCCCGGCCGGGATCGGTGAGCACCAGCACGCGGCGCTCGGCCTTCTCCACCGGCGTCAGGTCCCCAGCCTCCAGCAGCAGTGGGCGCAGCGTCTCGAAGCGCCACAGATTCTGCCGGCTCACGGGCTGCGGCGCGCCGTGGGGCAGCACGTTGCGCATCATCGGCCAGAGCGGCGCCAGGCTATTGCGCGCCAGAGCAGCACGGTACGCGAGCGGCAACTCCTCGAGTGTGCCGAGAGCATGTCCCATACGCGTCCTCCCATCATTGATCTTATTCGTGATAGTACTAATGATAAGCATACTGTTTATATGAACACAAGAGGGCCGTCGAGAGGATCCGCCGGCAGGCTGGTGGAAGCGCTCCAGTCCGGCGGCCCCCTCAGCGGCGCAGAGGGCCACGAGGCTCGTCCCGCACCAGCGCAGGTCGTGTGGGCGTGCGGCTCAGCTCGTTGGTGGCGTTCACCAGTTTGACGAGGAGCTTCGACAGTGTCGCCCGCTCCGCCGGGGTAAGGGGCTCCAGGATGCGCTCCTGCACCTTGAGCACCGGCGCGCTCAGCGCCACCAGCAGCGCCATGCCCTCCGGCGTGATGAAGAGCTGGCGCAGCCGCCGGTCGCTGGGTGATGGAATGCGGCGGATGAGATCCTTGCCTTCCAGCCGTTCCACCACGCCGCCGATGGTGGTGCGGTCATAGCCGATGACTCCCGCGAGCGATGCCTGATCTATCCCGGGATGGGCCCGCACCGTGGCGAGCGCGGCATATTGCACGGGCGTGAGGTCGGCGCCGGCGCCCTCCATCTCCTCCGCGAACAGCGACACCGCCACCTGCTGCAGGCGGCGGATCAGGTGCCCCGGCAGATGGTCGAGAATCAGCGTACCGCCTTCATCCTCGGGCGAAGGCTCCGGTTGAGGCCGAGGCGCCGACCGAGGCGCGGACTTGGGACCGGAGCTGGCGGCTTTCATACGGGACGGCGGCTTCTTCGG
Source organism: Xanthobacter autotrophicus (assembly GCF_029991245.1). Taxonomy (GTDB): domain Bacteria; phylum Pseudomonadota; class Alphaproteobacteria; order Rhizobiales; family Xanthobacteraceae; genus Xanthobacter; species Xanthobacter autotrophicus_C. Next base: position 18,300 of record NZ_JAIVFO010000080.1, read on the forward strand.
CACATTCGTTCATCCATTGGCGGTGGGGTACTTTTTCCCATGCTGAGCGCCCGGTCCAGTCCGCGCTGGCCGGACCGCGACGTTTTCCTCGCGGTCCGGCGAGAAAGGTACCCTTACGCCGAGATCCTACTTTTGGCGCTGATGTTGATCGCCGATGATGTGGCAATGTTTGGCGCATGAGGGTGGGAAGTTCCACGAACGCGATAATGGACAGGAGTGAGGCACAGGCGGCGAAGCTGGACCGATGCGTTGAAGCGGAAGATCGTTGCGGCGTCGTTTGAGTCTGGTGCATCGCCGGTGGTCGTGGCGCGGCGTTATGTGAACACGAACCACCTTGTCATCTGGTGAAGGCTTTATCGCGATGAATTATTGGTCCACGTCGACGCGGATGGGGCTTCATTGCTGCCGGTCACGATCACCGGCGGGAGGCAGGGGAGAAAACCTCGGTTCCATCGGATGCCGGTCGGATCGAGATTGAGCGGCCGAGCGGCTACAGCATTCGGATCGATGCTGCCATCGATGGCAAAGGACTCCGTCGCATCCGTGACGCCTCGGAGCGACGATGATCCCGGTTTCGTCGCCGGGCTCGTCGAAATCTACGAGGCCAATCGCGACCTACTTATACCAACGGCCATTGAGGGTGACTCTCAGGGGCTTTCGGTTGAGTGCGATCGCTGGTTCCATGGTGCGGGGAGGATTCGCGCCATGGCCTCTGCGGTGCAGCTTCGGACGGACTACTCGGCTTCGGATTTGCGGCGGCTCGCCGCTGCTTCGAAACACGCCAATCAGAGCCGGCGGCTGCTGTCGCTGGCAGCGGTCCTTGATGGGATGGATCGCGCCGAAGCGGCTCGGATCGGCGGCATGGATCGTCAGACCCTGCGCGATTGGGTTCACCGCTTCAACGCGCTCGGCCCCGACGGGCTGCGCGACATCCGCCCCAAGGGCCATCCGCCCCGGCTGTCGAAGGCGCAGCTGGCCGAACTCGCCGAGATCGTCGAGACCGGCCCGGATCGCAGGGTCCACGGCGTCGTCCGGTGGCGGCGCCTCGACCTGAGGAAGGTCGTCGCAGATCGCTTCGGCGTCGCATACCACGAGCGAACCATCGGCAAGATCCTCAAGGCGATCGGCTTCTCGCACATCAGCGCTCGCCCCCGGCATCCCGGGCAGGACCCCAAGGTCATGGAGGACTTCAAAAAAACTTCCTTCGGACCCTGAACGCTCACGTCGGGCACCTGTCGAAGGGGCGCCGCATCGAGGTCTGGTTTCAGGATGAGGCCCGGATCGGTCAGAAGAACGGCATCGTCCGGCAATGGGCGCGGCGCGGAACGCGACCCCGCCAGCCCGCCGACCAGCGCTACGACAATGCCTGGCTGTTCGGGGCCATCTGCCCGGCGCGCGGCGTCGGTGCCGCCTTGACGCTGCCCTATATCGGTACCCAGGCCATGCAGATGCACCTCGACGAAATCTCGACCATGGTGGCTCGGGGATCGCACGCCGTGCTGCTGCTCGATCGCGCCGGATGGCACACTACGAGGATGCTCACAGTCCCGAAGAACATAACGCTGATCTTCCTGCCGTCGCGCTCGCCGGAGTTGAACCCGGTCGAGCAGATCTGGCAGTATCTGCGATCGAACTTTCTCTCCAACAGCGTCTTCGAGACCTATGCCGACATCGTCGATGCCGCCTGCGAGGCTTGGCGCAGTCTCACCGAAAACCCAGAAACCATCACATCCATCGGCAGCCGCCAATGGGCGCACATCGGTCATTCATAAGGGCCGTTGGTATTAGATGTTTGGTCCCGGCATTTGATGGATTGGATTGATGATGAATCTCTCGGGTTCGATTGTCCATCGTTTGCAGATGAATTCGTAGGGCGAGAGCCCCTTCAGGGTCTTGAGGCGGCGGGCAAAGTTGTAGGCGGCAACGAAGCTTTCGAGATGGGCTCGAAGCTGTTCGTGGTCGTCGTAGTGGAAGCGTTTGACGGTGGCCTCCTTGATCGTGCGGTTCATCCGCTCGACCTGCCCGTTGGTCCAGGGATGCTTTGGCTTTGTCAGCCGGTGTTCGATGCCATGAGCCTGACAGGCGCGATCAAAGGGATGCCCGCGCCACATGGCGGTCGGACCGGAACGGTTCTTCGGCAGGTCGGCGAACTGGATGGCGTTGTCGGTCAGAACGATCTCGATCCTGTAGGGAACGGCGGCCACCAGCGCATCGAGAAAAGCGCGTGCCGTCGCCATGGTGGCCTTGTCGACGAGCTGGGCAAAGGCGAACTTCGAGGTGCGGCCGATGCCGACATAAAGATACAATTTGCCTTCCGCCGTCTGTACCTCGCCGATGTCAATGTGGAAGAAGTCGATCGGGTAGGCCTTGAACTTCTTCATCGCCGGCTTGTCGCCCGCCACATCGGGAAGCTTTGAGATGCCATGGCGTTGCAGGCATCGGTGAAGCGACGAGCGGGTCAGGTGGGGGATCGTCGCCTGCAGGGCGTAGAGGCAGTCGTCGAGCGGCAACAGGGTGTGCCTGCGGAAGGCGACGACGATCGCCTCGTCCTCTTGGGACAGGACCGTCGACTTGGCGTCCTTCGGGCCGGTCGGAAGATCCGCGCAGGAGGTCCGCTTCTTCCATTTAGAGCGGTAGCCGATCATTTTGAATCGCCGGGGCTTTTCAAATCAGTGCCGAGCTGATTCAAGCTTCCTGCCGGAGTTGGAGGCCGGCAGGCATGGTCAAGGCGCTGTCGCTCGATCTTCGGGTGC
>NZ_JAIVFO010000081.1 GCF_029991245.1 Xanthobacter autotrophicus
GGCAGATCCGCTACGTGCCGCTCTCCGCCATCGCCAGCCTCACGGTCTCCCCCGGCCCCAACCAGATCAGCCGGGAGAACGGCAAAAGGCGCATCGTGGTGAGCGCCAACGTGCGCGACCGCGACCTCGGCTCCTTCGTCTCCGACGCCCAGCGGCAAGTGACGGAGAAGGTGAAGCTGCCGGAGGGCTACTGGATCGGCTGGGGCGGCCAGTTCGAGCAACTGGTCTCGGCCAGCCAGCGCCTCGCCATCGTGGTGCCCATTGCGCTGGCGCTCATCTTCCTGCTGCTGTTCATGAGCTTCGGCTCGGTGGCGGATGCGCTGCTGGTGTTTTCCGGGGTGCCGCTGGCGCTCACCGGGGGCATCGCGGCGCTGATCCTGCGCGACCTGCCGCTCTCCATCAGCGCCGGCATCGGCTTCATCGCGCTCTCGGGCGTGGCGGTGCTGAACGGCCTCGTCATCATCGCCTTCATCCAGCGCCTGCGGGCGGAGGGGCGGGACGTGGTGGCGGCGGTGCGCGGCGGCGCCCTCACGCGCCTGCGCCCGGTGCTGATGACGGCGCTGGTCGCCTCCCTCGGCTTCGTGCCCATGGCGCTCGCCGCCGGCCCCGGCGCGGAGGTGCAGCGGCCGCTGGCCACCGTGGTCATCGGCGGCATCATCTCCTCCACCATCCTCACGCTTCTCGTTCTGCCGGCGCTCTACGTGCTGTTCCGGCGCGAGACCAGGCCAGCGGCCTCCACCGAGGTGCTGGCCCAAGCCCCATCCTCCTAGCCCCAGAACGGAGAAAGACCCGTGCTCAAAAGCCTGATCGTCGCCCTCAGCCTGCTTGCCGTTGGCCCGGCCTTCGCCCAGCACGCCCACGGCGCCCAGAAGGGGCCGAACGGAGGCCCCATGGAGGACATCGCCGGTGTCCACGCTGAACTCGTGGTTTCTGGCGAGACCCTGACCTTCCATGTCTTCGATGAGGCGAGCAAGCCCGTCGATACGGCCGGCTTTGCCGGCTCCGCCATGCTGGTTGCCGGTGCTGACCGCAAGACCGTTCCGCTCGCCGCCGCCGGCCAGGCCCTGACGGGCAAAGCTCCGGCACCGGTCGCCAAGGGCACGGTCATCACCCTTCTCATCAAGACCGCCGCCGGCAAGTCCGGGCAGGCGAAGTTCACCGCACCGTAAGGACGCGCACCATGAAAGCCATTACCCTGAAGTGCCTTGTGCGCAGTACCCTGTGCGCGCTGGTGGTTGGCATCGCATCGCCGGCTCTGGCCCTCGATCCGCAGCCGAAGGGCTATCGCGAAAAGCAACGGCACGTATTCCGCGACGTGCAGCTCGGACTGAGCCATCCAGTGCCGCACGGTCGCGGCACGCCCGCCAGCCAGATGCAGGCCAACGATCAGCCGTCCAGTCATCGCGCGCAATCGCGGCATGATGCCGGTGACATGCGGGTCGCGCACGGCCGGCCCGAGAGCCAGGGCAGCAACACGTCCGCCACCCAGGCGCAGGCGGCCGTCGAGCAGTCGACCGCCTCGCCCGTTACCCAAGCCGTGCGGTGAGGTTGCAATCCGTCAGGCAGCGCAGGGGAGACGCCGCGTGAGGAAGCAGGGACGGCCACTGCGGCGCACGACCTGCCATGTCCATGTCCCGGTCTGGGCCATGGCGGCTTCCATCTTCGGCCCCGGTATCCGGCGTCCCCGATGACGCGTTCCGCGAGCGGGAAGCTTCGGCGCGCCTTCTGCAGCAGGCCTTCGGCGCCATCGCGGTCCTGGACGTCGACGATGGCCGTCGTCGGGCTGGCCTCCCCGGCCGGCCTGCTGCCGCGCCTCGACGTAGAGCGCGTGGTGGATCCCCGGGGAGCGGCAAGGCTCCGGCCGCGGCCGATCAGGACAGGGGAGCGCCGCTTACCGCATCTTCGGTCCTGGTCAGAGCCGCAGCCCGGCCTGCTGAAGCAAGGGCAGCGTCGTCGTGGCGAAATGATCGAGATCGACCGCGAAATCATGGAAATTGAGCTGGACCCCGTCGATGCCGGCTTTCTTCAGGGCGGCGAACTGGTCCACCACCTGTTCCGGCGTGCCGATGATCTCGATGTTGCCGCCGAGATTGAGCCCCTGCTTCTGGCTCGGATCGCGACGGCCCTTCCAGGCCACCGCGTCGCTGTCGTAGCCGCGATGGCCGAAGGAGGTGTGGGTGGGCGCGGGCACGCCGTCGGCGATGGCGCGGGCATAGGCCTGCGCCTCCGCCTCCGTGTCACGGCTCACCACGATGGGATTGATGATGGTCTTCACCTCGCGCCCCTTAGCCCGGGCGCGCGCCTTGATGGCGCCGATGTGGGCCGGCAGCGTCTCCAGCGCGCTCTCGATGTGGGCGCCACCGGGCGAGGTGATGAACACGAGGTCCGAATGGCCGGCGGCAAACGCGATGCCGGCCTCCGATCCGGTGGCGGTGACGAGGATCGGCCGGCCGTAGTTCGGCTTCGGCGTGATGTAGCCGTTCACGATCTTCCACGGGTTCAGACGACCTTCATGTGAGAAGTTCTCCGTGTCGCTCCACAGCCGATGGAGCACGTCGAACAGTTCAGCGGTCATCTCGTAGCGCTGGTCGTGGTCGATCCGGCTCCAGCCGAACATCTCGTGCTCGATGGCGCGGTGGCCGGTGACGATGTTGATGCCCCACCGCCCCTTGGAGATGTGGTCGAAGGTCGCCCCGATCTTGGCGATATGGAGCGGATGCCACGGGCCGTAGAGCACGTGCAGGGTGGAGATCAGCAGGATGTTTTTCGTGGTCGCGGCCATGGCGCCCAGCGCCACGAAGCTGTCCAGCGAGGCCTCTCCGTCATAGCCGCCCTTGGGCAGCCACTGGGTGCGGGAGAAGGCGATGTCGAAGCCGAGCGCGTCCGCCTTCTGCACCAGCGCGGCGTTGTAGTCGTAGGTCCAGCTGTTGCCGGTGGGATGGTCCGAGAAGTGGATGTCCTGCAGGTTCAGGAACAGGCCGAGCATCAGCGGCTGGCGGGCGGAGCGCGAGAGCGGGCTGTCGGCGAAGTCCAGCGGGCCGCGCAGGGCAGGGGTACCGTTGCCGGAAGCGGGGGGCGACACGGCCCGGGCCAGGGCGGCGGAGGGCGCTGCGGCGGACGATAGGGCGGACGATATGGCGCTCATGGCAAACCTCGGGGACAGCGGAAAAGGGCAGTCCCGGCCTCTTCCCCGAGCGACCGGGAAAGAGGCCGGGTCCGCAGTCGCCTGCCCGGGGGGAGCGAAGCGGCCGCGATCGTGGGCGCCCGCGCTCAGGCGGTGGCGCGGGCCTCGCCGGCATAGAGGCTCGGCGGACGAGGCAGGCCGTAATGCTCGCGCAGGGTGCGGCCGGTGTATTGTTCCCGGAACAGGCCGCGCCGGCGCAGGATCGGCACCACCTCGGAGGCGAACAGGTCGAAGCCGCCGGGATACCAGGGCGGCATCACGTTGAAGCCGTCGGCGGCGCCGCTGTCGAACCACAGCTGGATCTCGTCGGCGATCTTCTCCGGCGTGCCCACCGCGACATAGTGGCCGCGGGCGCCGGCGAGGCGGTCGATGAGACGGCGCAGGGTCGGCTTTTCGCGCCGCACGATGTCCACCACCAGCTGGAAGCGGCTCGCCACCTGCTTCGCCGGCCCCGCGTCCCTGAACGCATCGAGCGGCACCTCGGCCCCGAGCGGATGGCCGGTGAAGTCCACGCCGGTGATCTGCTTCAGCTGGGAGATGGAATAGTCCGGCTGGATCAGGTCGTTGAAGGCCTCGAAGAGCTGCTGGGCCTCGGCCTCGGTGCTGCCGATATAGGGGCTGATGCCGGGCAGGACCTTCACATGGTCGGGGTTGCGGCCGAGGCCCTGGGCGTGGCGCTTGATGTCGGCATAAAAGGCCCGGGCGCTCTCGACCGTCTGGTGGGCGGTGAAGATGGCCTCGGCATAGCGCGCCGCGAACGAGCGCCCGTCATCGGAGGAGCCGGCCTGCACATAGACCGGGCGGCCCTGGGGCGAGCGCGGCGTGTTGAGCGCGCCTTTCACACGGAAGTGCCGTCCCACATGCTCGATGGGGTGGATCTTGGTATCGTCGGCGAACAGGCCGGAGGCGGGATCGGCGACGAGGGCGTCGTCCTCCCAGCTGTCCCAGAGCTTTGTCACCACGTCCAGAAACTCGGCGGCGCGGGCGTATCGCTCGGCATGGCTCGGGGTTTCGGCGAGGCCGAAATTGCCGCTCGCCTGGGGCACGGCGGTGGTGACGATGTTCCAGCCGGCCCTGCCCCCGCTCAGGTGGTCGAGGGAGGCATAGAGGCGGGCGAGGTTGTAAGGTTCGTAATAGGTGGTCGAGGCCGTGCCGATGAGGCCGATATGGGTGGTCGCCGCCGCGATGGCCGAGAGCCAGGTGAGCGGTTCGATGCGGAAGCGCGAGGCGTAGCGGATATTGTCCACCTGTGCCGGGCCGTCCGCGAAGAAGACCGCGTCGAGCTTCGCCGCCTCGGCCGAGCGGGCGAGGTCCTGGTAGAAGCTGATGTCGAGCAGGCGCTCCGGCCGCGCGCCGGGATAGCGCCAGCCGGCCTCGTGATGGCCGCCGGGATAGATGAAGAGGTTGAGGACGAGCTGCCGCTCGCGCGGCGTGGTCCGGCTCTGGGTCGATGCCATGGGGATCTCTCCTTTGATCGCTCAAGACGCGTGACGGGGCAGAACGGTAGGCATCCGGATCAGCCGGCCCGGGCGATGCGCTCGGCCACGCGTTCCTGCGCGCGCGCCGCGACGCGCGCTGTGGCGTCGCCGCCGCCGGTCAGCGGCACCCGGCCTTCCACCGGGTGGCTCGGGTCGGTGTAGAACGGCGTCGATACATGGCCGTCCGGCACGAGGGAGGCGACCAGCGCCTCGTCCTCGGCGGTGAAGCTGTAGTCGAGGGCGGCCACATAGGCGTCCCACTGCGCCTCGGTCCGCGGGCCGGCGATGGCGGCGGTGACGCGGCTGTTGTTGAGCACCCAGGACAGGGCAAAGGTCGCCGCCGGGATGCCCCGCTCCGCGGCGTGGCGCGCAATGCTCTCGGCGATGCCGATGGATTCCGCCCGCCATTCCGTCTCCAGGATACGCCGGTCGCCGCGCCCGGCGCGACTCTCCGCCTCGGGCGCCGCGCCGGGCCGGTACTTGCCGGTGAGCACGCCCCGCGCCAGCGGCGAATAGGAGACGACCCCGAGGCCGTAATGGTGCGCGGCGGGCAGCTGTTCCACCTCCGCGGTGCGGTCCACGATGTTGTAGAGCGGCTGGCTGGCGACGGGCCGGTCGATGCCGAACTGGTCTGCCAGATGGGCCACCTCGGCGATGCACCAGCCGCGAAAGTTGGAGAGGCCGAAATAGCGTACCTTGCCGGCGCGCACGAGGTCGGCGACGGCCCGCACCGCCTCGCCCAGCGGGGCGTCGAAGATGGCGCGGTGGAAATAGAGGATGTCGATATGGTCCGTGCCGAGGCGGCGCAGGCTCGCCTCCGTCGCCTCGATCACCCACTTGCGGGAGATGCCCTGCCGGTTCGGTCCCGCGCCTGCGGGATTGGCGAACTTGGTGGCCAGCACGAAGCCGTCGCGATCGCTGCGGATGGCGCGCCCGACGATCTCCTCGGTCAGGCCGCCCTGGTAGGCATCCGCGGTGTCGAGGAAGAAGAAGCTCTGGTCCTTCGCCTTGCTGATGATCCGGTGTGAGGTGGCCTCGTCGGTGGGGCCGCCGAACATCATGGTGCCGAGGGCGAGCTTCGGCACCTTGAGGCCGCTGCGGCCGAGATAGCGATAGGACGGGCTTTCCGGCGGCGTTGCGGGGATCGGTCGTGCGGTCATATGGGCAATCCCTCCTGGAGCGCGCTTTCCGGCGCGTGGTGGCAGGCAACGGACTGGCCCGCGCCCACATGGCGCAGGGCCGGATCGGCCTCGGTGCAGATGGGCGTGGCGATGGGGCAGCGCGGGTGGAAGCGGCAGCCCGGCGGAACGTCGCGCGCGCTCGGCAGGTCGCCGGACAGCGGCGCGGCATGGCGCCGGCGCCCCGGCGTGGGCACCGCCTCGATCAGCGCGCGCGTGTAGGGGTGGAGCGGGCTGGCGAAGATGGCCTGCCAGGAACCCGTCTCCACGATGCGGCCGAGATACATGACCAGCACCCGGTCGGCGAAGTAGCGCACCACGGAAAGGTCGTGCGAGATGAAGAGATAGGACAGGCTCATCTGCGCCTTCAGGCCCGCCAGCAGATTGAGGATCTGCGCCTGGATGGAGAGGTCGAGGGCCGAGACCGGCTCGTCGCAGATCACCAGCCTGGGCGCGAGGATGAGGGCGCGGGCGATGCCCAGCCGCTGGCGCTGGCCGCCCGAGAATTCGTGCGGGTAACGGGACAGGGCGGCGCGTGGCAGGCCCACCCGTTCCAGTGCATCGCCGGCCGCCGTCAGCCGCTCCTTCCGCGGCACGAGGCCATGGACCGCCAGCGGACCCGAGAGAATCTCGCCGACGCTCTGCCGCGGATTGAGGGAGGCGAACGGATCCTGGAACACCATCTGCGCCTGCCGGCGATAGGCCTTCAGCGCCGGGCCGCGGAGCGCGCCCACGTCCAGCCCGTCGAACAGCACGCGGCCCGAGGCCGGCTCCACCAGCCGCATCAGCACCCGGGCGAGGGAGGATTTGCCGCAACCGCTCTCGCCCACGAGGCCGACGGTTTCGCCCGGCTCCACGGCGAAGCTGACCCCGTCCACGGCCCGCAGCCGCCGGCCGCCGGTCTCATAGCCGGCATGGAGGTTCTCAACCGACAGGAGTGGCATGGTGCGCCTCCTCCTGCGGGATGGCGGCCGTGGTGACCGGGCAGGCCACGAGATGGCCCGGCGCTACCGCGTCAAGCTCCGGCAGCGCGTCCCTGCAGAGGGTGCGGGCCACAGCGCAGCGCGGCGCGAAGGCGCAGCCCCGTTCGCCGGCCGCCGAGGCGATGGAGCCGCGAATCTCGGCAAGCGCGCCGACGGAATAGTGCTGGCCGGCGTCCAGCCGGGGCGAGGCGGCCAGCAGCCCCCGCGTGTAGGGATGGAGCGGCGTGCCGAACAGCGTCTCGAAGGGCGCTTCCTCCACCTTGCGGCCGGCATACATGACCGCCACCCGGTCCGCCCACTCCGCCACCACGCCCAGGTCATGGGTGATGAGCAGGAGGCCCATGGAGAAGTCGCGCCGCAGGGCGTCCAGCAGGTCCAGCACCTGGGCCTGGATGGTCACGTCGAGGGCGGTGGTCGGCTCGTCGGCGATGAGCAGGCGTGGCGCGCAGGCGACCGCGATGGCGATCATGACCCGTTGGCGCATCCCCCCGGACAGCTCGTGCGGATAGTCCTCGACGCGCCGCCGCGGCTCGGGGATGCGCACGAGATCCAGCAGCTCGACCGCCCGCGCCCGGGCCGCCCGCCACGACAGCCCCTCGTGGAACCGCACCACCTCGGCGATCTGCCGGCCCACCGACAGCACCGGATTGAGCGAGGTCATGGGTTCCTGGAACACCATGGCGATGTCCCGGCCTCGCACCTGCCGCAGCGCCGCGTCATCGAGGCGGGCGAGGTCCGAAACGCCCCCGCCGCGTCCCCGGAACAGCACTTCGCCGGACGCGATGCGGGCCGTATCCGGCAGGAGCCGCATCAGCGCGAGGGCGGTCAGCGACTTGCCGGAGCCGCTCTCCCCCACCAGCGCCACCGTCTCGCCGGCCGCCACCGTGAGGGACAGGCCGTGCACCGGCGTGGCGCGGGGGAAGGCGATGGAAAGATCGCGCACATCGAGCAGAGCCGCCATCTCACGGCTCCCCCGACAAGCGCGGATTGAGGGCCTCGTTGAGCCCGTCGCCGATGAGGTTGAGCGAGAGCACGGTGAGGACGATGGCGACGCCCGGCGCCGCGCTGAGGTACCAGGCCGTGCGCAGGAGGTCGCGCCCGGTGCCGATCATGGAGCCCCAGCTCACCACGTTCGGATCGCCGAGCCCCATGAAGGAGAGCGCGCTTTCCATGAGGATGGCGGTGGCGACCGTCACCGAGGCGAGCACGATCACCGGCGGCAGGGCATTCGGCAGGATCTCGCGGAAGATGATGCGGCGGTGGCCGTAGCCGAGCGCGCGGGCGGCGGCGACGAACTCCTTCTCCTTCAGCGCGCGGAACTGCGCCCGCACCAGCCGCGCCACCTGGGGCCAGGACACCGCGCCGATCGCCAGGGTGATGGCCGGGACCGACGGCTGGGCGATGGCGACCAGCACGATCAGCAGGATGAAGCCAGGCACCGTCTGGAAGATCTCGACGAGCTTGGAGAGCGCATCGTCCACCAGCCCGCCGAAATAGCCGGCCGTGGCGCCGATGAGAATGCCCGCGACGAGCCCGGCGAGAGTCGCGAATGCTCCCACCAGCAGGCTGATCCGGGCGCCATGCGCCAGCCCGGCCAGCACGTTCCGGCCCAAGGCATCGGTGCCGAGCGGAAAGCGCGGGTCCTGGCCGGGCCATTGCAACGGACGGCCCGCCATCTCCAGCGGATCGTCAGGGAAGAGGATGGGGGCGGCGAGCGCCGCCCCCGCCACGACGGCAAGGATGAGGAGCCCCGCCACCGCCGTGGGATTGGAAAGGAACACGCCGAGCGCGCGGCGGCGGCCGGCCGGCGCCAGCTTCTGCACCTCGGAGGTCGCCGCGCGTGCGGCGTCTGGGGCGTGCACGTTCGGCCAGGGTTCCGATTCCGTCTCCGGACGGCGTCCGGCGCCAAGGGCCGCAGCCGCTGCCCGGTCCTCTGCCTCGGCGGCGCGGGCGCCGCGGGCGGCGAAGGTCTCGCTCCCGTGCATCACCGCACCTCGATGCGCGGGTCGAGCCACGCCTGAAGGATGTCGACGGCCGCGTTGACGACCACGACCAGCAGCGACGACAGCAGAAGGATGCCCAGCAGCACATGGAAGTCCCGCCCCATCACCGCCTCGTAGGCGAGACGACCGAGGCCGGGCCAGCTGAAGACGGTCTCCACCACCACCGCCCCGCCCATGAGCCCGGCGAGATGGATGCCGGCCATGGTGGTGACGGGGATGAGGGCATTGCGCAGCACATGGTCGCGGGTGACGGCGAGGGGCGGCAGCCCCTTGGCGCGCGCGGTGCGCACATGGTCCTGCGCTTTCACCTCCAGCATGTCGCCGCGGGTGAGGCGGGCGTAGATGGCGACGTAGAACAGCGCGAGGGAGAGGGCCGGCAGGACCTGGTAGCGCGCGCGGTCCACGAAGGCGCCCCAGCCGGTAAGCCCGGCCCCGATGGTTTCGGCGCCGCCGCTCGGCAGCCAGCCCAGCTTCACCGAGAACAGGACGATGAACATGAGCCCGATCCAGAAGCTCGGGATGGAATAGAAGAGCAGCGAGAGCACACTGAGCGCCCGGTCCGCCGGCCGGCCCGCAAAGCTCGCCATGATCGCGCCCAGCGTGATGCCGAGGAGGAGGGCGAGAGCGAGCGCGGAGCCCATCAGGCTCAGGGTGTTGGGCAGGCGCGCGGCGATCAGCGCCGCCACCGGCTGGTTGTAGCGCGGCGACACGCCGAGGCTGAAATGGGCGAGGTTGTGGAGATAGCCGCCGAGCTGCTGCAGCACCGGCAGGTCCAGACCGAACTTCGCCTTGAGCGCGCTCAGCGTCTCCACCGTGGCCGCCCCCGCCTCGCCGGCCAGCACGTCGGCGGCGTCGCCCGGCGTCAGCCGCAGCAGGAAGAAGTTGAGGATGACGATGCCGATGACGGTCGGCACCGCCTGAAGAGCGGTGCGCCGCACCGCCTTCAGGATGCGCGGGAGCCGCCTCACGACGCCCGCCCCTCGCCAGCCGGCCTGCGCCGGCGATCGCTGCCGCCGCGCACGGTCATTTCTCGATATAGATGTCGGCGAAGGAGGCATCGACGCCGGTCACGCCGATGGTGTGGTTCTTCACCTTCCGGTTGAAGATGGTCACTCCGTCGGTCGCGATCAGGCCGAGCGCGGCGACATCCTCATAGACGATCTTCTGGAACGCGAACCAGAGCTGCCGGCGTTTCTGCAGGTCCGCCTCCACCGCCGCCGCTTCCAGCAACCGGTCAACGTCCGGATTGCTGTAGTGCGAGGCGTTCGAGAACGGCAAGCCGACGCGGAAGTTGCTGGACCACAGGGTGCGCTGCACGCCGAGCGTCGGATCGAAGAGGTTCTGCAGGGATTCCAGCGTGAGGTCGAAGTCGCGCCCCGTATAGGTCTTCTGGATGTAGGTCGAGAAATCGAAGAACTGGAAGTCCACCGGAATGCCGACCCTGGCGAGCGACTGCTTGATGAAATCCCCGGAAGCCTGTGTGTTGAAGGGATTGGCGTAGAGCCGCAGCGGGAAGCGCGTGCCGTCCGCCTTGCGCGGATAGCCGGCCTCGTCCAGAAGGCGGTTCGCGGCCTTCAGGTCATAGCCATAGGGCTCGATGGACGGGTCGAAGAACGCCTTCAGGTTGGGGCTGACCACCGAGGGCGCCACCTTGCCGTAGCCGAAATAGACCACGTCGAGCAGCTTCTGCTGGTCGATCGCATGGGCGATGGCCAGACGCACGCGCCTGTCCTGCAGGATCGGCCGCTCGAAATTGAAATAGAGCTGGGTCATGCGGCCGGCATATTCATAGCCGTGCTTTTCCACCCCGAGGCCCGGCAGCGCCGAGACGCGGGCGAGATCGGCATAGGGCACCGGCGGGCCGCCGGCGAGGTCGAGCTCTCCCGTCTCGAAGGCCGCCGAACGCGCGCTCTGGTCGGCGATGAAACGCACGACGACGCGGTCGAGATAGGGCTTGCCCGTGTCCCAATAATCGGGGTTGCGGTCGAGGATGATGTGGCTGCCCCGCACCCATTCCTTGAAGATGAACGGGCCGGTGCCAATGGGGGCGGAGCCGTTCTTGTTGGTGAGCGGATCGGTCCCTTCGTAGATGTGCTTCGCCACGATGGGTGATTCGTTGGCATCGAGCGCGGTCAGAAGATACGGCGCGGGCTTGGACAGGCGGATGATCGCCGTGGCGGGGTCGGGCGTCTCCACCGCGGTCACCGACGCGAAGGTGCCACGGCCGCGCGGGTGGTGCTCCTTCAGGAGCTTGATGGAATAGGCCACGTCCGCGGCGGTGAAGTCCTTGCCATCGTGCCACTTCACCCCCTGCCGCAGCTTGAAGGTGTAGCTCAGGCCGTCGGGGCTGACGCTCCATTCGGAGGCGAGCGCCGGCCGCGGTTTGAAGTCGAGGTCATAGGTGAGGAGACCTTCCGTCACCTTCGGCGACACGCGCTGGGTGGGCCCCGCCGTGTGCGCGATGGTGACCAGCGTCGAGGGCTCGTGCTCCACCAGGAAGCGCAGGACGCCGCCCCGCACGGGCTGCGGTGCCTCGGCCCGGGCCGCGGACAGGGCATGGGGCGAGAGAAGAGCGAAGGACGCGGTCAACAGGCCTGCCAGAACGACGCTCCATCCGTTGAACCCGAAGGCACCGGCTTGATGGCTTGCGAGCTTCACCGTCATGGCTTCACCGTCATGGGCTTCACCGTCATGGGCTTCGTCGTGTCGGCGGTCAGGCGCATGCCGGTCTCCTCGCGGTCTGGTCACGGCGCAACGATAGGAGGCCGGCGCCCTTCGTCAATTATTTTTTGATAAAATCGATCATTAAACTAGAATATGTCTGCGTCGCTTGCCGCGCGCCCGATCGGCATGCCGCCGCAGGGCCGCAGAGCGCCGAGGAAAGGAAGAACAATGTCCAGCGCCCAGACCGTTCCAGCCGTCGCAAACGGGTTCACCGATTTGCAGCCGCGCCACATCGCCGTGCACCCGTTGACCGGCCATATCGGGGCGGAGATCGAGGCCCCGGATCTCTCCAGGCCCCTCGCGCCCGAGGTCGTGGACGAGATCCGCTCTGCCTTGCTCAAGTGGAAGGTGGTGTTCTTTCGCAATCAGCCGTTGAGCCATGCCGAGCACGTCGCGCTCGCCTCCGTCTTCGGCGCGCCCACCATCGGCCATCCGGTGTTCGGCTTCGTCGAAGGCCATCCGCAGGTCTATTCCATCGCCCGCGACCGGTTCACCGCCCGCCACACCGGCGAACCCCTGATCCGCCCGTGGACGGGCTGGCACACGGACGTGACCGCCGCGGTCAATCCTCCGGCCGCCTCCATCCTGCGCGGCGTGGTCATCCCGCCCTATGGCGGCGATACGTTCTGGACCAACCTCGCCGTGGCCTACGCGGTCTTGTCGCCGACGCTGCGGAGCTTCGTCGATACCCTGCGCGGCATTCACGCCTTCTCACCGCCGGAGGGGCAGTCCGCCACCGACGCTTTCAGGGAGAAGAACCGGCGCCGCCCGCTGGTCAGCGAGCATCCGCTCGTCCGGGTCATTCCCGAGACCGGCGAACGGGTGCTGTTCGTGAGCCCGTCCTTCCTCAAGAGCATCACCGGACTGTCCCCGCGAGAGAGCCAGCAGATTCTGGAGCTTCTGTTCGAGCACATCACCCGGCCCGAATTCACCGTGCGCTTCCGCTGGCGGGAGGGCTCCATCGCCTTCTGGGACAATCGCGCCACCGCCCACCTCGCGCCGCGCGACATCTACGCCCTCGATTTCGACCGTCAGCTCTACCGCATCACGCTGAAGGGCGACGTGCCGGTCGGGGTCGACGGGCGCCCCTCCACGAGCATCGAGGGCGAGCCGCTGGACGCCTTCACGGCCGGCACGGCCTGAGCGGCCAGCGCCGGCTCCTCTCCTCCACTGACGGGTCCGCGCTTCACCGGCGCAGGCCCGTCCCATGTGCCGGTGCCGGGCGACCGGCCCGGATCCACCCGCCCCACCGGATCATCGCTCATGAGCCGTGACCTCCTCATCCTCCTTGCCCCCGGATTCAGTGACCCCGCCCGCCCTGGCCGGCGCTTCTTCTGCCCCGACTGCAACCGGGTCGAAGGCGTGCTCGCCAGCAATCCCGGCCTCGCGGACCGGATCACCGTCAGGCGGGTGCCGTTTCCGCGGCCCCGCGCGGAGGTCGTCGCGCTTCTTGGGCCGGACAACCGCCGCCGGATCGCCTGAGCACCCCCCGGCGCCTCAGCGCAGGCCGAAGCCGAGGGTCGCGAGCGCGTCACGGATGCGATCGCGGCCGCTCAGGGCCTCGGCGCCGCGCACGCGGCTGAGGGCGGCGCTGGTCCAGCCGACTTCCGGCAGGCCCTGCCCCTTCTGGAAGACCTTGATGGCCTCCTCGTAATGGTCGAGTGCCGCCTGCGGCAGGCTCGCATCGTAGCGCTCGCGGTGGAGCACGAGGCGGGGCGAGAGACGCGGCTTCACCTCCGCCGGCCGTTCCGGGTCGGGATAGCCGATGGCGAGGCCGAACACGCCGAGCACATTGGGCGGGAGGCCCAGCAGGCCCGCCACCTCCACCGGCCGGTTGCGGAACGCACCGAGATAGACCCCGCCGAGGCCGAGGGATTCCAGCGCCACCAGTGCATTCTGCGCGGCCAGCGCGGCGTCGATGATGGCCACGAACAGCGTTTCCAGAAAGGCGAGCGCATCGGTCGGCTGGGCCCCCCGGCGGCCGACTTCCTCAAGGCGGGCGAGGTCGGCGAGCCACACCAGCACCAGCGGGGCCTCGACGACGTGCTTCTGGCCGCCCGCGATCTCGGCGAGGCGCGCCTTGGTGGCGGGGTTCTCCACCGCCACCACGCTGAAGGTCTGCAGGTTGGACGAGGACGGCGCCGACTGGGCCGCCGCCACCAGCGTCTCGACCAGCCCCTCCGGCAACGGGCGGTGGGCGAAGGCCCGGACCGACCGATGGGACAGAAGGCCGGCGATGGTGTCGTTCAGGAGCAGGCCCGCGGGCGCTTCCGCCGGCCCGTAGCGCGCATCGAGAAGGGCACGCAGGGCCGCCGCATCGGCGGACGGTCCGGGCTGGGCTGGTGCATCGGCAACGGCGGCAGTCATGGGCATCTCCTTCAAGCGGTGCGGCGCCTATTGGATCAATGTCTTGCGCCGGCGGCAGGCATGGGATGGTCGGCGTCAGGCCCGGGCCAGGCGCGGCCGCGGGTCCGCCGCCGTCCCGATGCCCCGGTAACCCGCCGCCGGATGGGTGTCCGGCAGCTTCGGGCCGCGGCCCGGGAACAGCTTCTCGCGCAGCGTGCCTTCGTCATAGGCGGTCTTGTACACCCCGCGGTCCTGCAATTCCGGCACCACGAGGTCGACGAACGCCTCCAGCGTCTCGTGGGAGACCAGACGGTTGAGGTTGAAGCCGTCCACGTCCGTGTCCCTGACCCAGGAGACGATCTCGTCCGCCACCTCTCCGGGCGCGCCGACAATGAAGGGCGCGCGGGCGCCCGTGGCGGAGAGGGTCGCCAGGTCCTTCACCTTCAGCGGCTCGGGACTGCGCAGGGTGAGGTTTTCGAGGGTGGATTGGATGGCGTTGCTCTTCACGTAGGAGATGGCCTCCTGCGGGTCGAGCGTCGAGAGGTCCACCCCTGTCCACCCCGACAGCAGCGCCAGCTGCCCGGCCGTGTCCACATACTGGGCATAGTCCGCAAGGCGGTCCATGGCCTCCGCCCGCGTCGGCGCGACGATGACGGTGGCCCCCGCGAACATCCGGATGTCATAGGGATCGCGGCCGAAGCCCACCGCCGCCTGCCGCACCGCGCGGGCCGCCTCGGCCAGGATGGGCCGGGTCTGGCCGTTGAGGAAGATGCCCTCCGAGTGCTTCGCCGCGAACAGCCGTCCGCGCCCCGATGTCCCCGCCTGGTAGAGCACCGGCGTGCGCTGGGGCGACGGCTCGGCGAGCTGGATGCCGTCCACCTGGTAGAAGGGGCCATCGTGACGGATGCGATGCACAAGGGCGGGATCGCTGAAGAGGCGCGCGTTCCGGTCGCGCCGGACCGCGCCATCCTCCCAGCTTCCCTCCCACAGCTTGTAGGCGGCGGCGAGGAAATCCTCCGCCGCCTCGTAGCGCACGTCATGGGAGCGGTTGGCGTCGTGGCCCATCCCCTTCGCGCCGCTGTCCAGATAGCCGGTCACGATGTTCCAGCCGACGCGCCCGCCGGTGAGGTGGTCCAGGGTCGCGAAGCGGCGGGCGAACTGATAGGGGTGCTCGTAGGTGAGGTTGGCGGTGACGCCGAAGCCGATGTGCCGCGTCGCGTGCGCCATGGTGGGCACCACCAGTGCCGGGTCGATCTGCGGCGTCTGGGCGCCCGACCGGAGCGCGGCGTCCGGGCTGCCCCCGTAGACATCATAGAGGCCGAACACGTCGGCGATGAAGATGCCGTCGAACAGGCCGCGCTCCGCGATCCGCGCCAGATCCACCCAATAGTCGAGACTGTTGTAGTCCGCAGCCCGGTCGCGCGGGTGCGCCCACAACCCCGCCCAGGTGTGGCCCGGGGCGGCCATGTTGAAGGCGTTGAAGCGGATTTGCCTGGGACGGCTCATGGCAGGTCTTTCGCAGTCAGCTGTACAGCGGGGTTGGCGTGATGGTGCCGTTGAGCGCGAAATTGCCCACCTCCCGCGATTTGTAGACCACCGGGTCATGCAGGGTGTGGGTGCGGATGTTCCGCCAGAAGCGGTCGTAGCCGGCGGCACCGGCGGTGGCGCGGGCGCCCATCAGCTCGAAGATCTTCGAGGTGACCTCCAGTGCGGTGCGGCTCGCATGGACCTTGGCGGCATAGATCGCGGCGGCGGCCACGTTGCGCTCCTCGGGCGTGATGTGGTTGCCGCGGTCCGTCGCCGCCTCGAACTGCTGCCCGGCCACATCGGCAAGGGCCACGGCGGCGCGCAGTTCCACATCGAGATTGCCATAATGCTCGAGGATATAGGGGTCGAGGCTCGCCCTCTCGACGCCGGAGGCCTGCCATGGCCGCGAGGTGGTGCGGATATAGCGGGCGGCTTCCGCAAGCGCGCCCTCCGCCGTGCCGATGTAGAAGTTGACGATGAGAAGCTGGTGGAATGGCACCACGAGGCTGGTGCGCGGCGCCGGCGCGGCGGTCGGGTCGCCCAGCACCTCGTCCTGCTCCACCCTCACGTCGGCAAAGGTGATGGTGCCGCTCTCCGACAGCCGCTGGCCGAAGGCATCCCAGTCGTTGCCGTGGGTCACGCCGTCGCGATCGCCGGGCACGACAATGACCGCGAAGCCGTCGCCGAGCTGCGCGCGCAACGTGATCCGGTCGGCGAGCGCGGCATTGGAGGCGAAGGTCTTGCGGCCGGACAGGCGAAAGCCGCCCGCCTCCGGGGTGAGCCGCGATTCGGGATCGCGCGGGTTGGAGGCGCCGCCCCAGAACCACTTGCCGGCCACGGACGCGCGGGAGAGCCGTTCGGCCTGCTCCGGCGTCGCCCGCCACAAGGCATTGGTAAGGTGGAGATAGTGGTAGGCCAGAAGCTGGGCGATGGAGGCGTCCGCCCGGCCGATCAGCCGGGTGGCGACGAGCGCGTCGGTGAAGCTTCCCCCGCCGCCGCCGTGCGCCACGGGATTGAGCAGGGCAAGCAGCCCCGCCTCCCGCAGCAGTTCCAGCTCCCGCCGGGGCGAGGCCCCGGCATGGTCGCGCGCGGCGGCATCCGGCACGAGCGCGTCGGCGACACCCTGGGCGAGGGCGGTCCAGTCCGGTCGCGGCGAGGGACGTGCCGCAGCAACAGGCTGTAGGGAAGAACGGGTCATGGGCGAGGCTCCTGAGGCGCGGATCGGCTGCGGTGGGCGGGCGCTCACCAGGCAGGCAGGATGCTTCCCTTGAACTTGGCGAGGGTGAAGTCCTTCACCGGCTGCGAGCGGTAGACCTCGATGAACTTGCGGATCCTCGGATCATCCTTGCGGTCTTCGCGGGCGGCGAAGACGAGGGTGAAATAGGGCTTGGCTTCCTCCACCGCGGTCTCGGCCACCAGCGCGGTGTTGAGGTCGAGGCCTGCGAGATAGGCATAGTTGGAGGAGACGAAGGCCGCCGCCACGTCATCCAGCGAGCGCGGCAGCTGGGCGGCGTCGATCTCGACGATCTGCAGCTTCTTCGGGTTCTCCGCCACGTCGAGCACGCTGGCATACAGGCCGGTGCCCGGCTTCAGCTGGATGAGCCCGGCCTTCTGGAACAGCAGCAGGGCGCGGCCGCCATTGGTGGGGTCGTTGGGGATGGCGATCTTGGCCCCGGCCGGGATGTCGGCGGCGCGGGTGTATTTCCTGGAGTAGATGCCGGCCGGCACCAGGAGCGATTCGTCGAGGGCGACGATCTGGTAGCCCCGCGTCTTGACCTGGTTGGCGAGGTAGGGGCGGTTCTGGAAGTTGTTGAGGTCGATGTCGCCGGCCTGCAGAGCCGCGTTCGGCTGGTTCCAGTCGGTGAATTCGATGATCTCGGCCTTGATCCCCTGCTTCTCGGACAGCCGGGCCGCCTCGCGCAGCACGTCGCCATAGGGGCCGGCGGAAACGCCGACCTTGAGGGGCTTGTCGGTCGGCGCCGCGGGGGCTTGCGCGTGGACCGCCGTGCCGACGGAAAGGAGGGTCAGGCCGGAAAGGAACAGCGCTAAGAAGCGGGAGCGGGAAAGGAAGGTCATGAGTCCGTCGCGGTCTTGGCCGGGTGTGCCGGCGATGGGGGGCATCGCGCCCGATGCCAATTTTTAAGCAAATCTATTGAATTAGTAAATAATGAATCCGACGAATGCCCCGGGGCGTCCAGCCGCCCCGTGTGGGGTCATCCCGCCTGCTTCACCTGCGCGATAATGGTGCCGGCACGGCCGGTGCCGGCGGCAGGCGTCCCCTCGCACGGCCGGCCCGCTGCGACGGCGATCAGGCGCTTCGCCTTTCTCCGCCTGTCGAGCACCGCCTCGCGGCGGCGCTCCCTCTCAGCGCTGCAGGCCCCAGCGCCGGACCGTGCGCTGCTCGACGAGGCGGAACAGCACCTCCACCAGCAACCCGATGAGGATAACGGTCACGAGGCCGGCAAAGACCTTGTCGGTGAGCAGTTCGTTGCGGTTGCGATAGATGTACCAGCCGAGACCGCCGGAGCGGGAGGAGACGCCGAACACCAGCTCCGCCGCGATCAGCGTGCGCCAGGCGAAGGCCCAGGCGATCTTGAGGCCCGAGAGCAGGGACGGAAGGGCCGCCGGAATCAGGATGAGAGCGATGTAGGAGATGCCCCGCAGCCCGTAGTTTCGCCCCACGAGGCGCTGGGTTTCCGGCACCTGCTCGAAGCCGGTGAGGGCGGCGAGGGCGAACGGCCACAGCACCGCGTGCACCATCACCAGCAGCAGGCTCGCCTCGCCGAGGCCGAGCCACAGCATGGCGAGCGGCAGGAGGGCGATGGCCGGGAGCGGGTTGAACATGGCGGTGAGCGTGAGCAGCACCTCCTTCGCGAACGGTACCGCGATGGCCACCGAAACGAACACCAGCGCCAGGGCGACCGCCAGAGCGTAGCCCTTCAGCAGCACGGTGATCGAGGCGACCGATGCCGGCAAAAGGTCCTCGTGGCGCAGACCCTCGGCCAGCGCCGACATGGTATCGGTGAAGGTCGGGAAGAGCAGCGGGTTGTTCTGCCACAGCGCCGCCACCTGCCAGAGGGCGGCGAGGCTTGCCAGCACCACGGCGCGCCGCACCAGCGTGATCTGCCACAACGCCGCGAGCGCGCCGGCGACCTGCGCGCGCGGCGTGCCGCCGGCGACATCATGGGCGCGCGATCCCGTGGAAGGACCGGCACCGCGTCGGCCCGCGCCGGCGAGGTCGGCGTCGGACGCCAGGGAGTCAGACATGGCGGGCTCCATCGGCGAACAGCAGGTCATGAACGTCACGGACCACCTGCTCGAAGGCGGGGGTGCCGCGCTCGGCAAGGCCGAGGCCCGCGGTCTCGAAGGTGGCGATGGTCCGGCCCGGATGGGCGGCGAGCAGGTGAAGCCGGGTGCCCACCAGCACCGCCTCGTCGATGGCGTGGGTGACGAACACCAAAGTGAAGCCCTGCTCCTCGGCCAGCTTGAGCAGGTCTTCCTGCAGCGTCCGGCGGGTCAGTGCGTCGAGGGCGGCGAAGGGCTCGTCCATCAGCAGCACGTCGGGTTCGGCCGCAAGCGCCCGGGCGATGGCGGCGCGCTGCTTCATGCCGCCAGACAGGGTGTGGGGATAGGCGTCGAGCGCCCGGGCAAGGCCGACCTTCACCAGCGCCGCATCCGCCCGCTCGCGCGCCTCCCGCAGTGGCACCTTGCGGGCGACGCGCAGCGGGAAGGCGACATTGTCGCGCACGCTCTTCCACGGCAGCAACTGGTCGAACTCCTGAAACACCACGATGCGGTCCGGCCCGGGTCCCTTGATGGCCGCGCCGCGGATGTGCACGGTACCGGCGGCGGGCTTCAGGAAGCCCGCCAGCGCCTTGAGGATGGAGGATTTGCCGCAACCTGAAGGTCCGAGCAGCACCAGCCGCTCCCCCGCCGCGACGTCGAAGCTCACATCCTCCACCGCGCGGTGCCGCCCGGCGGCGCCCGCATAGTCGAGGGTGAGGCCGCGCGCCTCCAGCACCGGCACGGCGCTGCGGACTTCGGCGGAGGGGATCACGGGCAGGGCCGTCATGCGTCCCTCCTCAGCTGCCGGATGCCGAATGCAGGTCTTCGAAGGTGAAGTCCTTGAAGCTCGCCGGCTTGGCCTTGATGGCGCCGATGCGGTTCATGAAATCGGCGAACTTCAGCGTGCCGAGGGGCACGATGGTATATTGGGTATCGGGATCGGAGAGCACTTCGGTGATGAAGGCCGGGTCGAGCTTGGACTGCTCCACCTTCACATAGATCTCTGCCGCCTCCTTGCGGTTCTGATCCACCCATCGGGTCGCCTCCTCGAAGGCATCGAGGAAGGCCTTGTAGGTCTTCGGATTGTCCTGGCGGAATTTCACCTTCGCATAAGCCACGGTGGGCGTCACCGGGCCACCGAAGATCTCGTAGGAGGAGAACACCTTGTGGATCTTCGGGTCTTTCAGAGCATGGTTCTGGAACGGTGCGTTGGAGAGATAGCCGGTGATCTCCGTGGAGCCGGACAGCAGGGCCGCTGTCGCATCCGGATGCGGCAGCGTCACCATCAGCTGATCCAGCTTCTTCGCATTGCCGGGGCCGAAGGTCTGCTCGGCCGCGAGCTGCAGGATGCGGGCCTGCACCGAAACGCCCGCCACCGGCATGGCGATGCGGTCCTTCTCGGTGAAGTCCTTGATGGTCTTCACATTGGGATTGTTGGTGAGCAGGAAGTTCGGCTGTGCCCCGAACGCCCCGACGATCTTCACCGCGTTGGCGGTGTCCTGCGTCTTGTCCCACAGGGTGAGGAAGGGCCCGATGCCGGCCGAGGCGATGTCGATGTTGCCGGCAAGCAGCGCATCGTTCACCGCCGAGCCGCCGGACAGGCGCGTCCAGTCCACGGTAATGTCGATGCCCAGCGCCTTGCCGTGCTTCTCGATCAGGCCCTTCTCCTTCATCACGTGGAAGGGCGTGTAGAGGGTGCCGAACTGCTGGGCGATGCGCAGGACGCCTTCCGCCCGGGCGGGCAGGGCGGCAAGGGGACCGAACGCGAGGAGCGTGCCCAGCACGGCGCCGAGCGCGGCGCGGCGGGTGGGGAGGAGACGGGTGGGG
>NZ_JAIVFO010000082.1 GCF_029991245.1 Xanthobacter autotrophicus
AGCTGTGTATAAGAGACAGCCCTCGTAGGCCTCGGTGGCGGCATTGGCGAGATAATGCAGGCCGCGGTGCACGTTGGCATATTCGGCGGTGTAGACCTGCTGGATACGATCCAGCATCTGGCGCGGCTTCTGGGCCGAAGCGCCATTGTCGAGATAGACCAACGGCTTACCGTTGACCTTGAGGTCGAGGATGGGAAAGTCCGCGCGCACGCGCATGACGTCGTAGCTGCCGTTGGAAACGGCGGGGTGCGGAGCCGGGAGGGGAAGCATCAGTCACTCCCGACCCAGAAGCCAGGCCTGGGTCGCATCCGTCAGCGCCGTGCGCACGCCCTCGTTGCCGATGGCGTCGAGCACCTCGCCCACAAAGGCCTGGATGAGCAGTGCTTCCGCCTCCTTCGCGGGGATGCCGCGAGACATGAGGTAGAACCGCAGCTGCTGGTCCAGCGTGCCCGTGGTGCAGCCGTGGCCGCACTGCACGTCGTCGGCGAAGATCTCCAGCTCCGGCTTGTTGCAGGCTTCCGCCGTCTCGGTCAGTAGCAGGGCGCGGCTGAGCATGCGGGCGTCGGTCTTCTGCGCCTGCTTGCGGACGGCGATCTTGCCCTGGAAGATGTCCTGCGCGGCGCCGTCGAGCACGGCCCGGAAGGATTCCCGGCTCTCGCCGGCCGGACCGGCATGGTCCACCGACAGCAGGGTGTCCGCATGCTGCTTGCCGGACAGCAGGCTCACCCCGTTCATGCGGGCATGGATGGCCTCGCCGGCCAGATGGGCGAGAAGCTGGTTGCGCACCACCAAGCCGCCGGTGGTGAAGAAGGTGTTGGCGAAGGTGGCGGTGGCGTCGACGCGGGCGAGCACCGTGGCAAGATGCACCGCATCCGACCCTTCCGCCGTGATTTTCACGCGCTCCACGTTGGCGCCGGCGCCCACCACCAGTTCCAGCGCGGTGTTGACCTGATAGGCAACGCCGGAGGGTCCCTCGTGGCTTTCGATGAGGGTGAGGGACGCGCCGTCCTCCACCACCACCAGGGAACGGGTGAACATGGAGACGGGGGTCGCCTCGGTGGTCACGAAAACCAGCTCGACCGGCCGCTCGATGACGGTGCCGGCCGCCACCTGCAGCACGACGCCGTCGCCCATCAACGCGGTGTTGAGGGCGAGCACCGCGTCCTGCGATTCCACCGTCTGGCCGAGGCGGGCGGTGAGCGCGTCGCCGTTCGTCAGGGCATCCGCCATGGAGCGGATGGAAAGGCCCGCTTCAAGGCCGGCGAGGTCCGACAGTTCGGGCACGAAGGCGCCGTTGACCAGAACCAGGCGACGGAAGCCGTGGCCCGCCAGCATGGCGCCGGCCGTGGCCGCGCGGGCCTTGGCCTCGGCGTCCGGCGGGGCGGCCAGGGGGCGCGCCTCACGCATCAAGGCGCGCAGGTCGGTATAGCGCCAGGCCTCCACGCGGCGGTGCGGCAGGCCGGCGTCGGCGAAGGTACCGAAGGCGGCGGCGCGCTGGGCCGCCACGTCCGGGCCGCCCGGGAGGGCGGTACGCGCAGCCGCGAAGGTTTCGGCCAGGGCCAACTCGGCGCTGGTCTTCATGGGTCGGATCTGGGCAGAGATCGGGGCAGCCATGGGATCACGCCGCCTCGTTCTGGTACTGCGCGTAGCCGGTGGCTTCCAGCTCCAGGGCCAGCTCCTTGCCGCCCGTATGCACGATGCGACCGGCGGCGAAGACGTGGACCACGTCCGGCACGATATAGTCGAGCAGGCGCTGGTAATGGGTGATCACCAGCATGGAGCGCTCGGGGGAACGCAGGGCGTTCACGCCGTTGGAGACCACCTTCAGCGCGTCGATGTCGAGGCCGGAATCCGCCTCGTCGAGCACGCACAGGTAGGGCTCCAGCAGCATCATCTGGAGGGTCTCGTTGCGCTTCTTCTCGCCGCCGGAGAAGCCCACGTTCACCGGGCGCTTCAGCATCTCGGCATTGATGCCCAGCGTCTGGCCCAGCTCGCGCACCTTGCGCACCAGCTCCGGCGAGGTCAGCTCGACCTCGCCGCGCTTGCGGCGCTGGCTGTTCACCGCCGTGTGCAGGAAGGCCATGTTGGAGACGCCGGGGATTTCCAGCGGATACTGGAAGCACAGGAACAGGCCCTGCGCCGCGCGCTCGTCGGGCGACAGTTCCAGCAGGTTCACGCCGCGGAAGATCACCTCGCCGCCGGTGATCTCATAGCCCGGCTTGCCCGACAGCACGTAGGACAGGGTGGACTTGCCGGCACCGTTCGGCCCCATGATAGCGTGAATCTCACCGGGATTGATGGTGAGGTTCATGCCGTCGATGATCTTGCGTCCCCCCGAGATCTCGGCATGGAGGTCCTTGATTTCCAGAAGGGGAGCCATGGTGAAGATCCTTTAATTTGTGGGGCCCGGCGTTTTTGACGATCGAAGGCGCGGCGTCAGCCGACGCTGCCTTCGAGACTGATGGAAATGAGCTTCTGCGCTTCCACGGCGAACTCCATGGGCAGCTGCTGCAGCACGTCGCGCACGAAGCCGTTGACCACGAGGGCGACGGCGTCTTCCTGGGTCAGGCCGCGCTGCATGCAGTAGAACAGCATGTCCTCGGAGATCTTCGAGGTGGTGGCCTCGTGCTCGAACTGGGCGGTGGGGTTCTTCGCCTCGATGTAGGGCACGGTGTGCGCCCCGCAATTGTCGCCGATGAGCAGCGAATCGCAGTTGGTGAAGTTGCGCGCGCCCGCCGCCTTGCGATGGGCCGAGACAAGGCCCCGATAGGTGTTGTTGGAGCGGCCCGCCGAGATGCCCTTGGAGATGATCCGGCTGGTGGTGTTCTTGCCGAGATGGATCATCTTGGTGCCCGAATCCACCTGCTGGCGGCCATTGGAAATGGCGATGGAGTAGAACTCGCCGGAGGAGCCCTCCCCGCGCAGCACGCAGCTGGGATACTTCCAGGTGATGGCCGAACCGGTCTCCACCTGGGTCCAGGAAATCTTGGAGTTCTTGCCGCGGCAGTCGCCGCGCTTGGTCACGAAATTGTAGATGCCGCCCTTGCCGTCGGCATCGCCGGGGTACCAGTTCTGCACCGTCGAATACTTGATCTCGGCATCGTCGAGCACCACCAGCTCCACCACCGCGGCGTGCAGCTGGTTCTCGTCGCGCATGGGGGCGGTGCAGCCCTCCAGGTACGAGACGTAGGACCCCTTGTCGGCGATGATCAGGGTGCGCTCGAACTGGCCCGTATTCTTCTCGTTGATGCGGAAGTAGGTGGACAGCTCCATGGGGCAGCGCACGCCCGGCGGGATGTAGACGAAGGAGCCGTCCGAGAACACCGCCTGGTTCAGCGTCGCGAAATAATTGTCGGTCGGCGGCACCACGGAGCCGAGATACTGCTTCACCAGATCGGGATGCTCGCGCAGCGCCTCGGAAATGGGCATGAAGATGACGCCCGCCGCCTTCAGCTCCTCCTTGAAGGTGGTGGCCACGGAGACGCTGTCGAACACGGCGTCCACCGCGATCCTCGGGCGCTCGCCCTCGGGAATCTCCACGCCGGCCAGGATCTCCTGCTCGCGCAGGGGGATGCCCAGCTTCGCATAGGTCTTCAGGATTTCCGGATCCACCTCGTCGAGGGACTTCGGAGCCTTGAACGCCTTCGGCTGGGAATAATAATAGAGGTCCTGGTAATCGATCTGCGGATAATCGACCCGCGCCCACTCGGGCTCTTGCATGGTCAGCCAGCGGGCATAGGCATCAAGCCGCCACTGGAGCATCCATTCCGGCTCTTCCTTCTTGGCGGAGATGTAGCGAATCACATCCTCGCAAAGGCCCTTCGGCGCCTTCTCGGATTCGATATCCGTCTCGAACCCGTATTTGTACTGGTCGACGTCGATGGAGCGAACCTGTTCGACTGTGTCCTGTACGGCCGCCATATGTCCCTCCGTCCAACTTGCCAGCGGCGGCGCGCTCACGTTACCGGGCGCAGCACACCGCACATGAAGCCCGCCAAGGGCCTAGAATGACTTCGCCTAAAATACTTCGTCTGATACGCGTCTTCCGGGAGCCGGCCGGCCCCGCACCCTCGCGGGATGCACGGGCCTCAGGATCCTGTGCGGGTAGGGTCTTGCAACCCGCCACCCGCCACGCCCCACCGGGCTGCATTCATCGAATGCCTCCCGGTGAACACGCTGCATGGTGGCCGGCCCGCAGATGCGCCCACGGGCGCCATGCGGGCCACCCACCCCTCAAGCCGTCAGGCCGGGACGCAGGTGTTTTCCACCGGGCACACGACCGCACACTGCGGGGTTTCGAAGCTACCCTCGCATTCGGTGCACTTCTTGGGATTGATGATGTACATATCGTTCTTCAGGCTGATTGCGGCGTTCGGGCACTCGAACTCGCAAGCGCCGCAGACGGTGCACTGAGACGCAATGATCTTGTAGGCCATGGGCTAGCTCCGCTCTGTGCAGATTGGCAGGCAAGGCTCTCTTTCAAGCACCGTGCCATCGCATAACCCATTGAATTATTATAAATATTCTTTGGCCTTGGAGAACAGCGCGCTGTCGCTCCCCCGACAACGTGTCGCAAGTGCGACAGCGCGCCTGTCGGCATCAGCAGCCCGGGGCAGACGCGGCGCGGCCGCTCCAGGGCACCGAGGGGATCAAAGAGGCATGGCTCCATCTGCCGCGGTCGAACCCGCAAGAACCAACCCATGCCGGCCGCCACCGCCCCCGATCAGGGGAGGCGTTCGGGAAGACGCTGGGCTCACGGGCGGGCAAGAGGCGCGGGGAAGAGGAGCGGGCAGGACGGGAGGGCAGGACGAGAGGACAGGACCTGGCTGATCCCTCGGCCCAAACGCCTTGAGCCCGAAGGCGGCTGTGGCCGACTTCGGGCTCAAGGCCGAGCACCCGAAAGTGCGGCCGGATCCGGACCTTGGTGCGAAAGGCGTCAGAAGCGCTTGATCTCGATGTCGTGCTTCTTCAGCGCATAGCCGATCTGGCGCGGGGTGAGGCCGAGCAGGCGCGCGGCTTTCGCCTGCACCCAGCCGGCTCGCTCCATGGCATCCACCAGCCGCTCGCGCTCGGACAATTCCTCGTCCAGCGCCGACGGGCGAGCCGGCACCACCGGCGCCGCGGCCGGCGGCAGGGGCTGTGGCGGCGCCAGCGGCAGCGGCAGCTTGGTGACGGTGTTGGAATTGGCCGGCTCGGCGCCGATGGGGGTGACGACGGACGGCATCACCGGCAGCGGAATTTCCATGGGCCGGCGCGTCGCCGCCTCGGCCGGGCTGCGCCACAGCAGGGCGGACAGGCACTCGTTGTGCTTGCAGGCGAAGTCGTCGCTGACGATGGCGCCGCCCTGGGCCAGGGTGGCGGTGCGCTGCACGCAGTTCTCAAGCTCGCGCACATTGCCGGGGAAGCCGCAGCCCATGAGGACTTCCATGGCGTCCGGATTGAACGCGAGGTCGCGGCCGTTCTCGCGGTTGAAGCGGTCGAGGAACTCGTTGGCGAGCAGCGGGATGTCCACGCGGCGGTCGCGCAGGGAGGGCACGATCACCGGGATCACGCTGATGCGGTAATAAAGATCGGCGCGGAACTCGTTCTTCGCCACCGCTTCCTCAAGGTTGCGGTTGGTGGCGGCAACGACGCGCACATTCACCTTCAGCGTGTGGGAGCCACCGACCCGCTCGAACTCCTGCTCCTGCAGCACGCGCAGCAGCTTGGCCTGGAACGAGGGCGAAATCTCGCCGATCTCGTCGAGGAAGAGCGTGCCCTTGTCGGCCAGTTCGAAGCGGCCCTTGCGGGCGCCCACGGCGCCGGTGAAGGCCCCCTTCTCGTGGCCGAACAGTTCGGATTCCAGCACGGATTCCGGCAGCGCCGCGCAGTTCAGCTTGATGAAGGGACCCTTGGCCCGCGGCGACAATTCGTGGATCGCCTTGGCGATCAGCTCCTTGCCGGTGCCGCTCTCGCCGCGCAGCAGCACGGGCGAATGGGACTTGGCGACGATCATGATCTTGTCGAGCAGCGTGCGGATCTCGCGGCTCTCGCCGATGATGCCGTCCACATAGACGCGCTTGCGCTCGCGCCCGCTGGTGTGGGGCTTCAGCTCGGACAATTCCTTCTGGAGGCGCCCGCTCTCGGCCATCAGGCGCTCGCGATCGCGGGAGACGACGCGATGGAGTTGCACGGTCTGGCCGATGAGGTTCGCCACCATGGTCAGGAAGCGCACATCAGAATCGAGGCGGAAGACGGAACGCCCGTCCCACACCCGGTCGATGGTGAGGGTGCCGATGACCCGCGCGGCGACGCGCAAAGGAACACCGATCCAGGAGACGCGGGTCTCCTCGCTGGCGCCGAGGGCTGCCACGTCCGCCGCGCTGAAGGCGGGATGGGAGGCGACATTCTCCGCGATCAGCGGCACGGCGGTGGCGATCACCTGGCCGATGGCCTTTTCGGGGAGGCGCGCGCGGTAGCGCGCATCCGTGCCCTCGTTCCAGCCGGCGCCCACGGTGATGTTGGGAATCCCGTCGTCCTCCAGCAGCGAGATGACGCCGTGGCGCATCTGCATGAAGGACGAAAGCAGGCTGACCACGCTCGACAGCGTGGTTTCAAGCCGGTTCGGCGCCGTCAGAATCTTCGATATCTCGTAGATCCCGGTGAGCGCCACATCGCTCAGGGATACGAGGGGGACATGAGCCCGGGGCTGCTCGCGCTCGACTTGCAACACATCTTGATGAACCATGGTGCTGTCTCCGTCACCTCAGGCTCCCATCCAACTTTTTTTGTTTGATTAGCGACACTTTGATTTAGTTCCATTCTCATGTCGTGCCCAAGGTAAGGGCAAAAGTTGCCGATATTTTGGGCAGACTTTTGTCAGCGTCCGTTTTCGCGCCAAATGCAACCATCATTCGGCCCGTTATGAACCGACAATTGTAAGAATGTAGACGGTTCAGCGCATATGCCGGCAAAAAAATTTCGCACTGCGAAAGGAGCCGCGTCGCATTTGCCGCAACTTTCCGCACTCTGCGACGCTGCGGCGCACCATGGCGGGCCGATGAGCGCGCCTGACGGAAAGACCGGGCCTCCTCACGGGCTGAACGTCACCCGCCTCGAAGTCATCTGGTCTCGCAAGTCATCTGGTTTCGAAGGTAGCGAGGCGGGCGGCGGCAACCTCCTCGCCTTCCTTGCGCAGCAGTTCGGTCATCTCCGCTCCGTCAAGCGGACGGAAGAAGAAGAAGCCCTGCGCCAGCTCGCAGCGCTTCTCTTTCAGAAAGCGGGCCTGCCCGGCGGTTTCCAGCCCCTCAGCCACCACCCGCATGCCGAGGTTGCGGCCCAGGTCGATGACTGCGCAGACAATGGCGGTGTCGAAGGCGTCGCGCTCGATGTCCTTCACGAAGCTCTGGTCGATCTTGATGGTATCGATGGGCAGCTGCTTCAGGTGGATGAGGCCGGCATAGCCGGTGCCGAAATCGTCCAGGGCGATGCGCACCCCCGCCCGGTACAGCTCGTCCAGGATGGGCGCCACATGATCGGAGCTGCGGCCGAGGAAGACGGTCTCGGTGATCTCCACGTCGAAATGGGTCGGCTCGACGCCCGCCGCGTGGAACTGGCGCAGCAGCGTGGCCGCCAGATCGCCGCCGGCGAACTGGGCCGGCGCCAGGTTGATGGCGATGCGCCCGCACGGATGGCCCGCCTCGATCCAGCCGCGCACGTCGGTCGACACCCGCCGCACCATGCGCTCGCCGATGAGGACGGCAAGCTCGGGATCGGTGAGCGCTGCCTCGAACGACGCCGGCGACAGCACGCTGTGCGGCGAGCGCCGCCAGCGCACCAGCGCTTCCAGCCCCTCGATGCGCCCGGTCACGAGCGAGACCTTGGGCTGGTAATAGGGAACGATCTGGTCCTCCGCGAGCGCGGCCCGCATGGCGCGGTTGAGCGCCACCCGCTCCAGCACCGCCTGCCGCATGACCGGGGCGTAGACCACGGTGCGGTTGCGGCCCTGCTGCTTGGCGGCATAAAGGGCGAGATCGGCATCCTTCATCAGCTCGCCATAGCTGCAATCGTGGTCCGGGCAGGCGGCCAGCCCGATGCTGGCGCGCGTGGCGAAGTGGCGCCCGGCATGCAGCACCGGACGGCGCAGTTCGGCGAGAATGGCGTGGGCAAGCCGTTGACCCGCCGCCACCGGGGCCGCCCCCTGCACCACCGCCACGAACTCGTCCCCGCCCAGCCGGGCCAGCAACCCGTCCGGCTCCAGCAGGGCGTCCAGCCGGTGGGCGGTCTCCATCAGTGCCGCGTCGCCGGCGTCGTGGCCCAGGGTATCGTTGACGTCCTTGAGCCCGTCGAGATCGATCAGGAGCAGGCAGATGCCCTGCCCCCGCCGGCGCGCCTCAAGTGCGGCCCCGAGCCGGGCCTGGAAGGCGGCACGATTGGGCAGGCCGGTGAGCGCATCGTGGGTCGCCGCGTAGCGCGCCTGGTCTTCGGCGACGCGCCGCTCGGTCACGTCCACGAGGGCCGCCACCAGATGCGGCGCGGGCTCCATGGGGATGGCGGCGGCCGCCAGCACCACGCGCCGCTCCTCGCCCCCCGTCACGCAGACCGTGGTCTCGAAACCCGCCACGGAGCCCTCGGAACGCAGGCGCCCCATGAAATCGTCGGCGGCATCCGGCGCAAGACAGCTGTCGCACAGACCGCCGGTCAGCGCGTCCAGCGAGCCGCCGTAGAAACGCCGGGCCGCCGCATTGGACTTGACGTGCAGCCCGTCGTGGAGGCGCGCGACCACGAGGGGCAAAGGCACGGCCTGGAACGTCTTCTCCAGCGTATCCTCGCTGATGCGCAGCCGCTCGTTCGCCCGCTGCGCTTCCCCCGCCGTGGCCCAGAACTGCCGTTCCATGCGGTTGGCCCGCGACACCACGATCATCAGCGCGATGTTCAGCGAAGCCACGGCAAGCGCCAGCCCCAGCCCCACCTGCCAGCCGATGGACATGTCGGCATAGCCGAAGAACAGCAGGAGGCTGCTGCCGATGCCGCCGGCCAGCAGCCAGGAGAAGGAGATGGGAACTGCGAGATAGAAGATGGTGGGCAGCAGCATGACCACCAGCAGCGCCAGCTGGCTCTGCGAGGTGACCAGGACCGCCACCGCCGTCGCCGTACCCCATTGCCAGATGGCGTAGATCAGGTCCGCCCGGCGGGGCGTGTTCGCCAGATGGATCGCGCCGAGGCACAGGAGGGATACCCCGATCACGACGAATCGCGCGGACACCGCCACCGCGAAATGCGCGGTTCCGGCAAAGCGCCAGTCGCTCAGGAGAAACAGCGCGTTGAGGATGACCGAGGCCGCGAACAGGATGCGGGCCTGCCGGCGCGCCTCGCCGAGACGGCTTGCGCGGAATGCCGCCTCCAGCGCGGGATCGACGAACTCACCGCCGATGGCGGTCAGTCGCGAATCGCCCGCGCTCGCAGTCGGCTCCGAACGTCCGTTCTGGCGAGAAGTGCCCCTCATGGACGTGATCCTAGAACGCGGAAAACGCTTTCGCCACAATCCTGCCAGTCCGGTATCGCGATGAGCCCCCGGCCGCCCGGCAAGGTTGCACGTTCGCGCGCCTACCTTAGCCCGCGCCGCCTCGCCTCGCACGGCGGCGCGGGCTATATGGCGTTGATGATGATCCAAGGTCGGCAGCGGCGCCTGGCGCCGCGGCCGCGCCGCAGGCCGAGCGGGAGCCGCCGATGCTCAACGACAAACGCATCCTCCTCCTCATCGGCGGCGGGATCGCCGCCTACAAATGCCTCGAACTGGTCCGCCGCCTGAAGGAGCGCGGCGCACGGGTGCGGGCGGTCATGACGCGGGCGGCCGGGCAGTTCGTCACCCCCCTGTCGGTGGGCGCCATTACCGGCGAGCGCGTCTTCACCGACCTGTTCGACCTCACCGCCGAGCACGACATCGGCCACATCCGGCTCTCGCGGGAGGCGGATCTTCTCGTGGTCGCACCGGCGACGGCGGACCTGCTGGCCAAGATGGCCCACGGCATCGCCGACGATCTCGCGACCACCGCGCTGCTCGCCACCGACAAGCCGGTTCTGGTGGCGCCCGCCATGAATCCGCGCATGTGGGCGCATCCCGCCACACGGCGCAACGTGGCGCAGCTGCGCGCCGACGGCATCGCCGTGGTGGGGCCCAATGCGGGCGCCATGGCCGAGCGGGACGAATTCGGCGAGGGCCGCATGGCCGAGCCCATGGAGATCCTCGGCGCCATCGAGGCCCATTTCGGGATCGCGGACGCCCCCCTGCTCAAGGGGCGGCGCATCCTCGTCACCTCCGGGCCGACCCATGAGCCCATCGATCCGGTGCGCTACATCGCCAACCGCTCCTCGGGCAAGCAGGGCCACGCCATCGCCGCGGCGGCGCGGGCGGCGGGCGCCGAGGTGATCCTGGTATCCGGCCCCGCCGAGGCGGTCGATCCCAGGGGCGTGAAGGTCATCCATGTGGAGAGCGCGCGGCAGATGATGGCCGCGGTGGAGGAGAACCTCCCGGTTGATGCCGCCGTGTTCGCCGCCGCGGTGGCCGACTGGCGGGTGGCCGACGCCTCCGACCAGAAGATCAAGAAGACCGGCGACGGCGCCCCGGCCCTGACCCTGGTGGAGAATCCCGACATCCTTGCCGCCATCGCGCGCCACGGCACGCTGCGGCCGCGCCTGGTGGTGGGGTTCGCGGCGGAGACGCAGGAGGTGGTGGCCCATGCCCGCGACAAGCGCGAGCGCAAGGGCTGCGACTGGATCGTCGCCAACGACGTTTCACCGGAAACCGGCATCATGGGAGGGGACGTGAACACCGTGCACCTCGTCACCGCCGGCGGGGTGGAGGACTGGCCATCCGCCTCCAAGGCCGAAGTCGCCCGCCACCTGGTGGCGCGCATGGCTGCCGAACTCGCGGGAGAAGCGCGGTGAGCCGTCCTCTCGTGCGCATCCAGCGCCTGCCCCACGCCGCGGGCCTGCCCCTGCCGGCCTATGCCACCGAAGGCGCGGCCGGCCTCGATCTCGCCTGCGCGCTGCCGGAGGAGACCCCGCTCATCCTCCTGCCGGGGGCGTTCGCGGCCCTTCCCACCGGCTTCGCCATCGCCTTGCCGGAGGGCTTTGAGGCCCAGGTGCGGCCGCGCTCGGGCCTTGCGCGCAAGAATGGCGTGACCGTGCTCAACACGCCGGGGACCATCGACTGGGATTATCGCGGCGAGCTGATGGTCCTTCTGATCAATCACGGACCCGAGCCGTTCAGTGTGACGCGGGGCATGCGCATCGCCCAGCTGGTGGTTGCCCCGGTCACCCAAATAATGCTGGAAGAATTCGGAGATTTGAGCGAAACTGCACGCGGCTCCAGTGGTTTTGGTTCAACCGGCCTCGGGGCCACGGTTTTGAAGAAGTAGCTACAGCCTGATGCCGCGTTTATCCGACAAGAGCCTCCTCGCCATTGCAGCCGTCGTGGATGTGGCCGTGCACGCGCGCGGCGCACCGGTGGCGGCCAAGGCACTCGCGGCCCGCCATGGCCTTCCGCCCCGCCGGCTCGAGCCGGTGCTTCAGGCGCTGGTGCATGCCGGCGTGCTGAAGGGCGTGCGCGGCCCCCGCGGCGGCTACGAGCTGGCGCGCGAGCGCCGGCGCGTCTCCGTCGCCGAGATCGTCCGGGTCGTCGAGGGGGCCGAGGAGGAAAAGGAAATCATCCTGCCCCCGCTGGTGACCGAGGTGGTTCAGCCCGCCGTTGCCGCTGCCGAGGACACCTTCGATACTGCGCTCGACGCGGTGACGCTCGAGGACCTCTGCCGCAGCGCCGACGGCAAGGGCCACGGATCGGAACACGAGAGGATCGATTTCGCCATTTGACAGGCACGCTCCCCGCGTGCCGGCGACCAATTTCCCAAGGAGATTGCCATGGCAGGACCTGCCGCCAAGATCGTGCCCGCCGCATCGCCCCTTCCGGGGCGCGGCCGCGTCTATGAGTCCATCACCGAGACCATCGGCAACACGCCGCTGGTGCGGCTGAAGCGCCTCGCCGAATTGCGCGGGGCCAAGGCCGAGATCCTGGCCAAGCTCGAATTCTTCAATCCCATCGCCAGCGTCAAGGACCGCATCGGCGTCGCCATGATCGAGGCGATGGAGGCGGCGGGCGTGCTGGACCAGGACACGGTGCTGGTGGAGCCCACCTCCGGCAATACCGGCATCGCGCTGGCCTTCGTGGCGGCGGCCCGCGGCTACCGGCTGGTCCTGGTGATGCCCGAGAGCATGTCGGTGGAGCGCCGCAAGATGCTCGCCATTCTCGGCGCCGAGCTGGTGCTGACCCCGGCGAACCTCGGCATGAAGGGCGCCGTCGCCCGCGCCGAGCAGCTCATCGCCGAGCTGCCCAAGGCGGTGATGCCCCAGCAGTTCAAGAACAAGGCCAACCCGGACATCCACCGCCGCACCACGGCGGAAGAGATCTGGAACGACACCAACGGCAAGGTGGACGCGGTGGTTGCCGGCGTCGGTACCGGCGGCACCATCACCGGCATCGGCCAGGTGCTGAAGCCGCGCAAGGCGTCGCTCCGCATGATCGCGGTGGAGCCCGAGGATTCCCCTGTGCTGTCCGGCGGCTCTCCCGGCCCCCACAAGATCCAGGGCATCGGCGCCGGCTTCGTGCCGGAGGTGCTCGACCGCTCCGTCATCGACGAGGTGGTGACGGTGGGCAACCAGACCGCGTTCGACACCGCCCGGGCGCTGGCCCGCTACGAGGGCATCCCCGGCGGCATCTCCTCCGGTGCGGCTGTGGCGGCGGCGCTGGAGATCGCGGTGCGCGACGACATGGCCGGCAAGTCCATCGTGGTGATCGTGCCGTCCTTCGCCGAGCGCTATCTGTCCACCGCCCTGTTCGAAGGCCTCTGATGCCATTGGCATGAAGCCTGCGCGGCGCCCTCTCGGCATCGGTCAAAGACCGAGGCCGGCGGCATGAGAGATCTGCGTAAGTGACCTGCGTGAGTGACCTGCGTCGCTTTCGCCCGAGGATATCTGACGTTCCTGCGCCCCGGCCCCGCCGGGGTGCAGCTGTCATCAGGCCCCGCCCTTCCGCGCGCCGTCGCTCAGGCCGACCGGCCGGCTCCGCATGAGCCGGACCAGCGCGGCATGGCGCGCTGGATCGTAGCCGATCCCGCCCCTGAATGCCGCCTTGCGCGCCAGGCGCAGCGCCCGCGCCAGGGCCGACGGGGCGCCATAGGCGACGGCGAGCCCCGCCATGTGGCGCCGGACCTGCGCCTCCGGATCCTCGCACGTGAAGGCGTAAACCCGCTCCGACCGCAACCCGGCTGCTGCCCGCATGATGCATTCTCCCTGTTGGGGTGGAATGGTCACCCGGCGGCGCGGCAAGGGGCATAAATTCCTATATTCCGAATATCCGATACAGACCAGATTCGGCATTCAACTGATTGATATATTGGACTTTAATTCCCGGATACCGCAAGTACGGGTTGCATTATCTCTCCACGTCAGCTTGAAATAGAACAAGATCGTTGTAGGAATTTTTTCCCTACAACGAGAGGGTGTAATGTCTTACCAGCCGGTCGAACCCCGCGCCGCCTCCGCACAGCCCCCTGCCCGCTCTCCGGTCGCCACGACCGGCGCCTTGTCTGAAACGGCCGTGCCTTTTCCGTGCCGGCTGGCGACGGCCATCGTCGCCGCCGTGGCCGGGCTGAACGTGGATGCGTTGGTGGACCTGCGCCGCTCCACGGCGCCGGTGGCGACGGCACGGCAGATCGCCATGTATCTCGCCCATGTGGGCCTCGGCCTGCCGCAGGCCGGCGTGGCGCAGGCGTTCCGGCGTGACCGCTCCACCGTCGCCTATGCCTGCCGGCGCATCGAAGACCTGAGGGACGATCCCGCCTTCGACCGCCGGGTGGCCCAGATGGAGGCCTGCCTGCGCTGGGCCACGGAGCGCTGACCGTGGCAACCCGCAAAACGCCCGCCAGCAAGGCCCCCGCCAACCGCTCCGCCCCGGCCGGCGCACCCGGCCCGCAGATGAACCTTGCCGAAAGCCCCCTCGCGTGGCTGGCCCGGCGCACCGGCAAGGACGGCCGTGCCCTCGTGGACCAGACCCAGCTCGCGGCCGGCGAGCGGCTGCGGGCGGATTTCACCCGCGCCCAGCTCACCCCGCGCGTCACCAGCCGCTGGAGCGAGGTGTCCGGCGCCGGCACGCCCGAGGCCTTCACCGACATGGTGCTGGCGGCGAAGCTGCGCGTCAGCCGGGCCATGACGGCGGTGGGGCCGGAACTGTCCGGCGTGCTGCTGGACGTGTGCTGCTTCCTGAAGGGGCTGGAGGCGGTGGAGCGTGAGCGGCTGTGGCCGGTGCGCACCGCCAAGGTGGTGCTGGGCCTCGCCCTCGACCGGCTCGCCGGCCATTACGGCCTGAGCGGATCGACGCAGGGCCGCGCCCGCACCCCGGTGCGCAGCTGGCACGCCCCGCCGGAGCCGCCCCGACAGGCGTGAGCCCCGTCAGGACAGGGCGCAGGCGGTGTCGCGGATGATGTGGAAGGCGGCATCCACGTCCGCCTCGGTGGCGTCCATGGTCCCCGCCTGGAAGCGGATGGCGAGGCGCCCGTCCACCCGGGTCGGGGTGAGATAGAGCTGCCCGCCATCATTGATGGCCTGGAGCAGGGCCAGCATGTGGGCATCACCGTCGCGGCCGTCGCCGGGATCGTGGCGGAAGGAAAACAGGGACAGCACCGGCGTCGAGGCCAGCGCGAAGCCCGGCTCGGCGGCAATGCGCGCCGCCAGCGCCTGCGCCCAGCCCACATGGTTGCGGATCATCTGCCGCAGGCCTTCAAGCCCGTGGGCGCGCAGCACGAACCACAGCTTCAGCGCCCGGAACCGGCGGCCGAGCTGGATGGTCCATTCGCTGAAATTGACGATGCCATCATGGGCATGGGTCTTCAGATATTCCGGGTGGATGGCGAGCGTCGCCAGATGGTCGTCGGCGCTCCTGAGGAAATGGGCGGAGCAATCGAACTGCACGCCGAGCCATTTGTGCGGGTTCAGCACGATGGAGTCCGCCTGTTCCACCCCCGCCCACAGGGACCGGAACTCGGGGCACACCATGGCCGCCCCCGCCCACGCCGCATCCACATGGACGAACAGGCCGTGCCGGTGCGCCACCTCCACCACCGCCTTGACGTCATCCATGGCGCCGGTGCTGGTGCCGCCCACGCAGGCCACGACGCCGGCCGGCACAAACCCCGCCGCCTTGTCGGCTTGAATAGCCGCCTCCAGCGCCTGCGGCACCATGCTCCTGAGCGGGCCATGGGTGGGGATGCGCACCAGATTGTCGTCGCCGATGCCGCAGAACCACGCCGCCCGGTCGATGGAGGTATGCACCTCGCTGGAGGTATAGACCCGCAGTTGCGGGCGACCCGAAAGCCCGGTGCGGTTGCCGGTGAAGCCCAGCGCCCGCTCGCGCATGGTGAGGAAGGCGCACAGGGTGGCGGAAGAGGCGGAATCCTGGATCACGCCGGAAAAGCCCTCCGGCAGGCCCACCGCCTGGCGCAGCCAGTCGAGGGCGACCATCTCCAGCTCGGTGGCGGCGGGAGAGGTCTGCCACAACAGGCACTGGGCGCCCATGGCGGAGGACAGGAATTCGCCGATCACGCTCGCCGGGCTGGCATTGGCCGGAAAATAGGCGAAGAAGCGCGGGTGCTGCCAATGGGTCATGCCCGGCACCAGGATGCGCTCGAAATCCGCGAAGATGTCCACCATGGGCTCGGCCTCTTCCGGCGCGGAGCGTGGCAGTTGGGCTGCGATCTCCCCCGGCTTGGTGCCGGCCCGCACCGGCCGATCCCGGAGGCCGGTGCGATAGTCCGCCGCCCAGTTCGCGGCCACCAGCGCCCAGTGGCGGAACGCCTCCCCCTTCATTTCATTGTCCTTGTCGTTCGTGCCCCGGCCGGGACATAGCCGACTTCAGCCGTGCTGGAAAACCGGCGCCACGCCGCAGGACGGTGCCCGCCCTCGTGATCACGGGCACGCCGGAAGCCGTGATAGAGTGTCGCCTCAAAGGCCTTTCACGCAGGCCCACAGGGTTCCAGAGCACGCGCCGATCAGATTGCAACGCAAGCTGATCGGATAACGCGTTCTCTTTGTAAAAATGAGAGCGCGATCCGGGCAGATGGGTTCAATTTGCTCGGATCGCGCTCTAGAACGGCCAGCAGCTGAACGCGCCGGGCCGAGAGCCGCCGCGCACCACAACACATAAGAGGCAAGAGAGGACATGCCCCAGTACCGCTCCCGCACCTCCACCCACGGTCGCAACATGGCCGGCGCCCGCGGCCTGTGGCGCGCCACCGGCATGAAGGACGGGGATTTCGGCAAGCCCATCATCGCCGTGGTGAACTCGTTCACCCAGTTCGTGCCGGGCCACGTGCACCTGAAGGATCTCGGCCAGCTGGTGGCCCGCGAGATCGAGAAGGCCGGCGGCGTCGCCAAGGAATTCAACACCATCGCGGTGGATGACGGCATCGCCATGGGCCATGACGGCATGCTCTATTCCCTGCCGTCCCGCGAGATCATCGCCGACAGCGTGGAATATATGGTCAACGCGCACTGCGCCGACGCCATGGTGTGCATCTCCAACTGCGACAAGATCACCCCCGGCATGCTGATGGCCGCCATGCGCCTCAACATTCCGGCGGTGTTCGTCTCCGGCGGGCCCATGGAGGCCGGGAAGGTGCTGCTCTCCACCGGCGAGAAGAAGGTGGACCTCATCGACGCCATGATCGCGGCGGCCGACGACAAGGTCACCGATGCCGACGTGCAGGTGATGGAGCGCTCCGCCTGTCCCACCTGCGGCTCGTGCTCGGGCATGTTCACCGCCAATTCCATGAACTGCCTCACCGAGGCCCTGGGCCTGGCGCTGCCGGGCAACGGCTCGACGCTCGCCACCCACGCCGACCGCGAGCGCCTGTTCGTGGAGGCCGGCCATCTCATCGTCGACCTTGCCCGCCGCTATTACGAGCAGGACGATGCCAGCGTGCTGCCGCGCTCGGTGGCCTCGTTCAAGGCGTTCGAGAACGCCATGACGCTGGACATCTCCATGGGCGGCTCCACCAACACGGTGCTGCACCTTCTGGCCGCCGCCAACGAGGGCGAGGTGCCCTTCACCATGGCCGACATCGACCGCCTCTCGCGCGGGGTGCCGGTGCTGTGCAAGGTGGCGCCGGCGGTGGCCAACATCCACATGGAGGACGTGCACCGCGCCGGTGGCATCATGGCCATTCTCGGCGAACTGGACCGCGCCGGCCTTATCCACACCGAGCTGCCCACCGTGCACGCCGCCACCCTGGCCGACGCGCTCGACCGCTGGGACGTGAAGCGCACCAAGAGCGAGAGCGTCGCCACCTTCTTCCGCGCCGCGCCGGGCGGGGTGCCCACCCAGGTGGCGTTCAGCCAGTCCCGCCGCTGGGACGACCTCGACCTCGACCGCGAGACCGGCGTCATCCGCGACGTGGCCCACGCCTATTCCAAGGATGGCGGCCTCGCGGTGCTCTACGGCAACATCGCGCTGGACGGCTGCATCGTGAAGACGGCGGGGGTGGACGCCTCCAACCTCACCTTCACCGGCAAGGCCCGCATCTTCGAGAGCCAGGACGCGGCGGTGGAGGCCATCCTCTCCACCGGGCGCATCGTGGCCGGCGACGTGGTGCTGATCCGCTACGAGGGTCCGCGCGGCGGGCCGGGCATGCAGGAGATGCTCTATCCCACGTCCTATTTGAAGTCGAAGGGCCTCGGCAAAGCCTGCGCCCTGGTCACCGACGGGCGCTTCTCGGGCGGCTCCTCGGGCCTGTCCATCGGCCATGTCTCGCCGGAAGCGGCGGAAGGCGGGGCCATCGGGCTGGTGGAGGAAGGCGACACCATCGAGATCGACATCCCGAACCGCATCATCCGCGTGGCGGTGTCCGACGAGGTGCTGGCCGAGCGCCGCGCCGTCATGGAAGCCAAGGGCGACGCCGCGTGGAAGCCGGAAAGCCGCAAGCGCGTGGTCTCGCAGGCGCTGCAGGCCTATGCGGCGCTCACCACCTCCGCCGCCCGCGGCGCGGTGCGCGACGTGAGCCGCCTGCGGCGTTGATCAAGCCCGCATCCGCCAAAAGGAAAGGGGCGCCGAGGCGCCCCTTTTTGTTCGGTGCAGGCGATTCAGGTCAACGGGTGCAAATCAACGCGTGCAAATCAACGCGTGCACGTCAGCTGCCCGTTGAAGTTCGCGATGTCCCGCGCGCCCCAGCAGTAGCGCATGTTCACCGAGGAGTTCACAAACAGGTGGCCGCCCACGCGGCACTGGGCCCGCAGGACATTGTCCGGGCCCACGAAGGCATTGCGGCAGGTGCGCTGGTAGGAGCCGGGCGGCGCCGGCATGGGGCCGGGGGGCGGCGGCATGGGCCGGCCGCGGGTGCACCACAGCTGGCCGTCCTGGTTGGAAATGTCACCCCGGCAGCTCGGGAAATCGTTGAGCCGGGTCTGTACCCAATTGCCGCGGCGGGTGGCGCAGAAGGCGGTGAGGTCGCGCCCGCGACGCACCTGCACGGTGTTGCAGCTGTTGAGGTAGCTGCCTCCCGGCACCGGCTGGGCCACGGCCTCGCTGGCCGAGACCATCCAGCCCAGCGCCAGGAGCAGGCCGAACAGGCCCGCGACGACGACATTTCGCTTCATGATTCCCCCCTGTGGAAAGGCGCGCCCTTCTATCACGGCGAATCGGGAGACGCACAGCCATCGTGACCGGTCCGGCTACCGGTTCCTGCACGGCCATCGACAGGGGCGCCCCGCTTCGCTAAAAGCCGTGGCGATCCAGAACCATAAAGACGCACCGATGACCATCCGCCTGCATCGCGGCGACCTGCCCGCGGACTTCGTCGCCGCGCCCGTGGTGGCGATCGATACCGAGACCATGGGGCTCAACCCCTTCCGCGACCGGCTGTGCCTGGTCCAGCTCTCCAATGGCGACGGCAGCGCCGACCTGGTGCAGATCCCGCAGGGCGCCGACGCCAGGTCCGCGCCGAACCTCACGCGCCTGCTGGCCGACCCCGCCATCACCAAGCTGTTTCATTTCGGCCGGTTCGACATCGCCGTGCTCCAGCACACCTTCCATGTGATGCCGCAGCCGGTGTGGTGCACCAAGATCGCCTCGCGGCTGGTGCGCACCTACACCGATCGCCACGGGCTGAAGGACCTGCTGCGCGAGACCATCAACGTGGACATCTCCAAGCAGCAGCAAAGCTCGGACTGGGGCGCGGCGGACCTCTCCGACGCCCAGCTCAGCTATGCCGCCTCGGACGTGCTGCACCTGCACGCGGTGAAGGCGAAGCTGGAGGAGATGCTGGCGCGGGAGAACCGCACCGGGCTCGCCGCCGCCTGCTTCGCCTTCCTGCCGGCACGGGCGGCCCTTGAT
Organism: Xanthobacter autotrophicus; assembly: GCF_029991245.1. Taxonomy (GTDB): domain Bacteria; phylum Pseudomonadota; class Alphaproteobacteria; order Rhizobiales; family Xanthobacteraceae; genus Xanthobacter; species Xanthobacter autotrophicus_C. The sequence goes on from NZ_JAIVFO010000082.1 coordinate 19,418, forward strand.
CTCTCGGGCTGGGCGGAAGACGATATCTTCGCGCATTCCTGAGCCGGCAATCTTCCTGAAAATTGAACGATGGCAATGCCTTCCGGCCGGGCCTTGCACCGGCGCGGCATTTCGGACAGTTTGGCGCGGTGCGTGGGGCGACGCGCCGGCCGGCCGTGTGGCTTGAGGCCAGGAGAGCCTGTGCCGGTCAGCTCGGATCGCGACCTGATCGGCGGAACGGTATCTCTGCTAAACGTGACAGGCGCACGCGGGATTGGCCCGCCGCCGGAACAGGGCCATGAACCGACACGTGTCGCCAGACGATCTCCACCGGCAAGGGACCGTGCCTGCGGCCGCGCCCGAGGACCCGCGCCTCGCCGCGCACCTTGATGCGCGCCTGGAAGCCTCCCCGACCTTCCGCGACTACACGGACGAGGAAGCCGCCCCCGAGCAGCGCGCGAGCCCGGATTTTTCCAGCGCCCGGCGCCACAGCAAGCGCGTGCGCTGGATCAAGCGCCTGCTGCCGCTCTCCATCGTCGTCGCGGTGGTGGCCATCGGCGCGGTTTCGATCCTGTCGCGGCTGAAACTCTCCATCGAGCTGCCGTTCGAGATCGGGCACCTCACCCTCTCGGGCTCGCGCCTCACCATGGAGCTGCCCAAGCTCTCCGGCTTCACCGACGACAATCGCGGCTACCGCGTCACCGCCCGCACGGCCACGCAGGACCTGACCCACCCGGACCTCATCGACCTCACCGACATCGAGGCGCGGCTGGAGATGACCGACAAGGGCTGGGCCAAGGTGTCCGCCAAGGTGGGCAGCTTCGACACCAAGAAGCAGTTCATCACGCTGGGCGACGGCGTCGACCTCGCCCTGAACGGCGGCTACGGCGGCCGCCTCCATGACGCCGAGGTGGACGTGAAGGCCGGCACCATCGCCACCGACAAGCCGGTGGTGTTCACCTATCTGGACGGCAAGCTGGTGGCCGACCGCCTGCATGTGGGCGAGCGCGGCACGCGGGCCCTGTTCGAGGGCAGCGTAGCGGGGGTCGTCCCAGTCGCCGTCCTCATAGGCGGCGGCGTCGCGCGGGTCGTCCTCGTCCCACTCG
>NZ_JAIVFO010000083.1 GCF_029991245.1 Xanthobacter autotrophicus
CGCATCCGAGGGCAGGGCCCGGGCGGCGGCGGTCACGTCCACCGGCTGCTCCTCGCGGGAGACCATGCGCTCGTTGCCGGCATTGGCGCCCATGCGATCGTAGATCATCTTCTGCCCGCCGTCGGCGGACTGCGACGCGGGCGTCGTGGTCTTGGCGGGTGCGGTATCCGCCTTGATCACCGGGGTCGTCCCCGAAGCGGACCCGGAGGACTTGCCCACCGCCATGTTGAAGGCGAACACGCCGGCCGCGCCGGCCACCACCAGACCCAGCACGGAGACGCCGAGAATCAGCGCGAGGCGGCCTTTGCGACGGCGCGGCTCGGCATCGTACATCTCCTCGCCATGGGGCGGCATGTAGCCGTCTTCCCCATATTCGGGGTCGTAGGTGTCGTCGTAGTCGTCATAGCCGTCGTCGTCGCGGCGGGCGGCCGAATAGGCATAGCCGGCCTCGTCATCCTCCGCCTCATAGCCGCGCCCCTGGGCGCCGGCCGGAGACCGCTGATCGCCACGGGGGGCGTTGCGCGGATCCTGGCGCGAGGGCGCATATCCGCCCTGCTGGCCATAGGCCGAGGCACCCGCCGGGCGGGCGGGCGGCAGGTCGTCGTAATCATCCTCGTAATCGTCGTCGTCCCGGCCTTGGGGGCTGGCAGGAGGCGCGACGCGGGACAGCGACCCGTATCCGGAACGCACCGTAGCGTCGGGAACGCCGCGCGCGGCCGCCGGGGCGGGAGCAAAGGAGGGCGCCGCCTGGGGCTGGGCCGCGCGCGCGGCGGGCACCGCCGGCTGCGGCGCGGAGGGCGGGGCGTAAAGCGAAGGGCTGGACGGACGCGGGGCGGCCACCGGAGCAGGACGCACCGGCGCATCGCCATAACGCGCCGCATCAGGGTGCGCCGGGCCCTGGGGGGCCGGACGCCCGGACGGGGGCGCGCTCTGGGGCGCGGCCTCCCAGTCCTCGTCGTCCTCATCGTCGTAATAGGTGGGAGCCGGCGGGGGAACGGGCCGCGCGGGGGCGCGGGCCGCCGTGCGGGGATCGGGATGAGCGGGCGCGGCCGCAGCCGCGTGGCGCTGCGCGGTCACGCGGGGGTCGTTCACACGAGGATCAGCCACACGAGGATCAGCCACGCGAGAATCAGCCCCGCGAGGATCAGCCACGCGAGGATCGGCCCCGCGAGGATCGGCAGCCTGCTGGGTGCGATCGAGACCCGAGAAGTCGTCGAACGGGTCGTCGTCGCCGATCAGCCTGGCCAGCTCGGCCAGAGGATCGCCCCCGGTCGCAGCGGACGACGGAGCGGAGCGGGGCCGTGCCCCACCCTCCGCGGCACCTTCATCACGCCGGTAGCGGAACCTGCTTTCGTCGACCATATCGCCTCGATGTGTTGTCGCCCGCCCGTGGAACCTGCGGCTTGAAGACCGCTTCGAGAAGTCTGACCCGCCGGGCCAACCGCTCCATCCGCAGCCACGGGACAAGCGATCATTTCATCTCGTCTACGGCCGTCACCCCCAGAACCTTGAGACCGGAAGCGAGCACCGTGGCCACGCCATGGACCAAGGCCAAGCGGGCCGAGGTCAACTCTCGATCATTCTCGATAATGAAGCGTAAATGAGGCAAGTCCTTTCCACGGTTCCACTGGCCGTGAAACTCGCTGGCGAGTTCGTGCAGGAAGAAGGAGATGCGGTGCGGCTCCCGCGCCCCCGCCGCCTGCTCCACGAGGCGCGGCCAGCTCGCGAGCCGGCGCAGCAGCGTGAGTTCGCCTTCGTCGTCGAGCAGGCCCAGCGGCGCGGTGGCGAAAGCGGCCGCCTCCTGCGGCAGGTCGGCGAACTCTTCGGCCGCCTTGCGCAGGATCGATTTCGCCCGGGCGTGGGCATATTGCACGTAGAAGACCGGGTTTTCCCGCGACTGCTCGATCACCTTGGCGAGATCGAAATCGAGCGGGGCGTCGTTCTTGCGGAACAGCATCATGAAGCGGACCGCGTCGCGCCCCACCTCGTCCACCACCTCGCGCAGGGTGACGAAGGAACCCGAGCGCTTGGACATGCGCACCGGCTCGCCGGCGCGGAACAGGCGCACCAGCTGGATCAGCTCCACATCCAGCGCGGCACGGCCGCCGGAGACCGCCTTCACCGCCGCCTGCATGCGCTTGACGTAGCCGCCGTGATCGGCGCCCCACACGTCGATCATCTTCAGGAAGCCGCGGTCCACCTTGTCCTTGTGGTAGGCGATGTCGCCGGCAAAATAGGTGTAGCTGCCGTCCGACTTCATCAGCGGCCGGTCCACGTCGTCGCCGAAATCGGTGGAGCGGAACAGGGTCTGCTCACGGTCCTCCCAATCCTCGATGGGCGCGCCCTTGGGCGGCGGCAGGCGGCCTTCATAGACCTCCCCCGACGCGCGCAGCGCCGCGATGGCGGCGCCCACACGGTCCACCGCGCCGGTGGAGAGGGAGCGCTCGGAGAAGAACACGTCGAAGGAGATGCCCAGCGCGGCCAGATCCTCGCGGATGGCCACCATCATGGACGCGATGGCCACGCCCCGCACCAGCGGCAGCCAGTCCGCCTCGCTCTTGTCCTTGAGGGCCGCGCCGTGCGCGGCGGCGAGCGTCTGCCCCACCGGCACCAGATAATCGCCCGGATACAGGCCTTCCGGGATCTCGCCGATGGCCTCGCCCAGCGCCTCGCGGTAGCGCAGGAAGGCGGAGCGGGCCAGCACGTCCACCTGTGCGCCGGCGTCGTTGATGTAATATTCCTTGGTCACGGCAAAGCCGGCGAAATCCATGAGGCGCGCCAGCGCGTCGCCGAACACCGCGCCCCGGCAATGGCCCACATGCATGGGCCCCGTGGGGTTGGCGGAGACGTATTCCACATTCACCTTCTCGCCCGCGCCCAGCGCCGAGCGGCCGAAATCCAGCCCCTGGGTGAGCACGGCGGCCAGCACCACCGGCCAGAAGCTGCCGTCCAGCGCGATGTTGATGAAGCCGGGGCCGGCCACATCCACCTTTTTCACGCCCGCCACCGCGCCCAGCTTGCCGGCGATGGCCTCGGCCAGCGCGCGCGGCTTCAGGCCGGCGTCCTTCGCCAGCACCATGGCGGCGTTGGTGGCCAGATCGCCGTGGGTCGCGTCCCGCGGCGGCTCCACCACCACACGGGCAAGATCGAGGTCCTTGGCAATGGAGCCCTCGGCGGCAAGGGCGGCGACGGCTTCGCGCACGTGATCGGCGAAGATCGCGTAGACGTTCATGGGGCGGGGTCCAATCGGGTTGCTTGGCCCGGCGCCTAACGCAAGTCCGGCGTCAAGTCAAAGAAGCGGGCATGCTGGTCGAGGGCGTAGCGGTCCGTCATGCCGGCGATGTAGTCGGTCACGCGGCGGGCGAGCCGCTGGGCGTCGAGCTGGTCGAGGTCGTCATGCCAGGAGGGCGGCATATCCTTGGGATGGGCGATGAAATGGCCGAAGAGGTCGCGCAGCACCCCCTTCGCCTCCGCCATCACCCGGTTGACCCGCTCGTGGCGGTACATGCGCGGGAACAGGAAGGCCTTGAGCGCCTTTTCCTTCTGCCCCATGGCGTCGGAAAAGGCGATGACGGGATGGTCGAGCGCGCGCACGTCCGCCGCCGAAGCCACCCCCGCCGCTTCGGCGCGCCTCGTGCCCTCGGCCACCACGTCCTCGATCAGGCGGGTGATGACGCGGCGGAGCACCTCGTTCACCGTCCGCGCCACCCCGAGGCCGGGATAAAGCCCGCGCACCTCGCCCAGCGCCTCGCCCACCAGGGGCAGGCCGGCGAGGTCGTCGAGGGTGAACATGTGCGCCCTCAGCCCGTCGTCGAGGTCGTGCACGTCATAGGCGATGTCGTCGGAGATGGCGGCCACCTGCGCCTCGGCGGAGGCGTGGCTCCACAATTCCAGGTCCTGCTGGGCCGAATACACCTCGATGGCGTGGGGCAGGCCGCCGAGATAGCGGCCGATGCCACGCCCCTCCCGATCGGTGAGCGGGCCGTTGTGCTTGGCGATGCCCTCCACCGTCTCCCAGGTGAGGTTCAGGCCGTCGAACTGGGCATAGCGCCGCTCGATGCGCGTCACCACCCGCAGCGACTGGGCATTGTGGTCGAACCCGCCCTGCCCGGCCATGCACGCATCCAGCGCCCGCTCACCGGCATGGGCGAACGGCGGGTGGCCGAGATCGTGGGCCAGGGCCAGGGCCTCCGCCAGATCCTCGTCGAGCCCCAGTGCGCGGGCGATGGAGCGGGCCACCTGCACCACCTCCAGCGTGTGGGTGAGGCGGGTGCGGTAATGGTCGCCCTCGTTGAAGACGAAGACCTGGGTCTTGTGCTTCAGGCGGCGGAAGGCGGTGGAATGGATGATGCGGTCGCAATCGCGTCGGAACGGGCTGCGCGGCGGCATCTCCCGTTCCGGGACCAGCCGGCCACGCGCCTGTTCCGCGTCGCAGGCCCACGATACCAAGGGCCGCGCGCCGCTTACCGCCATGCTCTCCCCCTCTTGTTCCACCCCATGCCGCCGGCGCCGGCCGCCCCACAAGACAGCCGCGCCGACGTTTTTCCACCACCGCCCTTTAACTCGGGGGCCGATGGACTTACCTTATGGGCCATTGCCAGCTTCAATTCGTAAAGTCGATATCATGGAAACATCCCTCGCCCCGACTGCGGCCGCCGACCTCCCGGCGATCGAAACCGAATTCACCGTGACCGATGCCGCCGCGCGCCGCATCTGCCAGATCCTGTCTCCCGAGCCTGCCGGAACGTTCCTGCGCATCAGCGTGGAAGGCGGCGGCTGCTCCGGCTTTTCCTACAAGTATGATGTGACCCGCGAGCAGGGCGAGGACGACCTCGTCATCGAGAAGGAAGGCGCCAAGATCGTCGTCGATCGCATCTCGATCGACTACATCAAGGGCTCCCAGCTCGATTACAAGGCGGACCTGATGGGCTCCGCCTTCAAGATCTCGAACCCCATGGCCACCGCCAAGTGCGGCTGCGGGTCCAGCTTCGGGGTCTGAGCGCTTTTCGAGGACTCACGGGCGTCACCACCCGGCCTTGCCGGGTGGGCCGGTGCTTGGCGCGCCGGCTTTGACCTGGTGCGCCGGCTTGACTTGGTGCGCGGGCTTTGACGAAGCGCGACGGGCGCGCTGTCAGGGCGCCACGTTGTTCGGCACGGCATGGGACCACGGCCGCGGCAGGCCGGCCGGCCAGTCGTCGCCGTAGCAGGGGAAGAAGCGCTCGGTCCGGGCGATGATGATCAGGTCCGGAGCGAAGTTTTTCACATCGTCGAAATTGAAATCGCATGAGCCGGTCACGCGCCGGGACTGGTGCACCCAGGCCACCACGCTCACATCGGCATTCAGGAACAGGCGCGGCCATGCCCCGCCGGTGAAGGAATCGCCGAGGATCAGCACGCGCTGGCCGGTGGGGGCGTAATCGTACGCCAGCGACCTGAAGGCCACGTGCTCATTATGGTGCTTCAGCGCCGGATCGAAACGCGGCGCGGCGGCACGGTCCTTGATCCTGAAGGGCTCTTCCTCCTCCTTCATCTTCGGCGGCAGGCGGGTGGTGCGCAGCAGATCGCCGCGCGCCGTCGGCTCAGGCGGTCCCAATACCGCGGCCGGGTCCACCTGCCACTCCGGATGCCCCGCCGCCACCATCACCGCATTGAAGGCCAATACGCCGGACCGGCTGGTCCAGTGGGTGTCGGTCATGAGATACCGCGGCCGGGGGCTGGCCCTCAGCACCGCCCGCAGATCCACGGCGGTGACGCCCTCCGCCTTCAGGCCCGCGAGGGCGAGGTCATACTCGGTGACGGGGTAGTTCAACGCGTCGTACCATGTGGGCAGCGCCTCCACCTCCACCGACTGGGCGTTGGGCGGAATGGCGACCACGATGCGGGTGCCCCTGGGCGCCAGCACGCGCTGCATCTCGCCAACCATGGTCACGAAGCGCTCCACGTTGGCCGCGCGCACCAGCGCCCCCGCCGACTGGGCCGGTGCCTGCTCGCGGCCCCAGAACAGCTGGCCGTCGCGGCCGGTATAGAACGGCCGGCTGTCGGGGGAGCCCAGCGCCTCGCGCAGATCCCGGCGCAGGATCGGCAAGGTGGCGCGGAAGCCGAAATTGTCCTGGAGGTAGATGCCGATGTTGCGGACCTTGTAGTTCAGCGTCTGGCCCCAGGTGAAGCTGTCGGGGATCGGCACCCGCCACTGGCCGCTGGCCAGCGGATCGGGGATGAGGTTCGACAGCAGCAGAAAGCCGAACAGGCCGGCCACGAGGACGCCGATGTAGCGACGCGGACGCGAGAGCAGGGTCACGGCGGCGCCTCCTCAGAACCGGTAATAGAGGAAGGGCGTGGCCGTGGTGCCGCCCACCCAGGCCACGCTCGCCAGCATCAGAACGGCGACGAACGCGAAGTCAGCCGCCACCGCGAAAGCCCCCTGCCCGGCCAGCGCCTTCCAGCGCGGCCAGCGGAAGAAGCCGATGAGTCCGCCGGCCACGAGCGCCGCCACCGCAAGCGGCGTCAGCCCGAAGCCCAGCGCCAGCGAGGCCCGGCTGAAGCCGTTGAGGCCGGCAAGCCCGGCGAACATGTCCGTGGCGCCGCCGAGGCTGTCGGCGCGGAACCACACCCAGCCCAGCATCACCGCCAGCACCGTATAGAGATGGGCCACCACGCCCGGCGCCCGTTCCAGCCAGCGGCCGAGGAAGGCCCGCTCGATGATGAGGAAGGCGCCATGGTGCGCGCCCCAGATGACGAAGTTCCAGCTCGCCCCGTGCCACAGGCCGCACAGCAGGAACACCGCCGAGAGGTTCAGGTAGGTGCGCATCTCCCCGCGCCGGTTGCCGCCAAGGGGGATGTAGAGATAGTCGCGCAGGAAGGCGGACAGGCTCATGTGCCAGCGCCGCCAGAAATCGGTCATGGAATGCGCGGTGTAGGGCAGCCGGAAATTGCGCGGCAACACGAAGCCCACCATCACGCCGAGCCCCACCGCCATGGTGGAATAGCCGGCGAAGTCGAAATAGATCTGCACCGTATAGGCATAGAGCCCGAGCCAGGCCTCCACGAAGGTGGGATGGGTGGTGGTGTCGAACACCCCGTCCGCGAGCCGCGCCACCTCGTCGGCGATCAGCACCTTCCAGGCGAGGCCGATGACGAACAGGCGCGCCCCGGCGGAGAACCGCCCCATGGTGGTCCGCCGCTGGGACAGCTGCTTCGCCACCGTGGCGTAGCGCACGATGGGGCCGGCCACGAGCTGCGGGAACATGCACATGTAGAGCGCGAACTGCGCCGGATCGCGATTGGCCCGCACCTTCCGCTTGTAGATGTCGGCGAGGTAGGAAATGGCGTGGAAGGAATAGAAGGAGATGCCCAGCGGCAGGGAAATCCGCGGCATGGGCAGCGCGGCGCCCAGGGGCTCGATCAGCGCGTTGACGTTCTCCACCAGGAAGCCCGTGTATTTGAAGATGCCGAGCAGCACGAGGTTGAAGGCGACGCCATAGACGAGCAGGCGCTGACGGGGAGCGCCGTCGCGATCGTCGATGGCGCGGGCGAGCACGAAGTTGATCGCCACCGACGCCAGCAGAATAAGGATATGGGGCGTATAGCCTACTGAATAGAATGCGAGGGAGAAGGCCAGAAAAATAATGTTCCGCGTCGTGATGGACTTCGCGGAGAAATAGGCAGCAAGGAACAGGGGGAAGAAGTAGAACAGGAACTCGATGGACGCGAACGTCATGCCACTGCGCCGCCGCTGAAGGACAAGGGGGCGTTCCTGCCACTCTTTGCCCGCCATCGCAACCCTTCGAGCACTTTCGAGCCGGGCGCGGCGCGGGCCGGTCGGTAAAATGATCTTCTTCCCGGATGCAGGTGCGGCCGCGCGGCCATTGCCTCCCGGCGGCACCGGGGTATCCTCCGCCACCGAAGGAGCCCGCCCCATGCGCATCGCCACCTGGAACGTCAATTCCATCCGCCAGCGGCTGGACCACGCCGTGCGCTGGCTCGGGGAGACGCGGCCGGACATCGTCTGCCTCCAGGAGATCAAGTGCCAGACCGAGGCCTTCCCCAAGGAGGCGTTCGAGCAGTTGGGCTATAACGTCACCGTGCACGGTCAGAAGGGCTTCAACGGCGTCGCCCTGCTCTCCCGCCTGCCGCTGGAGGACGTGACCCACGGCCTCGCCGGCGACGAGAACGACGTGCAGTCCCGCTTCATCGAGGCGGTGGTGTCGGTGAAGGGCGGCGTGGTGCGCGTCGCCTGCCTCTACCTGCCCAACGGCAACCCGGTGGACACCGAGAAATACCCCTACAAGCTCGGCTTCATGGCGCGCCTTCAGGCCTTCGCCGCCGACCGGCTGAAGCTGGAGGAGCCGCTGATCCTCGCCGGCGACTTCAACGTCATCCCCGAGCCGCGCGACGCGGCGGACCCCTCCGTCTGGGTCAACGACGCCCTGTTCCTGCCGCGCACCCGCTCGGCCTTCCGCGCCCTGACCCATCTCGGGCTCACCGACGCCCTGCGCGCCACATCGGACGCGGGGCGGCTCTACACCTTCTGGGACTACCAGGCCGGCGCATGGCAGCGCGACCTGGGCATCCGCATCGACCACCTGCTGCTGTCGCCCCAGGCGGCGGACAAGCTCATCGCCACCGGCATCGACAAGCATGTGCGCGCCTGGGAAAAGCCCTCGGACCATGTGCCGATCTGGGCGGATTTCGCCATCGCAGCGTGAGGCAGGCCATGGGGGAAGGCGGCGCCACCATCCACGATTCGTCGCTCACCGGCGGCTGCCTGTGCGGGCGCCTGCGCTACCGCGTCCGCCGTATCCTGAGCGCCTATTGGTGCCATTGCACCATGTGCCGCCGCGCCTCCGGCGCCGGCGCATTGCCTTGGCTCACCGTGGCGCGGGCGGATTTCGAGGTGACGGCGGGTGCGCCGGCGCGATTCTCATCGTCGCCGGGCGTGACGCGCCTGTTCTGCGGCCATTGCGGCAGCCCGATCCTGTTCGACATGGCGAAGGAAGCCGGGGTGGACGTGACCCTCGGCACGCTGGACGATCCGGACGCGGCGGCACCCACCCATCACATCTGGACCCAATCGGCGCTCCGGATGACCGCCGGGCTTGGCGCCGGCCTGCCCCGCCACATGGCGGAGCGGGAGGAGTAGGACCACCTCAGCGCTTGGCGGTCTTCAACCAGGTTTCGAGGTAGAGCAGCGCCTTTTCGCGCTCGTCGGGCGTCGCGTCGGCGAAGGCCTCCTCCTGGAGCGTCACCACCCATTTGTCCTCCGGTCGCACCGCCGCATCCCGCGCCAGCGTGAGCCACATGAGGCCGCGCGCCGCCTGACGCGGCACCCCCTCGTCGCCCCGCAACAGCAGCTGGCCCAGCGTCGCCTGTGCCTGGAACTGGCCCTTCTGCGAGGCTAGCGTCAGCCAGCGGCCGGCATTGCGCGCATCGCGCGGGCCGCCGACGCCGTCCAGATAGAGCTTGCCCAGATGGTACTGGGCATCCGCATCGCCGAAATAGGAGGCGGCGTAGGAGAACATGTCCCGCGCCCGCGCGGCGTCGCGCTTCACCCCGGCGGAGGGAATGCCCACGAGGTAATAGGAGCCGAGCGCCACGAAGGCATTGGCCACGAAGCGCGATTGCGCCGTGCCGGGATAGTCCTCGGCATGGGTGTTGGCGATCTTGGAGAAATAGTCGAACGCCTTGGCGTCGTCGCGCTTCACGCCGTCGCCGTCCGCATAGATGCGGCCGAGCTTCCACTGCGCCATGGCGTGGCCCTGGGAGGCGGCATAGCCGAGGGCGTCGATGCCCTTGGCGGTCTGGCCGGCACGCAGGGCCTGGGCCCCGGTGCGGAAGGCCTCGTCCACGGGACGCACGGCCGGCGCCAGCGGCACGTTGGCCGGCGGCGTCATGGGCTGGGTCTCATAGGGCTGGAGCGTCTGCGCCGTGCCGTCGAAGGCCTGGGCCAGCGGCACCGAAAGGCACGCCGCCACCGCCCCCGCGAGCACGACGGCGCAAGCGCGCCGCGCGCCTGCCGACCGGCCGAGGCGCCCGGCCGCGCGGCCCGCATGTCTGATCTTCGTTGTACCGCCCAAAATCATGATGGAGGGAAGGTGCCGGAGCGTGGCGGCAATATCGGGGCCGTGGAAAGGCCGAGCCGCGGCGTTGGAGCGGCAACCTCTTGGGCGTCGCCCGGAGCGAAGCTCCGCGACGCCTCCCGGCGCCACCCTTTCGAGAATGCAACGTCCGTCCATAAGGACCCCTCAGGCGCGGCGTTCGGAAACACTTTCCGAGCTACGCTCACCGTCGCGCATTGCTTTCCGTTTCACTGGGGTTTTGTGGCGGCTTCGCGGCGCCTTGGGGCCCCCGCGGGGGCGGCATCTCAAAGGCGCGGGAGTGTGTCTTCGCTGTCACAATATTGAGACCGAATGCGGCCAGGTCCCTTTAGGCGAACACAGTATCGGGCGATGCGGAGTCGCCGGAGCGTGGCAAAGATGCCACACTCCCCTTTCCGCATCCCCTCTGCCACCGCCGGCCGAAACGACGGGGGATGCCCCCGTCCCGGTGCGCTCAGGCGGCCCCGCCGGACAGCTGGGTGATGGCGGCGCGGACCTTGTCCTTGCGGTTGAGATATTCCTCGCGCTTCTCGCGCTCGGCCTCGACCACCTCTTCCGGCGCGCGGGCGACGAAGCTCTCGTTGCCGAGCTTGGCGTCGATGCGGGCCACCTCCTGGTCCAGCTTGGTCTCTTCCTTGCGCAGGCGGGTAAGCTCGGCGGCAAGATCCACCACGCCGGCCAGCGGCAGGGCGGCCACCTCGCCGCGCACCACCATCTGCACCGACTCGCCCGGCACCTGATCGGCCACCGTCACGCCGGAGAGGCGGGCGAGGCGGCGGATGGCGTCGTCCCACGCGGCGGCACGCGCCGTGGTCTGTGCGCCCGGCTCCACCAGCACGAGGGGCACCTGCGCGCCCGCCGGCACGTTCATCTCCGCGCGCACGGAGCGGATCTCGGTGACGAGGTCCACCACCCAGCCCACTTCCGCCTCGGCATCGGGCGCCTCAAGGCCCGAAAGGTCGGGCCAGGGGGCGAGGGCCAGGAGGCTGGTGCGGGCGGGGCCGTCCTTGCCGGTCTCGGCCCAAAGCTCCTCGGTCAGGAACGGCATGAAGGGGTGGAGCAGCGCCATGGCCACGTCCAGCACATAGGCGGTTGCCGCCCGCGTCTCGTCCTTGGCCGGGCCGTCGGGGCCGGAGAGCAGGGGCTTGGCCAGCTCCAGGTGCCAGTCGCACACCACGTTCCAGAGGAAGCGGTAGATGGCGGCCGCCGCCTCGTTGAAGCGGTAGGCCAGGATCGCCTCGGACACCTCGGCGGACGCGCGGGCGGCCTCGCCGATGATCCAGCGGTTGAGGGTGCCCTCCACCTTGGCCGGGTCGAAGCCTTCCACCCGCACGCAGCCGTTCATCTGGGCGAAGCGCACCGCGTTCCAGAGCTTGGTGGCGAAGTTGCGGTAGCCCTCCACGCGGCCGGTGGCGAGCTTGATGTCGCGCCCCTGCGCCGCCATGGCGGCCAGCGTGAAGCGCAGGGCGTCGGCGCCGTATTTCTCCACGAGGTCCAGCGGGTCGATGACGTTGCCCTTGGACTTCGACATCTTCGCCCCCTTCTCGTCGCGGACGAGGGCGTGGATGTAGACATCCTTGAACGGCACTTCGCCATCCATGAAGTGCAGGCCCATCATCATCATCCGGGCCACCCAGAAGAAGATGATGTCGAAGCCCGTCACCAGCACGCTGGTGGGGTAGAATTTCTTCAGCTCGCCGGTCTCGTCCGGCCAGCCCATGGTGGAGAACGGCCACAGGGCCGAGGAGAACCAGGTGTCGAGCACGTCCTCGTCGCGGGTGAGGAAGCCGGCGCGCTTGTCGGCGTCGTCGATCAACGCCTGGGCATCCTCGGGCGAGAGCGATTCATTGCCCACATTGTGGGCCAGCGCCTGCTCGAAGGCCTCGTCCTCGTCCATGGCGACGAAGACATTGCCGAAGGCGTCGTACCAGGCCGGAATCTGGTGGCCCCACCACAATTGGCGGGAGATGCACCAGGGCTGGATGTTCTCCAGCCACTCGAAATAGGTCTTCTCCCAGTTCTTCGGCACGAAAGTGGTGCGCCCCTCGCGCACGGCGGCCAGCGCCGGCTGGGCCAGGGTCTTGGCGTCCACGTACCACTGGTCCGTCAGCCACGGCTCGATGACCACGTTGGAGCGGTCGCCGTGGGGCACCATGTGGGTGTGCGGCTCGATCTGCTCCAGCAGTTCAAGGCCGGTGAGCAGTCCCACGATCTGCTTGCGCGCGGCAAAACGGTCCTGCCCCTTCAGGTGGGAGAGCTGGCCGGCGGCATCGGGCGCATCCACATAGGCCTCGGGGCGCTCGGCATAATCGTCGAGGATGCCCTGCGGGTCGATGCGCGCTTCCGCGTCGAGCACGTTGATCATGGGCAGGGAATGGCGCTTGCCCACCTCGAAATCGTTGAAATCGTGCGCCGGGGTGATCTTCACCGCGCCCGAGCCCTTCTCGGGATCGGAATATTCATCGGCGACGATGGGAATGCGCCGGCCCACCAGCGGCAGGATCACATAGCTGCCGATGAGGTCGCGGTAGCGCTCGTCCTCGGGGTGCACCGCCACCGCCGTGTCGCCCAGCATGGTCTCGGGGCGGGTGGTGGCCACTGTGATGAAGCGGTCCTTCTCGCCCTCGATGGGATAGCGCAGGTGCCAGAGGTTGCCCTTCACCTCCACCGGCAGCACTTCGAGGTCGGAAATGGCGGACTGGAACTTGGGGTCCCAGTTCACCAGGCGCTTGTCCTTGTAGATCAGCCCCTCGCGATAGAGCTGCACGAACACCTTCAGCACGGCGCGGCTGAGGCCCTCGTCCATGGTGAAGCGCTCGCGCGACCAGTCGCAGGAGGCGCCGAGCTTCTTCAGCTGGTTGACAATGGTGCCGCCGGATTCGGCCTTCCACGTCCACACCTTCTCGACAAAGGCCACGCGGCCCATGTCGCGCCGGCCCGGCAGCTTCTGGGCGGCGAGCTGGCGCTCCACCACCATCTGCGTGGCGATGCCCGCATGGTCGGTGCCCGGCTGCCACAGCACGTCCTTGCCGCGCATGCGCTCGAAGCGGGCCAGCACGTCCTGCAGCGTGTTGTTGAGCGCATGGCCCATGTGCAGGGAGCCGGTGACGTTCGGCGGCGGGATGACGATGGAGAAGCCTTCGGCGTCCTTGCGCTCGGGACGGCCGCACCGGAACGCGCCGGCCTCTTCCCACTGGGCGGCGATGCGCTCTTCCACGGCGGCGGGATCGAAGACTTTTTCCAGCATGAAACAGGCTCCGCGGATGGCGCCGGGCGCAGTGCAAGGGCGCACCTCGCGGCCGGCCATGCCTCCGCAACGGACGGGACAGGTCTGCGGGCGTTAAAGCCGTTCCGGCAGGCCGGCGTCAACCACGCGGCGCGTGGCGCCTCCATGCGGCGCACCGCCCGGACCCGGCACGTATAAAAAGCCGCCGATCAGCAGACGCGATCGGCGGCTTCAAACCGGACACGCGACAACGGCATCAGCGCGGGCGGCGCGCCACCCGCTCGATCTCGGCCCGCACCAGACGCTCCACGATGGTGGGAAGATTCTGGTCCAGCCAATCCTTGAGCATGGGGCGCAGGATCTCCTTCACCAGATCCTCGATGGTGCGCTGCTTCTGCGGCAGCAGCAGGTCGCCCAGCGACTGGAAGGCCGCGGCGACCACATCGTCCACGTTGGGCGACAGCAGGTCGCGGCGGCGAACCGCGTCCCCGCGATCGTCGGTCTCGGGCTGGGCATCCATGCCGGCGGGCTCCTCGGCGACGGGCGGGGTGGCGCGGCGCGCCACCTGGGGGGCGCGGGCCTCACCGCGCGGGCCAGGGCGAAACTCCGGGGCCGGGCGTTCGGCAGGTCGGGCGGCACGGAGCGGCGGCGAAGCCTCGAAGCGCTCCGGCTCGGAGGGGCCGGCACCCCGCCGCTCGAACTCCCGCACCACGCGCGGCGCAGCCTCGGGCGCCCGGCCGCGCTCCCGGCCCGGCGGCTCCTGCGGCATCTGCCCGTTCATGGCAGGACCATGGAAAGGATGCCCGCTGGCGGACTGGGGGATGTCATGCGGATCGCTTTCCGGCAGCTCGCCGGCCTGGGTCTCGGAGGTCAAATGCTCGCTCAGCTCCTCAAGGTCGATGCGGGCGCGGGCGCGCATCTGCCCGTCGCCAGCCGCGGGACGCGCCGGACCCTCGCGATGCCCGGCGTCGTGCGGGTCCTGAATGCGGGGTTCGCCGCGACGGGCCGGCCGCTCGGCTGCGTCCGATCCGGGTTCGGGGGCATCGGGCCGGCGGCGTTCCGCAGGCGCGGGCCGGGCTGCCCGATCGGGCGCCGAGCGCGCAGCAGCGGGCGGCACATCGTCATCCGCCATGATGCGGCGGATGGAGGCGAGGATGTCTTCCATTGACGGCTCTTGCACCTTTGGGATCGCAGCCATGTCCGACCTCGGCCGAATACGTCCCGGCGCACCGGCACCTGCGGCCGCACCGGTGGGCGAGAATCGCCAATCGCGAAGGTCAGTATGTCACCCCGAAAACGGGCTGCAAAAGAGCCCGGCACACTCAAATGAGGGGATATTTTGCGCGGGGCTACTTTCCGTCGGGGGTCCGAACGCCAGCCCAGCTGTCGCGCACCTGATTGTAGTGCACCTGGGGATTGTAGACGTCCACCTTCAGCCCCAGCGACACCGCGTCGAGCCGGCCGATGATGGAGACCAGCGAATAGGCCGCCACCACGCGGTCCCGCTGCGCCACCACGAGGGCCGACTGGGAATTGGTGAGATCGCGCTGCGCGTTCAGCACGTCGGTGGTGGTGCGCTGGCCCACGCGCCATTCCTCGCGCACGCCTTCCAGCGCCAGGGTATTGGCCGCGACGGAGGCCTGCGCCGCCTGGATCTGCACCTTGGCAGCCTCCAGCGCGCCCCAATACTGAACCGCCTGGGCACGGATGGCGTCGCGGTTCACGTCCACGTCGATCCGCGCCTGCGACAGCAGTTCCTTCGCCTGGCGGATGTTCGCGTACTCCACGCCGCCCTGGTAGATCGGAACCGAAAGGTTGAGGGTGGCCGCGGCGGCCCCGACCCGCTCGACGCCGATGCTCGAATCATAGGCTTGCGAGAGCTGGCCCTGAAGGCTCAGGTTCGGCAGCAGCGCGCCTTCGGCGACCTTCACCTGGAAAACCGCCGCATCCACGGCAAATTCCGATGCCTTGATGGCCGGATGCTGAGCCAGACCGCTCGAAATCACCCGATCGACCTTGCTGGGGAGCATACCTTCGATGGAGCGGGGCGTGAACAGCTTGCCCGGCTCGACACCGATCACCTGCCGGTACACCGCACGGGCGGAGGAGAGGTTCGCGACGGCCTGGCTCACCTGATACTGCGCATCGGCAACCCGCGCCTCGGCCTGGGCCACGTCGGTGCGCGTCACCTCGCCCACGTTGAAGCGGTCACGGGTGGCCCGCAATTCCTGCTCGAAGGCGGCAAGGCTTTTCCGCTGAAGGTCCAGCAGGGCAATGGCCTGGATGACGTTCATATAGGCCGTCACGCCGTTCAGCATCACCGACTGCTCGGTGTTGCGGAGCGTCTCCCGCGAGCCGCGCACCTGCGATTCGGCGGTGCGGGTCTGGTTGGCGGTGGTGAAGCCGTTGAACAGCGTATAGGCCGCGGTCAGGGCGAACTGGCGGGGCCAGGCGTTGCCGCTGGTGGCTGCGCTGCCGGTGGGCTGGTAGCGGTAGGTTTCCGGCCCGGCCGAAGCCGTGGCTCCCAGGGTCGGCCGATAGCCGGACAGGGCCTGGGGCACCCTCTCGTCCACCGCCCGCGTTCCCGCACGCTGCGAATTCAGCGTGGGATTGTTGACATAGGCCATGGCGAGAGCGGCATCGAGGGACTGGCTGGACGCGCTCCCCATGCCGAGCGCGATGATGCTGGCCCCCGCCAAAATTGCATATCCGTTTCGGCGAACGAGTCTCGCAACCGACATCCCAATCTCCCGGTCCGACGCGGCAAGCAGGCGAGCTGCAGCGACTCATGCCGCGCGGTAACTTGTCCGAAAGATATCCGCACCGGTCGCAATCGGGAACCGACCGGTTCGATGTCCCGGACGTTTTCGGGTCAGCGCGGCAATCGCGCCACAGGTGCTTAGAAAACGAAGCGTGGCGCGGCTTTGAAGCCGGGAAGCGCAGGCACGGCGGCGTTGAAGGCCACCCGCTCGCTCATGGCACCCGCGACCTTGGTGAACACTTTGGCCTGCCCGGCGCCGCCATGGCCCACCACGGCGACGACTCGGCCGCCTTCCTTCACCTGGGCGAAGAGGTTGGCTGGCACCTCGTCCACCGCACCGTTGAGCAGGATGAGGTCGTAAGGCGCCTCGGCGGCCCAGCCGGCGTTCAGCGGCCCCTGCATCACCGCCACGTTGGCGACGCCCAGTTCGGCGAGGGTCGCGGTGGCGGTCGCGGCGAGGCCGGCATCCTCCTCCACTGCCACCACCTGCTGCGCGAGACGCGACAGCACGGCGGCCGAATAGCCAGTGCCGGTGCCCACATCGAGCACATGCTCATGCTCCTGCACGTCGGCGAGCTGCACGAGGCGCGCGAGAATCATCGGCTCGATGAGATAGCGCGGGGCATGGCCGGAGGTGAGCGCCAGATCGTCGTCGATATAGGCCAGCGACTTCAGCTGCGCCGGCACGAATTTCTCGCGCGGGATCTCCAGCATGGCGGCCACGATGCGCGGATCGGTGACATTGTTGGTGCGGACCTGCCCGTCCACCATGCCGCGGCGAAGCTCGACGAAATCGATCATGATGCGTCTCCGGCCATATACTCAGAAGGCTCAGTGGCCGCTCGGGCTTGGGACACCAAGCCCGGACCAGCCCGGCCGAAACGTCCCGGGCGGCGGCTCCGTGCCGAAACTCTTGATGGGACACCATCCTGCTGCCCGGATCGGGCGCTGGCGCGGCCGGCATGCCGATGGGGTTCGGAACGCCTGCGCCGCCCGGCTCAAGAGCCATATTGCCGCCCCTTTTGCAAGGCGCTCCACACCGCCGGGACGATCGCAGCACGGCCGATGTGGCCGCAAGTCGCATGGTTCCGCACTGGCTGCGGGTGGAGGCTTGCCCACTGCCCCGGCTTGAACCCGCACCGGCCGCCCGCGCGCCGGGCAAGGCGGCGCACGTCGCAGGCGACGCTTGGCAACGGCCAGGACGACGCTGGGAGAAACCCGCAGGATGAACGCTTCCCTTCCCCCGGCCGCAGCCGGGCCCGCCCGTTCCGACCTCGACGAGGAGGCGGTGCGCCGGCTCGTCCATCTTTTCTATGACCGCGTGCACAAGGATGCGGTGCTCGGCCCGATTTTTTCCGGCCGCATTGCCGCCGACGCCTGGCCTGTGCACCTCGCCAAGATGTGCGACTTCTGGTCCTCCGTGCTGTTGAAGTCCGGACGCTACGACGGCCGCCCCCTGCCGCCGCACCTTGCGCTGGGATCGGACGCCGGGGAGGCGCAGTTCGCCCGCTGGCTCGCCCTGTTCCGCCCCACGGCGCTGGAGGTGCTGCCGCCGGACGCGGCGCAGGCCGCCATCGCCCATGCCGAGCGCATGGCCCATTCCTTCCGCCTCGCCATCGGCTTCCACACCGGCGAGGACATCACGCGCATGCCGCCCGTCCGGTAGGTCGGCGCCGCTTCTGGCTCGGCGCCGCCTCAATCCCGCCCGACCTGCCCGCGCTCCGGCTCCAGTTGGGCCCTGACGCGACCGCCCCGCCGTGCCCCTGATCCGGCCCCTGCGAGTTGTCACCCCATATGACTGGGGTTGAACGACCACCATAAGCCAGTTGCGGTCCCACGGCCGGCGGCGGGTCCCGACGCCCTCCGCAAGCCATTAAAAACAAACCCCTTTATGAAACCGATTTCATTGCGGCATTTGGTCCGGGCCCACCCATTGCTAACCTGATACCTTACACTTTATACAATTATAACGTGTAACACGCTGTCAGGGCGGCAAAATGCGAAGCAATACGATCACCGTTTCGGCGGTCATTCCCCTTTATAACGGGGCACCATTCATTCGAGAGGCGCTGGACAGCGTCCTGAGCCAGACGGAGCCGGCGGACGAAATCATCGTGGTAGATGATGGATCCACCGACGACGGGCCGGCCATCGTGGAAGAGCTGGCGCTCCATCATCCGATCACGCTGCTGCGCAAGCCCAATGGCGGGCAGTCGTCAGCCCGCAACCTCGCCATCCGGCACACCAGTTGCAGCCACGTGGCGTTCCTCGACCAGGACGATGCCTGGTACGAGGAGCACCTGGAAATCCTCAAGCGGCCGTTCACGCAAGGCAATGCCCGCCGCCTGGGCTTGGTCTACGGCAATCTCGATCAGGTGGACCGGAAGGGGCGGCTGGTTCAGCAGTGTTGCCTGGATGAGAACGTCTCGCCGCAGCCCAAGCGCTCGCTCCGCGACTGCCTGCGGCACGACATGTTCATCCTGCCCGGGGCGACGCTGGCGTCGAAGCAGGCCATGATCGATGCCGGCCTGTTCGACGAGCGCCTTTCCGGCTACGAAGACGACGACCTGTTCGTGCGGATGTTCGCGCTCGGGGTCGGCATCGTCTATCTCAACGTCGCCGTGACGCGCTGGCGCATCTATGCCGGCTCGACCTCCTACAGCCCGCGCATGGCGCGCTCCCGCACGGTCTATTTTCACAAGCTGGTGGAGTTGTTTCCGGACGAGCCGCGCATCGCCTTTTTTCCGACCCGGGACGCCATCGGTCCCCACTTCCTGGGCCTGCTGACCGGTGAGTTCATCGCCGCCTCCCGAAGCGGAGACAGCGAGCGCCTGAGGCAGGCCTGGGAGGATATTCAGCAGGTGGTTTCGGTCATGGCGCCCAAAGTTCGCCGAAGGATGGGGTGGGTTCGCCCGATCATTGAGGCGACCTCTCTCGGCCCTTTCAGCTCCCTGTCCAGACGGGCGATCCGGCACGTGGCGCGCGACGTGTTCCGGGAACTGCGGGAACAGGAAAAAATGCGCCAATGGACCGGGGACAAGCTGCAGGCTCTGCTTGCGCCCGTGCCGCGAACACCTTAAGAACGCGCCTTCGTGAGGCCACGTGGCGGAGTGGTTACGCAGCGGACTGCAAATCCGTGCACCCCGGTTCGATTCCGGGCGTGGCCTCCACCTCCGCGATCAAGCGCTCCGAGACCACCCGTCTGAGGCATCGCCGCTGGCGCAAGAGCGCGGCTTGCGGGCCACAGACGCCGCCGAAGCGGCGGTTCCGGGCTGTCTCACCCTATCGATGATGCATCTCGATACCACACACCGTTGACTTGCGCAGGCGTCGGCGGTTGATGAACCTTATGCGGCCCCGCTCCTTTGGCCGCCGGAGACCGGCATGAGTTCAACAGCCCCCCAGAGCCAGAGCGCCGCGAAGGACGAGACCCAGGCGGTGCTGCGCCGCCTGCTCCTGTCGGACGGCCGCACCCACTGGAAGGGCTATGCGCTGGCCTTCGTGTTCATGGGCCTCATGGGCGCCTGCACGGCGCTGCTCGCCTATCTGATGCGGGACGCGGTGAACGCCATCTTCGTCGCCCCCACGCCCCAGGCGGTGTGGGCGGTGTCCGGCGCCGTCATGCTGCTCTCCATCATCAAGGGCGCCTCCGCCTACGGCCAGAGCATCACCATGGCGCGGGTGGGCAACCGCATCGTCGCCGACAACCAGAAGCGCGCCTTCGACCAGATCCTGATGCAGGACGCGTCCTATTTCGCCAGGCACCATACCGCCGAGATCACCGGCCGCTTCTCGGCCGGCGCCAACGGCGCGCGGGGCGCGCTGGACCTCATCATCACCAGCATCGGGCGCGACGCCCTGTCCCTCATCATGCTGGCCACCGTGGCCATCGTGCAGGACCCATTCCTCGCCGTCATCGCCCTGGTGGTCATGCCCACGGCGGTCATCGGCACCCGCAAGCTGATCAAGAGGACCAAGACCCTTTTCACCTCCGGCTTCCGTTCCGGGGTGCAGCTCTCCTCCATCGCCATGGAGGCGATCCAGGGCGTGCGCACGGTGAAGGCCTATACGCTTGAGCCGGTGATGCGCGAGCGCACCCACAAGTTCATCGACGACGTGGAGGCCAATTCCAACCGCCTGGTGCGCACCCAGGCCAAGTCCAGCCCGCTCATGGAGACGCTGGGCGGCCTCGCCATCGGCGGCGTGGTGCTCTACGCCGGCTACAATGTGATCGAGCTGGGCCGCTCGCCGGGCCAGTTCTTCTCGGTGCTCACCGCGCTGCTGCTCGCCTACGAGCCGGCCAAGCGGCTCGCCCGCATGCATGTGGACCTCGCCAGCCACGTCATGGGCGCGCGCATGCTGTTCGAGCTGCTGGACGCCCCCTCTCCCGACCGCGACGCCCCCGGCGTGCCGGCCC
>NZ_JAIVFO010000084.1 GCF_029991245.1 Xanthobacter autotrophicus
CCCCGCGCCGGCCCCGCCATTGGCGCTGCGGCCCCGCCGGCTTTCGGTGACGGAGGTGGAGACCTTCCTGCGCGATCCCTATTCCATCTATGCCCGCCACGTTCTGGGCCTCATCCCCCTCGATCCGCTGGACGCCGCCCCCGGCGGGGCGGAGCGCGGATCGGCCCTGCACGAGGCCATCGGCCGCTTCACCCAGGAGCACCCCCGCAAGCTGCCGCCCGATGCGCTGGAACAGCTGCTGGAGGAAGGCCGGCGCGCCTTCGCCCCGCTGAAGGCCTTTCCCGCCGAGCATGCCCTGTGGTGGGCGCGGTTCGAGCGGGCGGCGGGCTTCCTCGTCGCCTTCGAGCGGGAGCGGCGCGTGCATCTCGACCATGTGGTGGCGGAAGCCTCGGGCAGCCTTGAAATCCCGCTGGGCGGCGCCGCCTTCCGCCTCACCGGGCGGGCCGATCGCATCGAGGTGCGCCGCGACGGCCTGCTCAACATTCTCGACTACAAGACCGGCACGGCGCCGAGCGCCAAACAGGTCGCCTCCCTCTCGCCCCAGCTGCCGCTGGAAGCCGCCATGGCCAGGCGCGGCGCCTTCCCCGACGTGCCGCCGGTGGACGTGGTGGACCTGCTCTATGTGGAGCTGAAGGGCGGCGCAGCGGGGGGCGAGGAGAAGCCCATCCGCATCAAGGACCGCGACACCATGGACCTCGCCGAGACCGCGCTCGCGGGCCTTGAAAGCCTGCTCATGGCGTTCGAGAACGAGGCGCAGGGCTATCGCTCGCTGGCGGCGCCGCAATGGTCCGGCACCTTCGGCACCTATGATCATCTCGCCCGCGTGCGCGAATGGGCGCTTTCCGGGGAGGAGGGCGAATGAGCGCTGACCTTGCCTCCGCTGCCCGCGACCCCAAGTCCGAGGCGACGCGCCGCCAGTCGGAGGCCTCCCACCCTGCCTTCTCGGCCTGGGTGTCGGCCAATGCCGGCTCGGGCAAGACCCATGTGCTGGCGCGCCGCGTCATTCGCCTGCTGCTGGCGGGCACGCCGCCGGGGCGCATTTTGTGCCTCACCTATACCAAGGCGGCGGCGGCCAACATGGCCAACCGGGTGCTGGCCATCCTCGGTCGCTGGGTGCGCCTGCCCGATGGGGAGCTGGATGCCGCCATCCGCGACACGGTGGGCTCGGCCACCGACGCCGCCCTGCGCGCCCGCGCCCGCCGGCTGTTCGCCGCCGCGCTGGAGACGCCGGGCGGGTTGAAGATCCAGACCATCCATGCCTTCTGCGGCGCGCTGCTGCACCGCTTCCCGTTCGAGGCGGACGTGGCCGCCGGCTTCGGCGAGCTGGACGAGGTGGGCCGTCAGGAATTGATGGCCCGCATCCGCGCCGACCTCGTGGTGGCGGCCACCCGCGTGCCGAACGCGCCCCTGGGCGAGGCGCTGGCGCGGTTGACGCAGGACATGTCCGACAGCGGCCTGTCCGGCCTGCTGGAGGCCGCCATCGCCCTGCGCGCGCGCATCCAGCCGCTGGGCGATACGCCGCGCGCGCGGCGTGAAGCTGTGGCGCGGGCGCTCGATCTTCCGGCGGATGCGCGCGTGGCGGATCTGGAAGTGCAGATGCTGGCGAGCCCCCATTTGCCCCATTCCGAATGGGCGAGTGCGGCGGCGGAGCTGGCCGCCTCCGACAAGGCCACCGACCGCACACGGGGCGATGATCTTCTGGCCGCCGCCGAGGTGGGAGACATGGCGTCCGGCCTTGCCGCCTGGCGGCGGGTGTTCTTCGGGTCGGAGGGTCCGCGCTCCGACCGCAACCTCTTCACCAAGGGCTTCGCCGACCGTGCCCCCGGTCTTGCCGCGCGGCTGCGGGACGAGCGCGACCGCCTCGCGCTCCTCGCCGACCAGCTGCTGGGCGCCCGCACTCTGGAGCGCACCGAGGCGGCACTGACCCTCGCGGCAGAGGCCGTCCGCCGCTACGAGGCGGAGAAGGCGGCGCGCGGGCTCTTGGATTTCGACGACCTCATCGTCAAGGCCGCCCAGCTGCTGTCGGACCAGCCCACCTTCGTGCAGTACAAGCTGGACCAGGGCATCGACCACATTCTGGTGGACGAGGCCCAGGACACCAGCCCGCAGCAGTGGCGCGTGGTGCAGGGCCTTGCCGACGATTTCTTCTCCGGCGCCGGCGCGCGGGAGGACGTGACGCGCACCCTGTTCGTGGTGGGGGACGAGAAGCAGTCCATCTTCTCCTTCCAGGGTGCCGATCCGCGCGCCTTCGGCGAGATGCGCGCCACCTTCGCCCGCAAGGCGGGGCCGAATGCCCTGCGGCGGGTGGAACTGCCCCATTCCTTCCGCTCCGCCCCGGGCGTGCTGGAGGCGGTGGACCAGATCTTCTCTCGCCCCGAGGCCCATGATGGCCTCACGCTGGACGCGGTGGCCCCCGTGCACGCCGCCATCCGCGCCGATGCGCCGGCCCTGGTGGAGATCTGGCCCACCACCACGCCGGAGCCCGCGACCCAGCCCGACAATTGGCGCCGCCCGCTGGACGAGGCGCCGGCGGACGATCCGGTCAGCCGGCTGGCCCAGCGCATCGCCGGCTTCATCCAGGCCGGCATCGCCACCGGCCTTGCCATCCCCTCCCGGCAGGGCCGGCCCATGCGCGCGGGCGACGTGCTGGTGCTGGTGCGCCGGCGCGGGCGGGTGTTCGAGGCCGTCATCCGCGCCCTGAAGGAGCTGAAGGACGCGCAGGTGGAGGTCGCGGGCGCCGACCGCCTGGTGGTGGCCGAGCACATCGCCGCCCTCGACCTGATGGCCCTGGGCGACGCTCTGGTTTCCCCCGACGACGATCTGGCGCTGGCGGCTTTGCTCAAGAGCCCGCTGTTCGGCCTCACCGACGATGATCTCCTCGCCCTGTGCCCCGGCCGGGCGGGGCGGCTGGTGGATGCGCTGAAGGAGGCGTCCGATCCCCGTCATGCCGGCGCATGGGCGCGGCTCGCCGCGTGGCGCGGAGAGGCGGCCTTGCTGCGGCCGTTCGATTTCTACGCCCGCGTGCTGGGCCGCGACAGCGGCCGGCGCGCCATGCTGGCCCGGCTCGGCCCCGAGGCGGCGGACGTGCTGGACGAATTCATGGCGCTGGCCCGCGCCTACGAATCCACCGAGCCGGCCAGCCTCGCCGGCTTCCTCGCCTATCTGCGCCGGGGTGGCGCCGAGACCAAGCGCGACATGGAGAGCGGCCGCAACGAGGTGCGGGTGATGACGGTGCACGGCGCCAAGGGCCTGGAGGCGCCCATCGTCATCCTCGCCGATACGGTGGACATGCCCAAGGCGCGCTCCGCCGGCGGCCTTTTGTGCGTGCCGGGGCCGCAGGGCGAGGTGCCGGTGCTCGCCCCGCGCAAGGCGGAAGACCCCGAGCGCCTCGCAACCGCCCGCGCCGCCGCCGCCGCCCGCGAGCTGGAGGAGCACCGCCGCCTGCTCTATGTGGCCCTCACCCGGGCCGAGGATGCGGTGATCGTCTGCGGCGCGGAGACCCGCGCGCCGGCCAAGGACAAGGCCCATGCCCGCCCCGAGGGCTGCTGGTACGAACTGGTCCGCGCCGCCCTCGCCCCGGAGGCGCAGGAGCGGGACGCCATCGGCTTCGCGGGTCCGGTGTTGCGCTGGAACAAGGGGCCGGGCCTCGCCGTGGCCGGGCCGGCGGTGGCCTCTTCCGCGACAGGGGACGAGCCGCCGCTTCCCGCCTTCTCCCATCCGCCGGCGCCGGAGCAGGCCCCGCGCCTGCTGCGCCCCTCCAAGACTGAAGCCGCAGGTCCCTCGCCCCTGCGCACCCCGGCGCCAGAAACGGCGCTGTCGCCCCTGGTGCGGGGCGATCTGGTCCACCGCCTGCTCGCCGGCCTGCCCGACCTGCCGGCGCCCGAGCGCGCCACGGCGGGGCTGAGGCTGCTGCGGCACGCCGCGGACAAGGTGGCGGACGACATCCATCGGGAGGTGCTGGAGGAAGCGCTCGGCGTCCTCGGCCATGCGCCGCTCGCGGACCTGTTCGGCGCGGGAAGCCGGGCGGAAGTGCCGGTCATCGGCCGGCTGAAGGCGCGGGAGGGAGCGGACTTCCATGTTTCCGGCCGCATCGACCGGCTGGCGGTGACGCCCGACCTGCTGATCGTCGCCGACTTCAAGACCGACCGCTCGCCACCCCAGCGGCCGGAAGACGTGGCGGAGGCTTATGTGGCGCAGCTTGCGGTCTATGGCGCTCTTCTGTCGCAGGTGTTCGCGGGGCGCGCGTTCGAGGCGCGGCTGGTCTATACGGCGGGTCCTCGCGTTTTCCGGCTCGAATCCGGCCGGCTGCAGGCGGCGCTGGTGCGGCTCGGCCTCACCTCGCCGTGACGGCGCCTTGACGAAGAGGGGAGGGGCTCCCTACGTTCGGTCCCAACATTCAGTAGTTCCCCCGGTTCCCCCCTACGAGGTCTGCCATGTCGGTCGAGAAGGTTTCGGATCAGAATTTTGAGCAGGACGTGCTTCAGTCCAGCGCGCCCGTCATTGTGGACTTCTGGGCCGAGTGGTGCGGCCCCTGCCGCATGGTGGCCCCCATCCTCGAGGAAGTGTCCGGCGAGATGGGCGAGAAGATCCGCATCGTGAAGCTGAACGTGGATGAGAATCCTGCCACGGCTTCCAAGTACGGCATCATGTCCATTCCCACCCTGCTGCTCTTCAAGGATGGCAAGATCGCCTCCCGCCAGGTGGGCGCCGCCCCCAAGGCGAAGCTGGTGCAGTGGATCAACGCCGCGATCTGAGCCCGGCTGATCCCGCTTCGGGCACAAGCCGCCGGTGTCCTGACGGGCGACGGCGGCTTTGTCGTGCCGCGCTGTCTCCAGAGTTTTTCAACTTGAAGTTGTATGGTTCTCAGAACTGCGCCATCGCATCGGCGAAGGACGACCTCTTGACCTTGAAGGCGGACGCCGGCTTCACCCGCCAGGGCCGGTCGAGGCACAGGCTCGCGTCGTTGAGCCGGGCCGCCTCGGCGTGCGCGTCGCTTTCACTGGCATAGCGCCGCGCCTCCCTGGGAAAGAAGGCGCCGCCGGGAATGATGAGGTCGGCGCCATCCTCGGTGGCCATCCGGGTTTCGCTGCCGTCGAAGAAGACCCAGCCGCACGGCGCCGCGGGCACCAGCCGTGCCACCATGTGGGCCGTGGGGAGATCGCGGGCCTGCGGCGGCGTGCGCCGGGCGTGGAAGGGAAAGCCGAACATCATCACAAGTCCTCTTCTGCCGTTGGGACGCGCCACGCGTGTCCATGGGGGCTTTGAAGAGGGAATGCCGGCGCAGGGGAGACGTTCCCTGCCATCGGGCGGCAGGGCTTACAAAAGGTTGATGACCGGCGCCAGAATGGGTGTCGCTCACGCGCCGCGCGGGGCTGGAGCGCGGGCCTGAAGCACGAGCTTGGAGCGCGGGCTTGGAGCGCGATCCGGGCAAATGGCACTGTACGCTGATCGGCGCGGGCTCAAGACCGGCGGCCGATGAGGCAGGCTCATCGGCCATTGCTGTCAGCCGTTGCGGCGGGCGCCCCGCAGGGTCGGCAGGCCGATGCCGGCGGCATCGAAGCCGCCATCCACCGCCAGTTCCTGGCCGGTGATGTAGCTGGCGTGGTCACTGCACAGGAAGAACACCGCCTCCGCCAGTTCCTGCTCCAGTCCGTAGCGATTGAGCGGGATGCTGTCGTGATAATCGGCGCGGATCGCGGGGGAGTGCACCGCCTTGGCCATGGCGGTTTCCACCGGGCCGGGTGCCACCGCATTGACGCGGATGCCGAGGCTCGCGAGTTCCACCGCCAGCTGCTTCGTGAGATGCGCGAGGGCGGCCTTGCTGGTGCCGTAGGCGGTGCGCAGCGTCGAGGCGCGCAGGCCGGAGATGGAGGTGATGTTGACGATGGCCCCGCCGCCCTGCTCGCGCATCAGCGGCGCCGCGGCCTTGGTGCAGATGAACGGGCCGCTGAGGTTCACCTCGAACACCCGGCTCCATTCCGCGTCGTCGATCTCCAGCAGGGGCTTGAACACCGCGACGCCGGCATTGTTGACCAGCGCATCGAGCCGCCCGAACCGCGCCACCAGAGCGTCAACGGCGGCGGCGATGCCCTTGGCGTCGGAGACGTCGCAGGTGAGGGCCAAGGTGCGGTCGGCTTCGCCGAGGCTCGCGACGGCGCCCTCGAGCAGCGCGCCCTGGATATCGAGCAGCGCCACGCGCCAGCCTTCGGCGAGGAACTTCTTCGCCACGGCAAGCCCGATGCCGCGCGCGGCGCCGGTGACGAGGGCGACCTTCTGATCTGTGGAGGACATGAGCGTTTCGCTTCCCAAATTTTGGTCCCTCTTATCCCGGTGCGCCTGGAAACGAAATGCCCTTGTGCGCGGCGGGCTTGTGCGCGGCGCCAGAGCCGCACGGCTGGGCGTGTCCATCGGCCCCGATGGCACGGAGGGCCGGGCCATCTACGACGCCGTGGTGCTGGCCACCGGCTATGCCCGCGACAGCGGCCGGGCGCTGCTCGGCGGGCTGGAGCCTTATGTCACCGTCGGCGCGGTGGGGCGCGACTACCGGCTCGCCACCGCCCCCGAGTTCCGGCCGGCGGTGTTCATCCAGGGCACCAATGAGAGCACCCACGGCCTCAGCGACACTTTGCTTTCGGTGCTCGCCAGCCGGGGCCAGGAGATTGCCGAGGCCTTGCTGGCGGCCCGTTCGGCCGCGGCGGTGGCGCCGGTGCGGCGCCACCTGGGACGTGGCGGGGCGACCGGTCAGCGACGCCCGGCGTTGGCGCAGCGCCACTGGTAGGGGGTGTCGCCGACGAAGCGGCGGAAGACGGTGGTGAAATGGGCCTGGGTCTGGAACCCCACCGCAAGGGCGATCTGGACCAGGGGATCGCGGGTGTCGCGCAGCAGATCCTGCGCCCATTCGATGCGCCGCTTCAGCAGAAACTGGTGCGGCCGCAGGCCGGTGGCACGGCGGAACTGGGCGGCGAAATGCATCCGGCTGAGGCCCGCAGCCTCGGCCATCTCCGTCAAGGTCACCGGCTCGGCGAGATGGGCCTCGATGAAGGCCATCACGCGCTTCAGCCGCCAGGCCACGAGGCCGGACTTGATCCGCGGCATCGACCGCGCCGGGGCTCCGTCCGGCCGGGGGGCTTGTGCCGGCAGCGGCTGCCCATCGTCGAGCGCGGATTGGGCGAGCGTCCCTTGCCCCAGCGTTCCTTGCCCCAGCGTTCCTTGGCCAAGCGTTCCTTGGCCAAGCGTCCGTGCCATGACGGCCAGGCGCAGCGCGTCGGCGTAGAGGCCGGCGAAGGCGTCGCCGCTGCGCTCAGCCGCCTCCAGCGCCAGCGACAGGTGCTGGACCACCGGGTCGGTCGCGACGACGGCGCCGCGCGGTCCGCTCAAGGCCCACGTGCGGGCCACTGCAAAGGGGATGGTCTCGGCCGGCACGGTGACGCCGGCGCGATGACCTTCGGCGGGCGCGGCGTCGGTGATGACGGCTGGGGGCAAGGCCTGCTTGGCGCGGGGCGGGAGCGAGCGACCTTCAAGAGACGGCGAGACATGGAAAGACATGATCGGGACCCCATGAGTCTCGGAGCTGGACAAAGCCGCGGGCTGTCATCTTGAGGAAGAGAAGGTTCCGCCATCCCAACACTTGGAAAAGGGATGAGGTGGATCCCGTCTTGCACTCCGGAGGACTTGCCCCGTCGCCGGCTGGCGGTGTTCTCAGAGTATCGATCGGGCGCCGTCACTCCATTCTACGTCGGTTTCGCGATCCATATGATGGGATGGGCCGGGCCATACCTTGGTATGGAACCTCCTCCTCCACGTCCGGCGCGCGCCGGTCGCGTCGTGGCGAGCGCGATGCAAGCAGTCCGGCCGGCGCCGTGCGATTGGGACAGACGTGGACTTTGATGCAAGACGCGCCCGGCGCCCTGCGGTTAAGTGGGGGCAACCCATCACCTTGCGTCGTGCCTGCAAGTCCGCCCAGTATTGAAACCGTCCAATACCGTATCTGTTGTTTCAATCCACGAAGGCTCCTCATGTCCGCGTCGGGGACCGCCAGCATCCAGGACGGCAGCGCCAACCGCTCGCGCGGCTGGCTGGCGCTCGCGGCGCTATGGGCCGCCGCGATCTTCCTGATCGACACGTTTTCGCCGCTCGATATGGCCATCGCCGTGCTCTACGTGGTGGTGGTGCTGTTCGCGGCGAGCTTCGTGGAGAAGGCGGGGCTGCTGCTCATCGCCGGCGCCTGCATCGGCCTCACCGTGCTCAGCTTCGCCATCATGCACGCGGACAACTACACCCTCTCCGCCACCATGCGGGGCCTCGTGAGCATCGCCGCCATCACGGTGACGACGCTGCTGTCGCTCCGCAACCAGGAGGCGACGCGCTCCCTGCGTGACCAGGCGGCGTTGCTCGATCTCTCCCACGACGCCATCTTCGTGCGCGACACCGCCGATATCATCACCTCCTGGAACCAGGGGGCGGAGCAGCTTTACGGCTGGTCGGGCGTCGAGGCGGTGGGACAACAGGCGGCGACGCTGCTGCGGACGCGGTTTCCTGCGCCGCGCGAGCAGATCGTCGCCGAGGTGCTGCGCACCGGACGCTGGGAAGGCGAACTTGTCCACATGACGCGGGATGGGCGGCTCGTCACCACCATGAGCCGCTGGTCGCTCCAGCGCGATGCGCGCGGGCGCCCGGTGGCCACCATGGAGACGAACAGCGACATCACCGAGCGCAAGCGGGCCGAGAACGAGCTGCACCAGGCCCAGGCCGACCTTGCGCACGTGACGCGCGTGACCACCCTGGGCGAGCTGACCGCCTCCATCGCCCACGAGGTCAACCAGCCGCTGGCGGCCATCGTCACCAACGGCGAGGCCTGCCTCAGGTGGCTGCGGCGGCCGGTGCCGGACATGGGCGAGGCCGAGGTGTCCGTCGAGCGCATGATCGCCAATGCCCGCCGCGCCAGCGAGGTGGTGGCCCGGCTGCGCGCCCTGGCGCGCCGCAGCGAGCCGGTCCATGTCCGGCTCGACCTCGGCGAGGTGATCGAGGAGACGGTGATGCTGATCGAGCGGGAACTGTCCAACCACGGCGTCCGCCTCCACATGGCCATCGCCCCCGCGCTCCCGCCGGTGCTCGGCGACCGGGTCCAGCTGCAGCAGGTGGTCATCAATCTGGCGCTCAACGCCATCCAGGCCATGGACGGCGAGGCCGATGAGCACCGGCGGTTGCGCATTTCCGTCGCGCCCAACGACGACGACGCCCCCGGCGTCGCCATCACCGTCGAGGACGATGGACCCGGCGTGGATGAGGAGAAGCTGCCGGTGCTGTTCAATCCCTTCTTCTCCACCAAGAAGGACGGCATGGGCCTCGGCCTGTCCATCTCCCGCTCCATCGTGGAGGCCCATGGCGGCCGCATCTTCGCCGCCCGCGGCGACGGCACCGCGATGCGCGGCATGCGCTTCACCCTCGTCCTGCCCCGCGCCAGGGAAACCGTGTCGTGATCCAGCGTTCGCCGTCCCGTCCCGCGCCGCCATCCAATGATCCCGTGGTGATCGTGGTGGATGACGACGCGGCCCTGCGCGAGGCGCTGTCGAGCCTGTTCCGTTCCATCGGCCTGGAGGTGGCGCTGTTCGCCTCGGCGGCCGAGTTCCTCGCTGCCAAGCTCCCCGAGGTGCCACGCTGCCTGGTGCTCGACATCCGGCTGCCGGGCGTGAGCGGGCTTGATTTCCAGGCCCAGCTGGCGCGGACGGGCACCGACATGCCGGTGATCTTCATGACCGGGCACGGGGACATCCCCATGACCGTGCGAGCCATGAAGGCGGGCGCGGTGGATTTCCTCACCAAGCCGTTCCGCGACCAGGACATGCTGGACGCCGTCGCCGCCGCCATCGAGATCGACCGGGCGCGGCGCGACGAGCGCAAGGCCGCCTCCCGCCTCACGACGCTCTACGAGACGCTGAGCCCGCGGGAAAAGCAGGTGATGGCGCTGGTCACCGCCGGCCTCATGAACAAGCAGGTGGCCGCCGAGGTCGGGCTGAGCGAGATCACCGTGAAGATCCATCGCGGCCATGTCATGCGCAAGATGGAGGCGCACTCCCTCGCCGATCTGGTGCGCATGGCCCAGGCGCTGGGCCTCGACAATGCCAAAGGCTGAGCGCGCAAACGTGTGTATGATTCAAGTCGCGAGGGGGAGGGCGCTATAGTGAGGGCAGATCCCGCGCAAGCTCGCGCAGGCCTCCTGGTGTCGAGGTAACTTGAAGTGCGCCTTCTCCCGATGATCACGATCATCGACGACGACGAGTCGGTCCGTGTCGCCACGGAGAGCCTTGTCCGGTCGCTGGGCTTCGGAGCGAAGTCGTTCGCTTCCGCCGAGGATTTCCTGGGCTCGCCTTTGCTCGGCGAAACCGACTGCGTCATCACCGATGTACAGATGCCCGGCATGAGCGGCGTGGAACTGCGCAGCCACCTGCGCGCCCGGGGTGACCTGACCCCGCTCATCTTCATCACGGCCTTTCCGGAGGAGCGCATCCGCCGGCAGGTGGATGCCGCAGGCACCTTCGGCTTCCTCGCCAAGCCCTTCGACGGCAACGTCATGATCGAATGCATCGACCGCGCGCTGCAGGCGAGGTCCGGCCCCGCCCAGCTGTGATGCAACTGGCGATGCGCCTTTGCGGCACATCCTTCCCTGCAGAATGGCCCAAGGCCGGCTGACCCCGACCGGCCCGCGCCAGCAGGCTGCGCGGGCTGGTGCTTCCGGTCGCGCGCTTTCCCGACCTGCGGCCCGAAGTCGGCCGCAATTGGCCCTGATCGTCGCCGCGCATGCCGCAGATCGCCCCGCCCTCCCGCCGCATCTCCAGGAACCCGGTCATCGCCGTGCTGCGGACCGGCTTCCGCGTCGTGTGCGGCGTGGTCATCCTGCTCGACGAACTGGTGCGGCCGCTCTACCGCCCGCTCATTCGGCGCATCGCCGCGCTGCGACTCATGCAGGCCTTCGAGGGATGGATCGCGCGCCGCTCGCCCTATGCGGTCCTGGTCCTCATCGGCGTGCCCTATGTGGTGGTCGAGCCGCTGAAATTCCTGGCGCTGATCGGCATCGCCAACGGCCACGGGACGATGGGGACGCTGGTCTTCCTCCTCGCCAATCTCGTGAGCTTCGTCCTCATCGAGCGCATCTTCACCGCCGGGCGGACGCAGCTCATGACCCTGCGGCCCATGGCCTGGCTTATCGAGACCGCGGGCGCCGTGCGCGCCTCCGTGGTGGGCTGGCTGCGCCTCGCCGAACTCAAGGCGCGGCTGCGCGTGCTGGCGCGCTGGGCCCGCCTCCATTTGCGCTGAGCAGACGAAATCCAAGTAACAGATGAAACCCAAGTATGAGTCCGGAACACGATTGGGCGATTCTGGCGGGGGTGCCGGGGCACTAAGATTCATCTCGTTCCACACCGCCTCCGAGCGCTGATGCAGGCGTGAGGGAGGACGCTTCGGGCCGCACGGGCCCTGACGCGTGCTTCAATCGGAATGAAAGGATTGCCGCAATGACCACCACCATCGCCAAGGCCCGCCAGGCCGCCCCGCTGCACACCCCCACCGACCTCGGCGCGGACGCCACCCGCGATCTTGCCGCCGCACTCACGGGGCTGCTTGCCGACATGTTTGCCCTGTACCTGAAGACGAAGAATTTCCACTGGCATATGTCGGGTCCGCACTTCCGCGATTACCATTTAATGCTGGATGAGCAGGGCGAACAGATCTTCGCCGCCACTGACGACATCGCCGAGCGGGCCCGCAAGGTGGGCGGCACCACGCTGCGCTCCATCGGCCGCATCCACCGGCTCCAGCGGCTCGCCGACAACGAGGCGGACTATGTGACGCCGGAAGACATGATCGCCGAACTGGCCGAAGACAACCGCCGCCTGGTGACCTTCCTGCGGGAGGTGCACAACGTGTGTGACGCGTATCACGACGTGGCCACGGCAAGCCTCGTGGAAAACTGGATCGACGAAGCCGAGCGCCGGGCATGGTTCCTCTTCGAGATCACCCGCACCCGCTGAGCGATCGTCCCGCCAAGAAAGCCCGCCGGTTCACGCCGGCGGGCTTTTGCGCGTCTGGAGCGGCGTGGGCTGAACGGCGCGAATTGGAGGTCATGCCGACGGGCGATGAGCACCGGTCAAAGACCCGGGCCGCTGGTGCAAGCCCTGGATGGGCGCGGTTCGCATCTGCGGAGGCCGGAGACAATCGGTCGATGGATGCGGGGCCGGGACCTGGCCGTCGGGATTTTGGAAGGCGCGTCGACGGCCCCTACGCGTTCCGGGCGCGTTTTCTCTTCTCAAGTTTAGAGCGTTTTCAAGCGAAGTGGATACCGGTTCGCGTGAAGAAAACGCGTTAACACAAAGTTCTAGAGCGATTGCCGCCAGCCAGGGCGAGCGGAAAACGCTCTAGAGGCGGTTCACTGTGCAACGCGCGCTGGCGCGGGAAGTGCCGACCGATGTCGGCGGTTGCGCTCAAGTCCCGTGCGGGCTTGATACCAGTATCCGATAAATCAATCGCGTCGGATGGTGCTTTTCCGGCTTTCGTCCTGGATGCCGACACAGCTGCGCCCGCGCCCGTCCTTGCGGGACGGAGCGCGGGCTTGCGCACTGCAGACCGGGAGCACCGGGCGGCGGTCAGGCCGTCGCCCGTTGTGCGGGAACCGGCTGGACCGGCGGGGTGTCGTCAGAGACCCTGCGAGGTTGCGTCCTGGGCCGGGCCCCAGTGGGGGTTCGGGGCGGTGGCGGGCACGGTGGCGGGCGCCGGGTGGCGCAGCACGTTCGGCACGTTCACCGCGTGCGGCTGGTTGCCGAAGAAGAGGGCACGGTTGTGGCCGTTGGCATAGTCGTTGGCGAAGACCTGGTATTCCTGCTCGTTCTCCTTCGCCGTGTATTCGTCAGCATAGGCGGTGTTGATGATGCCGATGCCCACGAAGGCCACGGTGCCGAGGGTGGCGAGGATCTTGAAATGCGCGTTCATGGCTGGAACTCCTTGTTGAGTACGAAAACAACTTAACGCCATGACGGTCTGTGCAAAATTATGCGTTCCGGGGTAAGTCTAGTCTGTAGATATCGAGCCGGCGAAACCTTGGTATGAGGCGAAGGAGCGCAGCCTCCCGCGGCCGGCGCCCGCCGTCTCTCACCCGTGGCGGTGCGTCATCCGGGCCCGCATCTGCAGGGCGGTGGCCACCGCGCCGAAGCCGATGCCGAGCGCGCTCACCATGGCCCATCCACCGCTGGTCCAGGCGAGCGTCGCGAGGGCCGAGCCCGCCGCGCCGCCGAGGAACATGGCGCCCATGAACAGGGTGTTGAGCCGGGCCCGCGCCGCCGGCCGCAAGGCGAAGACGATGTGCTGGTGAGAGACCAGGGCGCTCTGCATGCCGAAGTCGAGCAGCACGCAGCCCACCACGAGGCCGGCGATGGACCCCCAGGCGCCGAACACGATCCAGGAGAGGAGGGTCACCGCCGTTCCCAGCACCACGGCGCCGGTGGGGCCGTGGCGGTCCGCAAAGCGGCCGGCGATGGGGGCGGCCAGGATGCCCACGGTGCCGACGAGGCCGAACAGGCCCGCAATGTCGGGCCCCAGGCCGAATTCCGGGGTTTCCAGCCGGAAGGCGAGGATGGTCCAGAACACCGTGAACGCGCCAAAGAGCAGGGCCTGGGTCACCGCCGCCAGCCGCAGCGCCGGGAATTCGCGCCACAGCTCCACCATGGAGCCCATGAGCCGGCCGTAGCCCATGGGGGAATCGGGGGCGCTGCGGGGCAGGATGGCGGCCATGAGCGCCGCCGCGGTGAGCGCCATGGGCACCGCGAGCCAGAACATCTCCCGCCAGCCCGCGTGGGTGGCGACGATGCCGGCGAGCGTACGACTGAGCAGGATGCCGCTGAGCACGCCGGCCATCACCATGCCCACCGTCGCGCCGCGGCGCGCGGGCGCGGCGAGGTGCGCCGCGAGCGGCACGATCTGCTGCGCCACGGTGGAGGCAAGGCCCACGGCGAAGGAGGCCAGCACGATCACCAGCGCGCTCGGGGCGATGGCCGCCAGCGCCAGCGCGGCGGCGAGCACGACGAACTGCACCACGATGAGGCGCCGCCGCTCCACCAGGTCCCCCAGCGGCACCAGCAGGAACAGGCCCAGCGCATAGCCGAGCTGGGTCGCGGTAGGGATGGCAACCGTGAGGCCCCCGGGCAGGTCCTGCCCGATCACCGCCAGCATGGGCTGGTTGTAATAGATGTTGGCGACCGCGATCCCCGCCGCAGCCGCCATCGCGAATGTGGCGCCGGGGCCGGCGGCGGACTCCTCGGACGTGATCTCGTGCGCGGTCATATCTCCATCTCCGTATTCGGCACGCCGGGACGGCCGCCTTGGGACGGCCATGTCGGGTCGGCCGTGTTGGGCCGGCCGGCGTCTGTTGCAATGGAAGATAGGATGGTGCTGCGTGGGATATAGTGTCTTCTCGTGATGCACGATCCTATCGGAATTCGTTATGATGGATTTGGGCGCCCTCACCCTCCTCGTGGAGACCGCCTCGGCGGGGAGCCTTGCTGCGGCAGCCCGCCGGCTGCGGCTGTCGCCCATGGCGGCGAGCCGGCTGCTGGCCGGCCTGGAGCGCGAGCTGGACGTGCGGCTGATGCATCGCTCGACGCGTGCGCTCTCCCTGACCGATGAAGGCCTCGCCCTGCTGCCCCATGCCCGGGCCATGCTGGAGGAGCACGCCGCCGGGCTGGCGAGCGTCAAGGGCAAGGGTGCGGGGGCAAGCGGACTTCTGCGCGTGACCACCTCCCATGCCTTCGGCCGGCACATGGTCGCGCCCCTGGTGGCGGGCTTCATGCAGGCCAATCCGCAGGTGCAGGTGGACCTTCAGCTCACCGACAGCGTCGTGGATATCATCGCCGAGGGCATGGACCTGGCCATCCGCATCGCCACGCCCAGCGACAGCAGCCTTGTCGGCCGCAGGATCGCGGACAGCCCGCGGGTGCTGGTGGCCGCGCCGGCCTATCTCGAAAGCTGCGGATCGCCTCACGACCTTGCGGCGCTTCAGCAGCACGCCTGCCTCACGGTCAGCGCGGCGCCGCACTGGAGCTTCCGCGCCGGCGGCGAAATCCGGCGGGTGAAGGTGGCGGGGCGCTTCACCGCCAATTCCATCGACGCCCTGCACGAGGT
The DNA here is from genome assembly GCF_029991245.1 of Xanthobacter autotrophicus. Taxonomy (GTDB): domain Bacteria; phylum Pseudomonadota; class Alphaproteobacteria; order Rhizobiales; family Xanthobacteraceae; genus Xanthobacter; species Xanthobacter autotrophicus_C. Next base: position 15,166 of record NZ_JAIVFO010000084.1, read on the forward strand.
CTGCCGCGGCGGCCTCGGCATCGCCAACCTCTCCAGCTGGAACGTGCGGGACGACCTTGCCACCGGCGCGCTGCGGCAGGTCGCCCTGGCCGATGCCGTTCCCGAGGCGCTGGGCATCTGGGCGGTCTACCCCACGCGCCGCATGGTGCCGTGCAAGGTGCGCCTGTTCATCGATGCCGTGTCCGCGCGGCTGAAGGAAACCGCCTGAGGCGCGGCTCGCCCCAGGGGCGCAGCGGATGGGCCGCCGGGATCATGCGGGGGTGGCGGGGCTGTCCGTAGGGGGCGCCTGGAAGCGCACGAGGGCGTCGTCGAACGTGTTGGCAAACTGAAACAGATGCGCCAGCCCGCTGATGTCGAAGACCTGGAAAATGGTGTAGTGGACCGAAGACAGCACCACCAGTCCCGCCTTGCCGCTGACAAGACTGTGGTGGCGCCAGAGCAGCCTCAGGCCGGTGCTGTTGATGTAGGTGACGCCGGCAAAATCGATCAGGGTGTTGCTTCCGCCGGTCCCGAGCCAGTTGTCGAGCAGCTCGCCCAGCTGGCCGCACCCCAGCGTGTTCAGCTGGCCGGTCAGGTTCACGGTCAGGATGTTGCCGAGGGTGGCATGCTTGATGTCGAGCATCAGACCTCGTCCGTCTTGCCGGGACGCAAGCTGCCGATGGGCGCGGGCCGTGGCGCCGCACCCGTGTGCGAGGGCATCCTCATTTCGTCCCTGTCACCTGTCATCGGGCGCCATGACCCATCGCAGGAAGGCCCATCCCAGATCGCTCCCGCTCCAAATCACTCCCGGTCCGTGACATGTTAACGTGAACCGACACGGAATCGGCAGGTTCAGGCCAGCCTCCGGGGTTGTTAGCACAGACGGGGTTGCACGGCTCCATGGCGCCTCTCAAGATCCTTTCGCTCGATGGTGGAACCCGGCCGCTGATCACCTGCCACCTGCTGCGGCGGCTGCTGGACGGGCAGCCCGGGCTGCTGGAAGACGTGGATGTCTTCGCCGGAACGTCCGCCGGTGCCGTCACCTGCGCCATCATCGCGGTGTCCGATACGGTCCGCGAAGGGGTCGAGCGCGCCATCGCATTCTGGCAGCTCTGGCACCCGTTCGAGGGGGCGGGACCGTTCAGCCCGCGCACCCTGGCCGCCATGTCGGGCCTGTCCGCCTTCCTGACCCACGAGACGCTCTACCAGCACCTGCGCGACCTCCTGGGCGAGGTGCGCCTGCGCGATGTCCGGCGCCGGCTGCTGATGCCGGCAGTGGCCGTCGACAACAAGGTGGGGCTGAAGGAATATCGCCACTGGTCCATCGAGATTCATCACAATCTCGGGGCGCAGGAGCTGCCGGTGTCGCCGCTGCTGGCCGATATCGCGCTCCACTCCAGCTCGATCCCGGTGCTGCACCCGGTGTTCCAGGGGCGGGTGGACGGCGGCCTTTATGCCAACAATCCCAGCATGTGCGCCCTGACCATGGCGATGGATTTCCTGACCGCCGACCTTGCCACCACCATGATCCTCTCGGTGGGCCAGGGGCAGGCCAACAGCTACATGGCGCTGCCGGGCGGCGACGTGGGATATGGCGGGTGGCTGCTGAACATGGAGCGCCCCCTCGCCCTCATCAAGCTGGTGATGGAAGCCAATCTTCAGGCCACCACCTACCAGGCCAGCCGGATCCTGGAAGACCGGTTCGTGCGCCTGGACCCGTTCCTCGCCACCGACCTGGAGCCGGAGGCCTCCGTCCCGCCCGAGGTCTTCAACCAGCGGCAGGAGGATATGGCGGAACAGGCGGATATCGGTGCGGCGCTGGCGCAGCTGGAGGAGATCGGCTGGATTGCGGCTCCGGGGCCGGCTGAACCGGTGGCGCCGGCGGCCGGCGGGACCGCTTCATGACTTGGCCCCAAGCCTGTTGGCCACGTCGGACAGCTCCTGCTCCGGCAACAGCCGGATGAGCGCGAACGCCAGCGCCGCCACCACGCCGGCGGCGGCAAAGATGGTGAACATGGCGGATTGGTAGTCCGAAACCACGATCAACTGCCCCGCCGCGCCCAGCTGGGACAATTGCCCGAGCCCGATATTGTCCATGTCCTGCCCGCCGCCGGCCGGCAGCAGTCCTCCCGCCTGCATGGCGAGGATCGCGCCCGCCACCGCGATGCCGAAGGCGCCGCCGAGGGAGCGGAAGAAGCCCGCCGTGGAGGTGGCGGTGCCGATGTCCTCGTGGGCCACGGCGTTCTGGTAGGCCACCGTCAGGCCGGGCATCAGCAGGCCGAGCCCGGCACCGAGCGGAAACAGCAGCGCGCCCATGAGGTAGGGGGAGGGCAGGGCATAGGCCGAAAGCGCGAGCGCGAACAGCGTCAGGGCCGCGACGCCGACGCCGGTGACCGCGAACACCTTGTAGCGGCCGGTCCTTGTGATGGCCCGCCCGCCGTACAGCAGCGACAGCATCAGCCCCGCCGCCGAGGGCACCATGGCGATGCCGGAGGCGGTGGGCGAGAGGCCGCCCACGAGTTGCAGGTACAGGGGCAGGAAGGCAAGCGCGCCGAACACCGCGATGGTAATGAGTGTGGCGACGCTGGTGGCGATCAGCCAGACCTTGTTGCGCACCATGGCGAGGGGGATCAGCGGCTCCTTCACCCTGGCTTCGATCGGCCCCAGCAGCAGCGCCAGCCCCACGGCCGCGATGGCGAGGGCGATCACACCCGGGGAGGTCCAGCTGCCGTGGCTGCCCTGGTTCAGCGCCAGCAGCACGCAGCTGGTGGCGGCCATGATGACGACGAAGCCGGGAAAATCGATACGGTGGCTGGTGGTGCGCACGCCCGGCGGCAGGCCCATCCACAACAGGGCCAGGGCCGCGGCGCCCAGCGGCACGTTCACATAGAAGATCCAGCGCCAGGACCAGAATTCGGCGATGACGCCGCCCAGCGGCGGGCCGGCGAGGCTGGCGATGGTGAACACCGCTCCGAACAATCCCTGGTAGCTGCCGCGGCGCCGCGGCGACACCAGGTCCGACATGGTGATCTGGGTGAGCGTCATCAGCCCGCCGGCGCCGATCCCCTGGATGGCGCGGCCGAGGATCAGCTGGTTCATGCTCTGGGCCAGGCCGCTGAAGGCCGAGCCGGCAAGGAACAGCAGCACCGCGATGGTGAGCAGGGGCCGGCGGCCATACATGTCGCTCAGCTTGCCGTAGAGCGGCGTCGCGGCGGTGCTGGTGAGCAGGAAGATGGTCAGCACCCAGGTCAGGCTGTCGAGGGCGCCGAATTCGCTGGAGATCAGCGGCAGGGCCGGGCCGACGATATTGGCGTCGAGCGAACTCAGCGCCAGCACCAGCAGCAGCCCGGCCAGCACGCGATGAAATTTTTCCGGCGGCAGCGCGATGGCGGCATCGTCGCTCGCGGCGGGGACGGGAGCGGGTGCGGGTGCACTCACGAGGACGATCCTGCGGACGATCCCACCGCCGCGGCCGGCGCCGTCCCGCCGGGGGAGGGGGATGACCCGTCGCAGGCGGCTGCGCCCGCTGCTGCGGCGTGGGCCGCTTCCGCGCAGGCGAGGAGCAGGCCGGCCACGTCCTGCGGCACGTCGATCATGGCATCGTGCCCGGATTGCAACTCGCGGATGGTGAAGCGCGGGTCCTTGGCGAGCTGCGCCGCGATATCCCGGAAATCGGGCGCCGGGAAGCGCAGGGTGCAGGCATAGGCCAGCACCTCGATCTGCAGCCAGGCCCCGGTCAGCACCGCCGGATCGGTATAGGTGCGCAGCGCCTGGGGCACGCAGCGCCGGTCGACCCAGGCCACGTCCTCGGGCGCGGCCAGCGCGTAGAGGGCGGCGGGGGCGGGGGGCAGCACCGGGCCGCGCGGCGTCTCCACCACGCGGGAGACGATGGCCTCGCGACGCTCGGGGGTGTCGAGATCGAGCAGCGAGCGGCCATCCTGCGGCAGCAGGGCATCGAGAAAGACGAGGGCGCCGATCTTTGCCGGCACACGGTCCGCCACCTGCGTCGCCACCGCGCCGCCATAGCTGTGGGCGCACAGGATGACCTGGCTCAGCTCTTCCGTCTCGATCACCGCCAGCACGTCGTTCACATGGGTGGCGAGGCCCACGTCGGGCGACAGCAGGTGGGCGCGGTCGCCGAGGCCGGTGAGGGAGGGCGCGAACACGCGGTGGCCCTCGCCGGCCAGGATCTCGACCACGCGGCGCCAGCACCACCCGCCGTGCCAGGCGCCGTGCACGAGGAGAAAATCAGCCATTGTCAGGATCTCGCCGGCAGCGATGATGTCGGGGCATATGGTCGTTGCTATAGTCACACCAGTTGAGCGTTTTTCTCAAGGTGCGTTCGGGGCGAGGGCTGCCGGAGCGGTTTTGCTGCCGCGTCGCGGTCCTGCGGATCGTGGCCGGAGCGGGGGTGGAGATGAAGCCGCATATCCTGTTGATGGGTGAAGCCGTAACCCTGACGCACGTGGTCCGCCCCACCTTGCTGGCCGATGCGCTCCATGCCGCCGGCTACGGGGTGACGCTGGCATGCGACCCGCGCTTCAACGCCCTGATCGGTCCGCGCCCCTACCGCACCATCGCGCTGAAGTCCTCCATCGATCCTGCCACCAGTACCGCGCTGTTGAAGCAGAACCAGCCCTTGTTCAGCGTCGAGACCTTCAACGCCTATGTGCGCGAGGATGTGCGCCTGATGCGGCTGGTGCAGCCGCAACTGGTGGTTGGCGACATGCGCCAGTCCCTCGCCATCAGCGCGCAGCTCACCCAGGTGCCCTATGTGAACATCATCAACGCCCACTGGAGCCCGTGGTCGGACGAGCCGTTCGCGCTGGTGGACCATCCGCTCTACAAGGTGCTGGGCCGGGACAACGGAGACCGGCTGCTGGCGCTGATGACGCCGCTCGGCTCCCTGATGATGGCGCTGCCCATCAACATCGCCGCCCTCAACAACGGGGTCGCCCCCATCGGGGCGGGGCTGCGGGAGACCTTCTGCGCCGGGGATTATGTGGTCTATCCCGACATCCCGGAGCTGAGCCCCAC
>NZ_JAIVFO010000085.1 GCF_029991245.1 Xanthobacter autotrophicus
GGGCTGGGGTTGGGGCCAGACGGCAGGGCCACGGCCCGCCGGCGGGAGCGACGAAGCCGCCCGCGCCCGTTGCGCACGCAAGGCAGCCCAGCCGCCCCGCCGCTTGACGGCCACGCCGCAGGCGGGCACACGCTCACCCAACCCTTTCCTTGGCCGCAGGCCCCGGCGACACGCGCGCCGGCCGCGGCCCGACTTTCAGGTTTCCAGATGATCCGCTCGCCCCTCATCACCGTCATGGTCCAGGCCGTCCGCAAGGCGGGCCGGGCGCTCGCCCGCGACTTCGGCGAGGTGGAGCAGCTTCAGGTTTCCATGAAGGGGCCGGGCGATTTCGTCTCCGCCGCCGACCGCAAGTCGGAGGAGACGCTCCACGCCGAGCTGCTGCGGGTGCGGCCCACCTACAGCTTCCTCATGGAGGAAAGCGGCGCGGTGGAAGGCGCCGACACCTCCAACGTGTGGGTGGTGGACCCCCTCGACGGCACCACCAACTTCCTGCACGGCATCCCCATCTTCTCCATCTCGCTGGCGCTGGTGCGCAACGGGGTGCCGGTGGCCGGCGTCATCTTCAATCCGGTGATGGACGAGCTTTACGTGGCCGAGAGCGGCCAGGGCGCCTATCTGAACGACCGGCGCCTGCGGGTCGCGGGCCGCAAGAAGCTGGCCGACACCGTGGTGTGCTGCGGCCTGCCCCATCTCGGCCGGGGCGACCATGCCAAGTTCAACCGCGAGCTGGAAAAGGTGCAGGGCCAGGTCTCGGGCCTGCGCCGCACCGGCTCTGCCGCCATCGACCTCGCCTGGGTGGCCTCGGGCCGCTTCGACGCCTTCTGGGAACGCGACCTCTCGGCGTGGGACATGGCGGCGGGCATCGTGATGGTGCGTGAGGCGGGCGGCATCGTCACCGACCTTTCGGACGGCGACAAGATGCTCGACAAGGGCTCCGTCATCGCCGGCAACGAGATCATCCGCTCCGACCTCATGCGCCTGCTGAAGAGCGCCTGAGCTAAGCCTCCCCACATCACCGCCGGGCGAACAGCTTCTCCACGTCCTTCAGCGACAAGGTGACGAAGGTCGGCCGGCCGTGGTTGCACTCGCCGGCATTGGGCGTCTCCTCCATCTCGCGCAAAAGCGCGTTCATCTCCTCCACCTTCAGGCGCCGCCCCGCCCGGACCGAGCCATGGCAGGCCATGGTGGCGGCCACATGGAGCAGGCGCCGCTCCAGCGGCAAGGCGTCGTCCCATTCGGCGGCGTGCTCGGCGAGATCGGTGACGAGGCGGGTCACGTCCGCGTCCTTCAGCAGGGCCGGCACTTCCCGCACCAGCACCGCGCCGGGGCCGAAGCTCTCCAGCACCAGCCCGAGCGCCGCGAGATCGGCGGCGCGCTCGGTGAGGCGGTCCGCGTCGGTGGGATCGAGATCCACCACCGCCGGTATCAGCAGACCCTGCCGGCCGACGCCGTCCCGCGCCAGCGCCGCCTTCAGCTTCTCGTAGACCAGACGCTCGTGGGCGGCGTGCTGGTCCACCAGGACCAGGCCCTCGCGGGTCTGGGCGACGATATAGGTCTCGTGCAGTTGCGCCCGCGCCGCGCCCAGCGGCCGGTCGAGATCGACGGCGGAGACCGGCGCGGCATCGGCGCGCGCATCGGCCGAGGGCTCGGCGATGTCGAGCCGTGCCTGCTCCTCCTCCCCCAGCCCCGACGGCATCGGTCGGGCGGGCGACTGGCGCCAGTCATAATCGAGGGCTGGCGCCGGCCGGAAACCCGCGAAGGCCCCGCCGCCGGGGGTCGAGAACGGCGCGGCGGGCGAGCGCCGCGTTGCCAGCTCCGGCGTGCGGGCCAGCGCCACCAGCCGGTCGGCCATGGTGCCCGCGGTGGAGGGGATGCGCGCACCCAGCGCACCGGACAGGGTGCGCACGATCAGCGCGCGCACATTGCCACCGTCGCGGAAGCGCACCTCGGTCTTGGCGGGATGCACGTTCACATCCACGTCGCGCGGGTCGAGGCTGATGAACAGCGCCAGCACCGGATAGCGGTCCGACGGCAACAAGTCCGCATAGGCCGCGCGCACGGCGCCCATGAGCAGCTTGTCGCGCACCGGACGGCCGTTCACGAACAGATACTGGCTGAGCGAATTGGCCTTGGAGAAGGTGGGCAGGCCGGCGAGGCCCTCCAGCACCACGTCGTCCCGCACCCCTTGCACCGCCACCACATTGCGACCCGCCTCCGCCCCCAGCACATCGGCGAGGCGCGCGGCGCGGCCCTGTTCGTCATCGGCGCGCACCGGGAAGGTGACCGCGGCGCGCTCGTCGGTGACTAGGGTGAAGGCCACGTCCGGCCGCGCCAGCGCCAGGCGACGCACCACGTCCCCCGCCGCCGCGCCCTCGGCCCGGTCGGACTTCAGGAACTTCAGCCGGGCCGGCGTGGCATAGAACAGGTCCCGCACCTCCACCCGCGTACCGCCGCCCAGCGCGGCCGGGCGCGGCGGCGTGACCACCCCGCCGTCCACCCGCACCTCGAAGGCGTGGGCCGCGTCCCTGGGCCGGCTGGCGATGGAAAGATGCGCCACCGATCCGATGGAGGGCAGCGCCTCCCCCCGGAACCCGAGGGTGGAGATGGACAGCAGGTCTTCGCCATCGAGCTTGGAGGTGGCGTGGCGCTCCACGCACAGGGCGAGATCATCCGGCCCCATGCCGCTACCGTCGTCGGTCACGCGCACGAGGCGCCGGCCGCCGCCCTGGATCACCACCTCGATGGCGCCGGCGCCGGCATCCAGCGCGTTCTCCACCAGTTCCTTCACCACGGCAGCCGGCCGCTCCACCACCTCGCCGGCGGCAATGCGGTCGATGAGCACGGGAGGCAGGCGGCGGATGAGCATGGCGGCTTCGGCACGATTCGCGGTCGATTATCTTAAGGCCCCGCGCCGCCCGCGGCACCCCCGCGCAAGCCGCTGGCCGGGCGTGCCTTACCCGGATCCGCCACGCAGAAACAGAGCGAAGCTTGCTTTGCCGGCCGCTTGGCCTAAATCTGTGGGAAGAGATATTTCGTGAGCGGCGGCGCGAAAGGCGCAGCCTTGAAGGCGTGACCCATGAATTATGTTGAGGCGGCCAACGCGCCGCTGCGCAAGACCGGCCATATCAAGCTCTACGGGCCGGAAGGCTTCGAGGGCATGCGCAAGGCCGGACAACTCACCGCGCAGGCGCTCGACGCCGTGGCCGAGATGGTGGCGCCCGGCGTCACCACCGACGCCATCGACCGGCTGATCTATGAGTTCGCCATGGATCACGGCGCCTATCCGGCGACCCTGATGTATCGCGGCTATCGCTTCAGCGTGTGCACTTCGGTGAACCACGTGGTGTGCCACGGCATGCCCAACGCCCGCCCCCTGCGCGAGGGCGACATCGTGAACGTGGACGTGACGCTGGTGCTCGACGGCTGGTACGGCGATTCGAGCCGCATGTATCCCGTGGGCGCCATCCCGCGCCGGGCCGAGCGGCTGCTGGAAGTGACCTATGACGCCATGATGCTCGGCATTGCCGCCATCCGCCCCGGCGGCCATGTGGGCGACATCGGCGCCGCCATCCAGGATTTCGTGGAGCCCCAGCACATGAGCGTGGTGCGCGATTTCTGCGGCCACGGCGTCGGCCAGGTGTTCCACGACGAGCCCAATATCGTGCATGTGGGCCGCCGCGGCGAAGGGCCGAAGCTGATGCCCGGCATGATCTTCACCGTGGAACCCATGATCAATCTGGGCCGCCCCCACGTGAAGGTGCTGTCCGACGGCTGGACCGCCGTCACCCGCGACCGCTCCCTCTCGGCCCAGTTCGAGCACGCGGTGGGCGTGACCGAGACCGGCGTCGAGATCTTCACCCTGAGCCCCAAGGGCTATCACCAGCCGCCCTACACCGCCGCCTGAGGAAGAGCCGGACACGCTGATGGCCGAGGCGCCGGAAGACGGCCTGAACGATGCGCCCCATTTCCATGGGCACCGCGACCGCCTGCGTGCGCGCTTCCGCGAGGCGGGGGCGCAGGCCCTCGCCGATTACGAGTTGCTGGAGCTGGTGCTGTTCCGCGCCGTGCCGCGGCGGGACGTGAAGCCGCTGGCCAAGGCGCTGGTGGACCGCTTCGGCTCCTTCGCCGAGGTGGTGGCCGCGCCGGTGCCCCTGCTCGCTGAGGTTCCGGGGGTGAAGGATGCCATCATCACCGAGCTGAAGGTGGTGGAGGCGGCGGCCCAGCGCCTCGCCAAGGGGCAGGTGAAGCGCCGGCCGGTACTCTCATCCTGGAGCGCGGTGATCGACTATTGCCGCACCGCCATGGCCTATGCCGACCGCGAGCAGGTGCGCGTGCTGTTCCTCGACAAGCGCAACCAGCTCATCGCCGACGAGGTGCTGCAGACCGGCACCGTGGACCACGCGCCGGTCTATCCCCGCGAGGTGGTGAAGCGCGCCCTGGAGGTCTCCGCCTCCGCCGTCATCCTCTGCCACAACCACCCGTCCGGCGACCCGACGCCGTCGCGGGCCGACATCGACATGACCCGCAAGATCATCGACGTGGCCAAGCCCCTCGGCATCGAGGTGCACGACCACATCATCGTCGGCAAGGACGGGCATGCGAGCCTGAAGGGGCTGCGGCTGATCTGACGCGGTCAGAACACAGCGCTTGCGGGATGGCGTGAAGCCGCTTCAGAGCGCGGGAGAGCTCCAGAGCACGCGCCGATCTGCTTGCATCGCGAGCTGATCGGACAACGCGTTCTCTTTCTTGGATTTAGAGGGCGATTCACCAAATATGCGAGTGTCCGGCATCGGCGATAAGCTGGAGCCCCCTGCAAACGGCGTTGCCTGGATCGCAAAGAGGAGACTCCATTTCGCCGAATTCCTCGCCACCTTCGTCGATGTCGTCCGGGCGGGGAGCTTTTCCGGGGCCGCCCGTCGGCGCGCGGTGACACCCTTGGCGATCGTGCGCCAGATCGATGCGCTGGAGGAGGATCTGGGCGTTGCCCTGCTCAGGCATCCACCTCCTGCGCGCCCAGCCGCAGCCGAGCGCGAAGGTCAGAGCCTTCACGCAGGCACTGCGGAAATCGATCGGAAGCCCGCCGATCTGGGAGCCGTGCGTGATGGACGGCTGATGGGCCTACTGCGTCGGGAACAGACTCACCCGTCGCCCCGTTGTCGGGCCTTGGCGAGGGACGAGCGTCACAGCGGACCGGCGCGTTTCATCCGGAACCCCGCCATATATGGCGACGAGACGCCTCTGGCCTCATGCGGCGGGTCTCGCGGCCAGCCATTTCGGCAAATAGCTCCGCGCCGTGAGCGTCGGGTCGCCGGCGAGCTGAACGCCGGCCTTGCCGAGAAGCGTCACCAGCTCTCCGCGGTCGTGAAGGTCAAGGATGTCGACCGCGCCACCGATATGTGCGCCGCCGATGAATATCTGCGGAATGGTGCGCTGGCCGGTCAGGGCCTGAAGCACTTTGCGGATATCGCCGCCGAGTCCGTCGGCCTGCATCGCCACAGAATCGAGATCAACCGACCGGAACCGAACGCCTAGATCCCGGAGGAACCGGCGCACCGCCCAGCAGAACTCGCACCATTCCAGCGCAAACATCACGACGGGCTGTTCGGTGTCGTTGATCGCCTGTCTGACGAAGTCGCGAGCCCCATCCGGAGCCGGTTCGATCGCGACCGCCGCTGCCGCCGCGGGTTGCGATGCGGGAGCGCTGAAGCGGCACGACGGCGTCGAGTTCGAAATTTCCTTCTCGATGGCGTTCATCTCCTGTTCGATCTCATCGAAGAGCGGTGTCGACAGGTAGCGCTCGCCCGTATCGGGCACCATGAACAGGATTCGGGAGCCCTTTCGCGCCGTCTTTGCGACTTCGAGCGCTGCTGCCAGCGTCGCGCCCCCGGTGACGCCGCAGAAGATGCCTTCCTGCCGCGCAAGCTCGCGGGCGAGGCGCAGGGATTCTGCGCCGCCAACGGGCTGGATGGCATCGATCAGGCCCGTGTCGATGGCATCCGCGGTGAGCTGCGGGATGAAGTCGGGCGCCCATCCCTGCATGGGATGGGGGCGGAACAGCGGATGGCTCTCGGCCGGGGTGCCATCAGCCTTGCAGCGCTGCCGAATTCCGCTTGCCAGCATCGGCGTATTTTCGGGCTCCGACACGACGATCTGCGTGGCCGGACTCTCGGCCCGCAGAACCCGCGCAATGCCCTTGAGCGTGCCTCCCGTGCCCGCGCCGGTGACGAAATAGTCGGGCCCCGTCCCCCCGAAAGCCTCCAGGATTTCGCGTGCGGTCGTGCGACTGTGAATGTCGGCGTTGGCCTCGTTTTCGAACTGACGGGTCCAGAACCACCCGTGCGTCGCCGCGAGTTCGCGCGCCTTCTCGACCATGCCGGTGCCCTTTTCGGCAGCGGGCGTCAACACAACCCGCGCGCCGAGGAACCGCATCAGCTTCCGGCGCTCGACCGAGAAGCTCTCCGCCATCACAATGACCAGAGGATAGCCCTTGCGCGCACAGACCATCGCAAGCCCGATCCCGGTGTTGCCGCTCGTCGCCTCGATCACGGTCTGGCCGGGCTTCAATCTGCCGTCGCGTTCGGCGGCCTCGATAACGCCAAGGGCCAGCCGATCCTTGACCGAACCCAATGGATTGAACGCCTCGAGCTTGGCATAGAGCTCTACGTCAGGCGGCGAGAGACGCGCCAGGCGCACGACGGGAGTGTTGCCGATCGTATCGAGGATGGAGGTGTAGATATTGGACATTGCATGATCCTTTCTTGCTTGCTGCAAGGGATGGAGGCTGGCCTCAGCGCCGGTCCGGCAAACGCCGAGACGCGACGAATGCGCCAGTGGCCAGCAGCGCGGCGCCGCACAGCTCGAGCGGGCTCGGGCTTTCGTGCAGAACGACCGCGGCGATGATGACCGAAAACAACGGCACGATTGCCGCGAAGACAGAGGCACGCGTGGCGCCAAGCCGCCCGATCGCCCGGCCATAACAGTAGAGTGCGCCAATGGCCGAAAGCAGCGACTGATAAAAAACCTGCAGCAGCAGCTCGCCCGGCGCGATGGCGAGCAGCCGGGCCGGGGCGGACAAGGCCAGCCAGAGCGGTGTGTAGAGCGCGAGGGACGTGACGCAGATGACGGCGGTCGCGGTCAGGGGCAGCAGTCCCGAGCGCTTCAGCGCAACGGTGTAGCCAGCCCACATCAGCGCTCCGGTCACGAAGAGGCCCAGGCCATAGCCGCCGCGCCCCGCCTCCCATGTCCCGGCGGTCACGAAAGCCGCCCCCAGGAGGATGCAGCCGATGCCCGCGGCGAGGTGACGGGTGATCCTCTCGCGCAGGAATAGCAGGGACAGGATCAACGTGAACGCCGGCAGAAGTCCGACCGTGATCGCGCCGCCAAGACCAGCCGCCGTCAGCCGGACACCGGTGCCCGCGACGAGCACATAGGGCGCACCGGCGCCTGCCGCCATGAAGAACAGGAGCCGAGGCGCAACTGCACATATCGCCTGCCGTTCGCGCCAGGCGAGCGGCAGCAGCAACAGACCGGAAATGCCGAAGCGCAGTGCGGCGAGGTCTGTAACGGGCAGATCATTGACCACGCCAAGGCGCGTCACGGTCCACCAGCCGCTCCAGATTGCCGCTGCGCCGAGCCCCCAGAGATAGCCACTCGCCCCAATTGCGGCATTCCGCCAGCGCTTGGTATTGGGGAACGGAGCGCCCCGCGTCGCCAACGGCTTTTCCGGTATGACGGGGCTGCCATCCAGTGGCGACAACGCGCTTTGGTGAAGTTCCGACAACATGGGGGCGCCTTCCATTCGCCTTCCGGCCTCGCTGGCTGGAAATTAGCGATGGATGCCGACGCGGGTCCTTATCAGTGGCTGATCGTTCCCTTATCATTTGTTGTTTTTCGGCCTCTGCAGAGACCAGCCGTGATGCTGCATCGTTTTGGATTCTTTGAGCTGGATGAAGGGGCACGCTCCCTCACCTTGCGGGGAGCCGCCCAGAAAATGCAGCCGCGCGTCTTCGACCTGCTGGTCTACCTCGTCCGGAACGCCGGTCGCGTGGTGCCGAAGAACGAGTTGATGGATGCCCTGTGGCCGAACCTGACCGTCACGGAAGCCTCGCTGCAGCGTGCTGTCAGCCTTGCCCGCGCAGCGCTCGCTGCGGGCGGGCTCGAACATGCGATCCGTAGCTACGTCAGACACGGTTATCGTTTCGCAATTGATGAGCCGAGTCTTGGTGCCGCCGTCCCGAGCTTCGACGCGAGCGAGTCCAATCGCGCCCGGGCGCTGGAACTTGCCCGGGTGAAGGACTGGCACGGGGCCGCAATGGTCTTCGAAAGGCTGGACGCGGAGGGGCAACTCTGTGCAGCCGATATCGAAGTCTGGGCACTGGCCGTGGAATGCCAGGGCCGCCCTGCCGCGGCGATCCCGGTCCTGACCCGCGCCCTCGCTGCACATGTCGCAGAGGAAGAGCCCAATCTGGCCGCAAGAGTGGCCGTGACAATCGCCAAGCTTGAATTCGAGCGCTCGGCGCCGGCCGCAGCCTCGGGGTGGATGGCACGAGCCGAAGCCCTTCTGGGTAATACCGACGATCCGCGGACAAGCGCCTATTTGCTATGGATGAAGGCGCGGCAGGCTATTTTCGCGGGGAATGCGGCGGAGGCGCTCGATCTGGCACTCCAGTCCCAGCGCGCCGCTGTTGACTGCGGCGATTCGGGGCTGATCGCCCTCACGCTGGTCTATATGGGCTTCTACAACATTTCGCTTGGCCACATCGAGAAAGGCGTGAGTCAGCAGAACCACGCCGCGGCCATCGCCCTGTCAAGCAACGTGGATCCGGTCCTCGGAAGCCTTGTCTACTGCAACATCCTGTGGAGCTGCCGCACCTATCCCGACTGGTCGCGCGCCCGGCAATGGAGCGAAGGTTTCGACAGCTGGTGCGCTGCGAGCTACGCTGTTGTTCCAGGGACCTGCGACCTGCACCGCGCCGAGATCCTCGGGGCACAGCGCGATCTCAACAGCGCGCTTGTGGCCATTGACCAGGCCCTGCCGAAGTTATCCGAAGAGGAATCCTGGTCCATCGGCGATGGGTATCGGGTGCGCGGTGACGTCCACGCGATGATTGGCGATCTGGACGAAGCGCGCAAGGACTATGCTGCGGCTTATGCTGCAGGTTGGGACGCAGAGCCGGGAAGCGCGGTACTGCTTGCCGAAACGGGCAAAGTGGACATGGCGTTGGCAGCCCTGGATGGCGTGCTTGACGGCACAAGCTGGTACCACGTTCAACGGCGCGGGATTCTTTTGGCGCATAAGGCGCGCATTGCCGCCATGGGTGGCCATCGCGATATCGCCGCCAAGGCCTTGGACGAACTGACCGCACAATCCGCGCGCTGGACGCAGCCGGCGGTGCATGCCTTGATGAATGAAGCGCGCCATCTGCTCGCGAGCGAGGCCGAGGCGATGCCGTTCCTGATGCTTGCGCGGCAGCTCTGGACCAGCTCTGGGATTGAGTACCATGCGGCCCGCGTCCGGCTGGAACTGGCTTGTCTTTTGGCCAAGGCCGGAAATACCGCCGCCGCGCAGATCGAGATCGCGGCGGCAGAACGCATCGCCACCCGCATAGGCTCGCAGCGGCTTCGGAAGTTGGCGGCGGATCTGCAGCCGAAACTGATTTCCAGACCGCAGCGGCCCACATTGACCGCATCGGGAAAGCAAAGCGCCGCCGGTGCACGTGAATAGTCATCGAAAGATCAGTCGCCGGTAAGGACGGTCAACGCTCCCCTCCCCTAGTTTCCACCTCGCCACGCATGGTGCGGGGCCACAGTGTTCGGCTCGGGTAATGCCGGCCGTTCAGAGGGAACTAGGCAATGCAACTTTATGTCATCCGCCGGCCGAGCGCCTGGGCGTCGCTCGCCGAACTGGAAGTGGCCGGCGCCAAGTCAGCCAGGATCGGCAACGAGGAGATGCCCGACCGCGTGCGCTGGATCCGCAGTTATGTGGTGAACGAACCGGACGGCCGCATCGGCACCTTCTGCATCTATGAAGCCAAGGATGGTGACGCCATCCGCGAGCATGCCCGCCGCGTCGGTATGCCGGGAGAGGAATTCTACCCGGTCGCGACCACAGTCGTCGTACGGCCGGACCCGGTCGAAGCCGAGATGGTCTGAAACACACGCACCGCGCGGCCGCTTCAGCCACCCTTGAGCCGAACCGACCGAACGACATCGCAGAGGGGATCCGGCACGGCCGGGTCTCCCATTTTGGACGAATGGTCCTCCCGGACGCGCGGTCCTCCACCGGCATCCCGTTTCAAACGCATCTGATGGGCTCCACCAAGCGCCCCCGATTGCGGGCGATCGGCGGCCGTCGGCGTTCGCAGATAAATTCAGTTTATGGGAATTGGCGCGCCCGCCCCGGCGCGGATTCAGGATCCTGGCTCTGACGCCGGAACCGGTCTTTCGATTGGACGTGCGGAGCCACCCGCGGCGCATTCCACGGATGTCGCTCCGCAGGCGATCAACGGGCCGCAGAACCATCCGACCGCGGTGCGCTTGCGGGGAAGCTGCGTCGCACCCTTGGCGCCTCTCCGATTGGGTGGCGATTCCTGTCGGTAGCTGATACGCGTCACGGAGCCGGGCCGGCCGCAATGAGGGAGCTGCGGTGTGAAGATCCTGCTGGTCGACGACCATGTCCTCATCCGCGATGCGATGCGCAGCGTTCTGCGCGAGATCGATGGCTCGGCGTCGGTCTACGAGGCGCAGAGCGGTCGCGAGGCCGACGACCTGATCGTCCGGAACGAGGATATCGCCCTTGTTCTTCTCGACCTGAGGCTGCCAGACCGCGATGGACTGGAAATGTTGTCGGACTTGCGCAAGAGCCATCCGGCAATCGCCGTCGTGATGCTTTCGGCTTTTTGCGATCGGGACAATGTGCTCAAGTCGCTCGCGATCGGCGCGCAGGGGTTCATCGCGAAGACCGCGACGCGCGACGTGCTGCTTGGCGCGTTGCGGCTGGTGCTGGCGGGCGGCGTCTACATTCCTCCCGAAATCCTCGACCGCGCCCCGGAGCCCGCTCCGCAGCCCACCCCCAAGCCGGATCGGCATGGGCCGACGCCTTCCGATCTGGGGCTGACGGAGCGCCAGCTCGATGTTTTGGCATTGATGATGGAAGGGAAGAGCAACAAGCTCATTTGCCGGCACCTCGATCTCGCGGAACCGACGGTGAAGAACCACGTTTCCGCGATCCTGAAGGCGCTCGACGTCAACAACAGGACCGAGGCGGTGCTGGCCGTGACCAGGCTCGGCTGGTCCCTTCCGCTGCTCGATAAATAATACCAACGGTCATTGGAAATGACCGTTGGTATTGGGCCCCGGCGCCCGCCCGCTCAGGCGGCATCGGAGCGGTGCAGCGTGGCCATCATCATGGCCCGGAGCACCATGGGGCTGATCGGCTTGTGCAGCAATGCGTGACCGTGCGGCCCGATCTTGCCGGTCTGCCCGACGGAGATGTCGCCGGTGATGAGGAAGGCGGGCACGGACGTTCCAAATTTTCGGCGCAGGTCGTCGATCGCAGCGATCCCTGTACCTCCGCCGGCGAGATGCAGATCCGAGATGATCAGATCGGGCGCGGTGCCGTTGAGGCGCAGGCTCGCCCCGGAGCTTGAGTCCGCCACCACGACGCGGCAGCCCCAGCTCATCAACAGCCCCTGCGTGCCTTCCCGCACCAGCGGGTCGTCATCGATGACCACCACCAGCTTGCCGCGCAGCAGGTCGGCCTGCGTGAGCGCCGGCTCGCTCCGGACAACGCATGCGCCGGCGGGAGCCATGGGCAGCGAGATGGAAAAGCGGGACCCCCGGCCACGGATCGAAGTCAGCGTGAGGGGGTGATCGAGCAGCGAACACAGCCGCTCGACAATGGCGAGGCCCAGCCCGAGCCCTTCGCCCACGTCGTGGCCGTCGTGCTGGATCCGGTAGAACTCGCCGAAGATGGCACGCTGCTGGTCTTCGGCGATCCCCGCGCCGGTGTCGCAGACGTCGATGCGCAGCGCTCCTCCAGCGTGCCGGCAGCCGACCACCACCCCGCCAACGGAGGTGTAGCGCACGGCGTTCGAGACGAGATTGAGGAGAATGCGGCCAAGCAGGATGGAATCGCTCGCCACCCAGGCCGAGCTCTTCACCACGCGGAAGTGCAGTCCCTTCTCGCGCGCGGTCGCCGAGAAGGTGGCCTCGGTCCGCGAAAGGACGTCCTCGACAGGAAAGGCGGCGATGCGCGGCGTGAGGGCACCGGCATCCAGCCGCGAGATATCGAGCAGCTCGTTGAACAGGCGGTTCATGCTGTCGACGCAGGAGGCGATGTTTCGCGTCAGGCGCTCCCTCTCGGCGCGGTCAGGCGTGCTGCTCAGCTGGGCGACCAGCAGGTTCAGCGCATGCAGCGGCTGGCGAAGATCGTGACTGGCGACCGCCAGGAAACGGGACTTCGCCATGTTGGCCTCCTGGAGCTTTCGGGTCCGCTCATCTACCTTGCGCTCGAGGCCCTCGTAGGAGCCCTGAAGCCGGCTTGCCATGGAATTGAACTGGTGGGCCAGGGCGCCCAGTTCGTCACGCGTCTTGATCTCGATGCGATGGTCGAGGGCACCGACGCCGATCTGCTGGGCGCCGGCGGCAAGCGACCGGATGGGGACGACCATGTGCCGGGCGAGCAACAGGGCGGCCACAAAGGCCAGCGCCAGTCCGGCCACCGTCAGCGCCAGCGATCGTGCCAGGGCGGCATAGAGCGGGGCGCTTGCCTCTTGCTCGGGCAGCTCGATGAAGACCAGCCAGTCGAGCGGCTTCACCACGGCGAAGGTGGTCAGGACGGGCTTGCCGTCGAGGTCCAGCGCCGGCAGCGAAGAGCGCTCCGGGGTGGTGCTTGCGCTGCGCGCCGCGGCCACCTGCGGAAGGTGCGACAGGTCCATGTTGCGCAGGACGTGGCTGATATCGGGGTGTGCGATCAGATGGCCCTGGGCGCCGACCACGTAGGCCTTGCCGGCGCGTCCCACGTGGATCTGGCTCACGACGTCCCAGATGTGCTTGAGGTTCACCTCGGCCACGCTCACGCCGGCGTCGCGGCGGGCCCCCCCGACGGCGAGCGTCATGTAGGGCTCGGTCTGGCGCCGGAAATAGACCGGCCCGTAGTAGACGCCGTCGGCCAGTGCGACCTTGAACATCTCCTCCGAGGAATGATCCGCGTTGCTGCCGGGGTTGTCCTCGGCCTGGCGGGACAGGTGGAGCCGCTCCCGCCCCTGCGGATCGAGAAGCCTGAGCTCGGTGATGGCCGGCACCTGCCGCAGCAGGCGCCGCGCGTCGAGCTCGCGCTGGTCCATGGCGGTGATCGCCCAGGAAAGGTGGGTGGTCCACTCCATCTGGTTCTCGATCTCGCGCACGAACTGCGAGATCTTCTCCGCCGCCGCGGCCGCCTGCTCCATCTGCAGCCGATAGAGGTTCACCCGGTTCTCGTCATACATGAACCAGATGTTGACGAGGCCGTTGCCGACAAGGGCGATGCCCAGGACGGCGGCGAACATGGCGGCGTATTTCCAGAACAGCCCGCCCTGCGCGAGCGGGCGCACGATCGAGGAGGCGCCCCCGGATTTCGTGGCTGGTCCGCTGTTCATCGCGCTTGCGCTCCTTAGAGCGTTTCACTGTTTCGTGGAAGCAATGAAACGCTCCATGTTATTGAATTATCGCACCTTCCTCACGCGATCCGGTGTCCGCTTCGCATCGAAAATGCTCCTGGAGCCTCACGGTGGGATCGCCCGTTCTGGCGGGAGCCGGTGCCGATGAGCTTCGCGGGCCGATCTCGCAGGAGTATATATGAGAAAGTTATACTGCGGATTGTGCTGGCGTGGAGCCTCAAGCCCCGGGGAGAGCACAGTATGATGCGCATCTGGGATCGACGCCAACTTGGAATCGCGCTGGGTTGCACCATGCTGTGGCCGGCAGGCCATGTCCTGGCGCAGACGTTGGAGAAGAAGCCGCGCCGGATCGGCCTGATGATGGCCGTCTCGGCTGGGGATGCCGAAGGCGATGCCCGGGTCGAGGCGTTCCGCAAGGGGTTGCGGGAAGCGGCCGGGACTGCCGCCGCCGACATCGATGTGGACGTCGTCTGGTACAAGGGCAACTTCCAGGTGGCACAGTCGGAGACCAAGGCCCTGCTCGAGCGGGGGGTCGACGTCATCGTCGTCAACGGCACGCCGGGGATGGACGCCATCCGGGCGAGCGGGACGCAACTGCCGATCATCTTCGTCGTGGTGAGCAATCCTGTCGGCGCGGGCTACGTCCCGAACCTGTCCCGGCCGGGGGGCAACATCACCGGCTTCTCTACCTTCGAGCCCGAAATGGCGGGAAAGTGGCTGCAGATCCTGCGGCAGCTTTCGCCGGGCATGAAGAACGTCAACATGCTGCTCGACCCCAAGTTCAAGGGGTTCAATTCGCTCCTGGAGGCGGTGGAGCAGATTGCGCCGAACCATGGAATCGTGGCGCACGCGGCGCGCGCCAGCAGCCTTGCAGAGATCGAGGCCGCGCTGGCAGAGATCGCCCGGCAGGACATGCCGGGCCTGATCGTGAGCCCCAGTCCGATCAACACCGTCAACAGACGGGCGTTGATCGAAGGCGTGAACGCGGCGCGCATTCCCGCGATCTATCCCTTCCGGTTCTATGTCCGGGATGGCGCCCTGGCCGCCTACGGCTTCAACGCCGCGGACCAGTTCCGGCGGGCCGGGGGCTATGCGATCCGCATTCTGCGCGGCGAAAAGCCGGGCGACCTGCCGGTCCAGTCTCCGAGCCTGTTCGAGTTCGGCATCAACCTGAACACCGCCCGGCAGATCGGGATCACGGTTCCGCAAGCACTTCTGGTCTCCGCAGATGAGATCATCGAGTAGGCGCGGCCGTCTGCCGGCCGCACCCTTTTTGTAGCGCCAAGGCCGTCACGCCTCGCCCGTATGGTGGCCTCACGCTGCCTTGCCCTCGGTTCGCGCGTCGTCCTCGGCGAGGAGCGGCATGGTGTAGGTCGTGGCCGTGCCGACGACGCACGGCTCGCCCATGGCATTGCGCACGATGGTCTCGATCCGGCAGATGGGCTTGTCTTCGCGCACCTGTTCGACCTTGACCGAGGCGTGGATGGTCTCGCCGACCCGCACGGCCTTGACGAATTTCCAGGCGGTCTCGAGGAAGACGGTGCCAGGGCCCGGCAGATCCTCGGCGACCACCGCATTCAGGAGCCCCGTCGTGACGCCACCCTGCACGATCAGGCCGCCGAACGGCGACTTTTCGGCCAGCTCGGCATCGTAGTGGACCGGGTTCCGGTCCCCGGTCATCTCGGTGAACATCTCGACGTCGCGCATCGAGGTTTGCCGCACCCGTTCGGCGGTGGCGCCAATCTCGGGCCGACCGGCGATGGTGCGGCGCCACGGGGAGTCCTGAGTGTCCATTTCTTTCTCCATAGCGGTTGAACGCAGGTTTGCTGTGGTCGCCAGTCGAGCCAGCCGGCCGGTTTCGGCCTTCATGGCTGAGCTGAGCTGGGTGTGGAGCGCCTTGACCGTGCCCGGCGTCCAGTCGAACGACGCCACCGCGTCCGTCACCTCGAACAGCGGCAGCGAAAGGACATCGCGCTCCTGATGGTACGCCGACATGGCATGTTCCCCGCCGGCCAGCACCGCGCGTGCCAGCAACTCGGCGTCGCGCAGCGCATCCGTCATGCCGTGCGCGGTGAGCGGGTCCTTGAAGTAGCCCGCATCGCCGACGAGCGCCCAGCCCGGCCCATGGGGCTGGCGGAGGAAGCCCCTCGTACCGGCGAAGCCGCGCAACGCGCCAACGATGCGAGCGTCCTTGATGGCGCGCTCGAGATTGCAATCGCATTGCCCGAGGACGTTGGCGAAGCCCCGCGCCACATCCCCGCGGAATGTCGATGCGAACTGGTCCTGCGGCACGCCGACAAACACGCAATGCTGGTTCTCGTTGGTCGGAATGGTGCCGGCAGCCGCGCCGCGCTCGAAATACCAGTGGAGGCCGTCGTCGCGCAGGCCGTCGAAGTATCCGTAGGCGCAGGCCGAAGCGCTGCGGCTTTGCAGATAGGTCTCGGCGGCGACCAGCCTGGCGACCAGGGACTGGCGCCCGTCCGCGCCGACAACGAGGTCGGCCCGGACGCCGATCGGGCGATCCTCGCCGGAGTTCAACCAGACACCGACGACGCGCCCGCTCGAATCGAACTGCAGGCCCGGCACCACCACGCCATGCCGCACGTCCGCACCCGCTGCTTCGGCGGCATCCACCAGGATCGTGTCCAGCACCGTGCGGCGCGGCGCATAAAGGTGCTCCACCCCGCATTCCGGCTTGATGGCGACGCGGATGCATTCCGCCCCATAGTGGAACGTCGTGCTGGCGATCTTCGGCGTGCCCTGCGCCACGATCTTCGGCAGGAGGCCCCATTGCTGGAGCTGGAACACGCCGGCGCGCATCAGCGCGTGCGTCGACATGGTATCGGAGCCACGAGCCTGCCGGTCGACGACCAGCACCTTTGCTCCGGCTCTGGCGAGGAGGAAGGCTGTCGCTGCGCCGGCGCAGCGCGCGCCGACAACCACGACGTCATAGTGAGAAGACAACGGGGTCATGGGACGACACTCCTAGGCAGCAGCCCTGGCAAGGAAGGAGAGCATGTGGTCGGCAAGGTCGCGGGCGTCGGCCGCGGCCCCGTCGATGAACGAGGACTTGCGCCGGCGCATGAATCGCAGCCCCATGACGTACATGCCGGGCGAGGCAACGATGCCGCCGGAGTGGCGCATGCGGCCCTTACGGTCGAGCACGGGCACGTCCAGCCATGAGTAGTCGGGCCGAAAGCCGGTCGCCCAGATGATCGTCTCGATGCGGCCGTGGCGGAGATCGAGGCCGAGGCGAGGCGTCCTATCGAGGCGTGTCGGCTCGAAGCGGCGGGGAGGGCCGAAGCCGTGATCGTGCCCGCTCGCAGCGACCCACGCGTCGATGCTGTCGAGGAGGCGGTTCATTTTCAGGTCCGCCAGCGCGCAATGGTTGGCGAGCCCGCCGGAGAATTTCGCCTCGCCCCCGTCGAGGGCAACGAGCCTGCCGACGATTTCGACGCCCGCATCCCGCAGGGTGTTGAGATCGATCGTCTCGTGCTCCGGCGTGCCGATCAACTGCGCCGTAGGCAAGCGCCGGGCGCGCTCGAGATCGGGGATCTCGTCATGGCGAACGTCCATGAGGCCCATGGCATCCATCCACCAGTTGATGTCACGGCCACGGTAGAGGCGCGGCAGCCGCACATGCTCGCCGACGCACAGCAGCACGTCGCGTCCCGAAGCGCGGATCTCCCTGGCAAGCTGCACGCCGGTTGCCGAGGCCCCGACGATCATCACGCCGCCGGGGCGCAATTGCCGGGGGTTGCGGTAGGCGAACGGCTCCAGGCACTCGATGTCCGCCGGCGCCCCGTTGGACAAGGTCGGCACGACGGGCATGGCGCAAATCCCGCTTGCAACGACCACGGTCCGGCACATCCAGCTGCCGCGGTCCGTGTCCACCCTGTATCCGCCGGAGCGCGCGCTCACCCGGAGCACCGTCGTGTCGGTCTCGACGGGCGCACCGATGCGATCCGAATAGGACTGCAGATAGCCGGTCAGCTCCGGCGCGGTCATGTACCCATCAGGGTCAGGCCCGGCATACGCATGGCCCGGCAGACGGCTCTGCCAGTTCGGCGTGAGGAGGCGGAGCGAGTCCCACCGCTGCGTCCGCCACGAGTTGGCAACCTTGCCCCGATCGAGCACGACATGATCGATGCCGCGATCGAGAAGGTGCTTGCTCATGGCGAGACCGCAGTGGCCGGCGCCGATGACGACGGTCGCAATGTGTTTCACGATACTCGCTCCCTGGCTCCAGGCCGCCGCCGCTCAGCCGACCGTGACGTACACGGCGGTGGGGTTGGTGATGATGTCGAATACGGCGGACCGCTTCTGCGATTGGGCGACAAGCGCCGCAATTTCGTCCTTGCTGGCGTCCGCGCGGATATCGAAGTGGACGTGGACGGCGCTGAAGCCGTTGCGGACCTCGTCGTCGATGCCGAGGATGCCCTGAATGTCCATCTCCGCCTCGAGGCTGGCCTTGACGGAGTGGAGCTGGATGCCGCGATTCTGGGCGACAGCGGCCACGCCTGCCGTCAGGCAGCCGGCGAGGCCGGCGAGGACCAGCTCGACGGGGGTCGGGGCAGTGTCCTCCGACGCGAAGACCTCCGGGTGGTCGGCTTCGACGGAGAAGGTCTTGGTGCGCGACTGCTCGGCGCCGAGGCCGAAGAAGCCTCCGATGGTCGAGCGGCTATGCGTCCCCTGGATCCATTCGCAGGAGGCACGCCATTTGAACGCCGCGGCTTCGGGCATCTGGGAGAGAGCCTCGCGGGCGCCGAGAAGAGCGGCAACGTTGACGCCGTTGTTGACGCCCTGGCTGGTGGAGAGAGCGGTGGTCATGGTCTCATTCCTTTCGAACAGGTGCTTGGCGGTGACGGTCATCGGTTGATCCCAAGAACCGCCAGTGGGTGCCGGGCCCGTGATTTCGGGCAAGGCGGTCACGGCCGGCAGCGCACGGCGCCACCGGGGAAAACTCGGCAAGATGTGGTGCGCGGGTCGGGCCATCGCGGAAGCGCCGCGGCCTGCCGCGTGTCAGGCGGCGATGGTCGGCTCGATCGTCGTGCGGATCTCAGTGGTTTCCGTGGCCGGAAGCCCACTGATCCCGGCATGGCGCCGAATGATGTTCCCGCCCGTCGCCATGTGATGCAGAAGATCCTGTTGGCGGCGACGGAGCGCTTGACCCACTGGATGTGCGGGCCAAGCTTGCGCAGGACATGGTTCAACTTCTGCGCGGCCCGCCCGGAACTGCTCGCGCTCGAAGCTGCCGGCGTTCGGGATGTCGCGCTCGATGACGTATTAACGGAGAGACATGGTCGTCGTCCTCGGGATGGCTATGGCCGTCGGCAGCCTCGCTGCGACACGTGAAATCAATCACGAACCGGGGACACGGGAAAATCAGTCGGGAGGACCACCCGGGATCGGCGAGGACGCCGGTCGAAGAGGGTCCATCTCAAGGAAAAATAATCAGAAATTCTGCATTTCGTAGCATTCGGTGCGCCGCCCTCAGGAACCAGTACTGAAGTATCAGCAGGGCAACGGTACCGCCGCCACCCTGGCCGGCGGCGCTGGATTCTTCCCGCAGATGGCATCGCGGGGCAGCGATCACCGCTAGCCGGGCGAGCTGCCCGGAAGCGGCCCTTCCTCGGGCCCTCCAAATGGTGAGAAGCGGAAATTTCCACCCTATGCGCAGGTCTCGCCATCGCTTTACCCTTGGCGAGTTCGTCGATGAGCTTGTCGAGGTAGCGGATTTCCCTGAGCGGCTCGGCGACGTCCCAGATACGAACGCCGCACACGGCGCCCTTATTTTCAGTTCGCGCGGGGTTCAATGCGGGAGCCTGGCCGAGGAATGTCTCGAAGTCCTATTTGTTACTGTGACGTTGCCCCTCGCCGATCTGCAGCAATGGGCGGATCCAGGTACAGCGAACTCAACGTCCGATCCGAACAGCAGAACAGTGCGCCCGGCCGCGCCGCAGCATCGGACAACTCGCCGAACTGCCTAGGTGGTGTGGACGGATTTGATGAGGATGAAGCTCAGGGCGAGGGCGACGATGGCGGCGAAGCCGCATTCGGTCTTCTCGCAGCGCAGGGCGACGCGCTTGAATCGCTTCAGCTTTCCGAAGCACTGCTCGATGCGGGCACGGCCCCGGTAGAGCGCCTTCGGGAAGAAGACCGGGCGGTCTTTCGCATTGGATTTGAAGGGGATGGCGGGCGCGATGCCGCGAGCCCGGGCTATGGCCCGGTTGGCCTTGGCGTCATAGCCCTTGTCGGCGAGGGCGGCGCGCGGCTTCACATCGGGACCAAGATCCAGCAGCAGCTTGAAGAGTGGGCTGTCGCCGGCCTCACCACCGGTCAGGTGGAAGGCGATCGGCTGGCCGTCGAAATCGCTCTTGAGGTGGATCTTGGTGGAGAAGCCACCCCGCGATCGGCCGAGGGCCTGGCCCTGCTGCCCCCTTTTGCCCCGGCGGCGGAGACATGGGCGCGCACGACGGTGGAATCGAACATCTGGAC
>NZ_JAIVFO010000086.1 GCF_029991245.1 Xanthobacter autotrophicus
GGGCGTAATAGGGGGCGCCGAGGAAGCGCTCCTTGTCTCCGGCCTTCGCCGCCAGCGCCAGATCCCTGAGCGCGGCGATGAAGAGGTCCAGAGAGGCCTTGGATTCGCTCTCCGTGGGCTCGATGAGCATGGCGCCGTGCACCACCAGCGGGAAATACACCGTCATGGGGTGGTAGCCCTCGTCGATGAGGGCCTTGGCCACGTCCAGGGTGGTGAGGCCGGTGCCGGCGAGCCAGGTGTCGTCGAACAGGGCCTCGTGCATGGCCGGCCGCTCGGCGAAGGGCGCGCTCATGAGGTCCATGAGGCAGGCACGGATATAATTGGCCGACAGCACCGCGTCTTCCGAGGCCTGCCGCATGCCGTCGGCGCCGTGGGAGAGCATCCAGGCGAGCGCCCGCACGAACATGCCCATCTGGCCGTGGAAGGCGCTCATGCGCCCCAGCGCCTGCTCGGCGCCGTCCGCGCCCTCGTCCTCCACCAGCACCAGCCCGTCCGCGGTGGCGACCAGCGCCGGCACCGGGGCGAAGGGGGCGAGCGCATCCGAGAGCACCACCGGCCCCGCGCCCGGCCCGCCGCCGCCGTGGGGCGTGGAGAAGGTCTTGTGCAGATTGATGTGCATGGCATCGACCCCGAGGTCGGCGATGCGCACCTTGCCGAGGATGGCGTTGAAATTGGCCCCGTCCGAATAGAAATAGGCGCCGGCGGCGTGCACCGCCTCGGCGATGGCCACCACGTCGCGCTCGAACAGGCCGCAGGTGTTGGGATTGGTGAGCATCAGCGCCGCCACCTCGGGGCCGAGCGCGGCGCGCACCGCCTCCGGGTCCACCGTGCCGTCGGGGCGGGCGGGGATGGAGCGCACCTGATAGCCGATGAGGGCCGCGGTGGCGGGATTGGTGCCGTGGGCGCTCTCGGGCACCAGCACCACGTGGCGCTGTTCGCCGTCGCCACGGGCGGCATGGGCGGCCTTGATGGCCATCATGCCGCACAACTCGCCGTGGGCGCCGGCCTTGGGGGTGAGCGCCACCGCCTGCATGCCGGTGAGTTCCAAAAGGTAGCGCGACAGTTCCGCCATGAGGCCCAGCGCGCCCTTCACCGTGGATTGGGGCTGCAGCGGATGGATGTCGGCAAAGCCGGGCAGGCGCGCCATCTTCTCGTTGAGGCGCGGATTGTGCTTCATGGTGCACGAGCCGAGCGGGAACAGGCCACTGTCGATGCCGTAATTCATGCGCGACAGGCGCACGTAATGGCGCATGGCCTCGGGCTCGCAGAGGCCGGGCAGGTCCAGCGGCGCGGTGCGCGCCTGGGTGCCGAGGCGGTCGCGGAACGGGGCGGGCTCGGCGATGTCGACGCCCGTCACCTCGGTGCGGCCGATCTCGAAGATAAGCCCTTCCTCCAGGTCCAGCGCGCGGTTGCCGGTGAAGGTCTCAGGCCCGGTGAGGGCAATGGAATGCGGTGTGGTGGCGCCGCGGCCTTCGCGGTTCATGGCTGGGCGCCTTTCAATTGTGCTCCGCAAGCCTCACATATATCCATGCAGACAAGAATGATGTCATCGGCCAATTGAGATCGCTTTTTTCCTCTTATTTTCCTTATATTCTGACTAACAATAGTAAAATGATGTGGTGCTGACCCCGGAACGTATCCTTCCAGAGTTCTAGAGTCGATGGACTTCAATTGCTCGCAGACGTGTTTGGGAAGACCTTCACGCGGTATGGTGCTAAGTTCATCAATTGCCCATCTCAATCGATCGCGAAATTCGCCGGCGTTCGCCGCCAATAGCGAGAGAGCCTTGAAAGCCTTACCCAACGACCATCCAAGGTGTCGGTGATCATCTTGAACCATCACAGCACCTCTTTCAGGGCGGCGGCATAGGCGACGCGGTCGTCTTGCGTGGTCGTCTCGGTGGCGGCGACGAGGATGAGGTCGTCGAGGCCCGATTGCGGCGCGAGACGGGAATAGGGCACGCCGGCGAGGATGCCCTTCGCCGCCAGCCTCTCCACCACGTCTGCCGCCGAGCCGGGCACGCGCAGGGTGAATTCGTTGAAGAAGGTGTCGTTGATGACGCTCACCCCCTTCACCGCCGCCAGCCGGTCCGCGAGGTCGCAGGCCGCCGCATGGTTGGCGCGGGCGAGGCGGGTCAGGCCGGCCTTGCCGAGCAGGGTGAGGTGGATGGTGAAGGCCAGCGCGCACAGGCCGGAATTGGTGCAGATGTTGGAGGTGGCCTTCTCGCGGCGGATGTGCTGCTCGCGGGTGGAGAGGGTCAGCACGAAGCCGCGCCGGCCTTCCGCGTCCACCGTCTCGCCGGCCAGCCGCCCCGGCATCTGCCGCACGAACTTCGAGCGGGTGGCGAACAGGCCCACATAGGGGCCGCCGAAATTCAGCGCATTGCCGATGGACTGGCCCTCGCCCACCACGATGTCGGCGCCCTGCGCCCCCGGCGGCTCAATGAGGCCCAGCGCCACCGCCTCGGTGAACACCGCCACCAAAAGCGCGCCGGCCTTGTGGGCGGCCTCGGCGATGGGCTTCAGGTCCACCAGATTGCCGAACACGTCCGGCGACTGCACCACCACGCAGGACACCGTGTCGTCGATGGGGGTGAAGAGGTCTTCCTCGCCGAACGGGGCGGGCGGCAGTGCCACCACCGCGTCGGCGGCGTAGCGGGAGACGGTCTCGATGGTGGCGCGATAATGGGGATGCAGGTTGCCCGCCAGCACCGCCTTGCGGCGCCGGGTGATGCGATGGGCCATCAGCACCGCCTCGGCGGCGGCGGTGGAGCCGTCATACATGGAGGCGTTGGCCACCTCCATGGCGGTCAGCTCGGCCACCTGGGTCTGGAACTCGAACAGATAGTGCAGCGTGCCCTGGGCGATCTCGGGCTGGTAGGGCGTGTAGGAGGTGAGGAATTCCGAGCGCTGGATCAGGTGATCCACGGTGGCCGGCACATGGTGGCGATAGGCCCCCGCACCCACGAAGAAGGGCACGGAACCCGCCGGCACGTTCTGCCCGGCGAGGCGGGCGAGGACGCGTTCCACCTCCAGCTCGCTTTTGTGGAGGGCGAGGCGCGGCAGCGCGGTCTCGCGCCGGTCGGCGGGGATGTCGGCGAACAGCTCATCCACCGAGGCGACGCCGATCCGCGCCAGCATCTCGGCGCGGTCCTCGGGAGTGAGGGGGAGATAGCGCATGGGGATTTGATCTCGGCTCAGGCCAGGGTGTCCAGGAAGTCCTTGTAGGCGTGCTCGTTCAAAAGCTCGTCCAGCTCGGCCGGGTTGGAGAGCTTCAGCTTCATGAACCAGCCCTTACCCTCGGCAGCCTCATTGACGAGGCCGGGCGCGCCTTCCAGCTCGCTGTTCACCTCCACCACTTCGCCGGAGAGGGGGGCGTAGACCTCGCTCGCCGCCTTCACGCTTTCCACCACGGCGGCCTCGCCGCCTTTGGTCACGATCTTGCCGATCTCCGGCAGTTCGACGAACACCACGTCGCCCAGCTGCTGCTGGGCGTAGTCGGAGATGCCCACCACGGCCACGTCGCCTTCGACGCGCACATATTCGTGGTCCTTCGTGTAGCGCACGCTCGTCATGGATCAGCCCCCGGCTTTAGGTTTGCGCGCATAGCGCGTCGGCACGAACGGAAGGGATGCGACGGTGGCCGCCAGGGCCTTGCCACGCACCAGAACGTCGAGGCGGGTGCCGGGCGCGGACAGGGCCGGCGGCACATAGCCCATGGCGATGGGCGCGGCCAGCGTCGGCGCGAAGCCGCCGGAGGTGACAAGGCCGACCACGGCGCCGCCGGACGCGATCTCCGCCCCCTCGCGGGCCGGGGCGCGGCCCTCAAGCCTCAATCCCACGCGGACGCGGGCGGGGCCTTGCGCCAGCTCGTGCTGGATGCGCTCGGCGCCGGGAAAGCCGCCCTCGATGCGCCGCCGCTTCTGGATGGACCACATCAGCGCCGCCTCGATGGGAGAGGTGGCAAGATCGATGTCGTGGCCGTAGAGGCAAAGCCCGGCCTCGAGGCGCAGGCTGTCGCGGGCGCCGAGGCCGATGGCCTTCACCTCCGGCTCGGCGAGCAGGGCGGCCCAGAGCAGGGGCGCGCTGTCGTTCTCAACCGAGATTTCAAAGCCGTCCTCGCCGGTATAGCCGGAGCGGGAGACCTCCACCGGGATGCCGTCGAAGGTCGCGGGGATGGCCGCCATGAAGTCGAGCGCCGCCGCCTGCGGGCAGTGGCGGGCCATGACCGTGGCCGCCTCCGGCCCCTGCAGGGCGAGCAGCGCGCGTTCCGGGCGCTCGATAAGGGTGATGCCGTCCGGCAGGTGGGCGGCGATGTGGGCGAAGTCGCCGGCCTTGCAGGCGGCATTGACCACGAGGATGAGGGTGCCGTCCGCCTCCGGCGCCAGCGGCCGCGTCACCATGAAGTCGTCGATGATGCCGCCATCGTCGGTCAGCAGCTGGGAATAGCGCTGCTTGCCGGGGGCGAGATTCAGGAAATCCGCCGGGGCGAGGGCTTCGAGGGCGCGGGCGGTGGTGGCGTGGTCGGGTCCCCTGAGCAGGGCCTGGCCCATGTGGGAGACATCGAACAGTCCGGCATGGGTGCGGGTCCAGCCGTGCTCGGCGAGGATGCCGTCGGGATATTGCACCGGCATCTGATAGCCGGCGAACGGCACCATGCGCGCACCGAGGGCGCGGTGGGCGGAGAACAGCGGGGTTTCGAGCAGAGGCTCGGAATGATCCAAGGGAGACTCCCGGACGACGGCGCCAATGTCCGGACCTCCGCTTGCGCCACGCACAACGCGTTTCGACGCAACAAGCAGGTCCGCGCGGCGCCCCCTCTGTCTTAGGACCTGAGAGATTTCACCGCGCCTCGTGGAAGGGCACGGCTTACTCCTTCGGTGAGCGCCGAGGATGCGCGTTGCCGCGCAGCACCGGCGCTGCTTTCCAGAGATTCGTCCCCCTGCGGTCCATTGGCCTGAGCGGTTCCGGGGCGGTTGCGCCTTCGGCGCCGGCGTACCTTGCGGCCGCCGGTCTCTCCCGCAGGGATCGTCCGATCACGCCCGAGCCGAGGCTTGGGCGCGCGTGCAGCATAAGCCAATGGCGCCGGGCGTCAACGCGCCCTGCTTCAACGTGGAGGCGGCGAGAAGGTGCTGGTGGAGGGCGGCGCCTCGAACCCGCCGCTGGACGGCGAGGAGAGGGTGCCGCTGCTGCCGGGCGGCGGACCGAACACGTCGCCCTGGGGCGCGCCGCCGCTGGAGGCCGGCTTCTGCGCCGCCGCCGGCTTTGCTGCGGCGGGCGCTTCGGAGGTTTCGGCGGCGGGCTTGGGCCTGGGCTTCGGCTTGGCGGCGGGGGCGGGCTTGCGTTCCTTCACGTCGCTGCCCTGCGGGTCGAAGCCCACATAGATCACGTGGCGCTCCATCTCCGCCGGCCGCAGCAGCGGGAAGGCGATCTGCTCCTCCACCACGGTGAAGGCGGCATGGCCCGGATCGGCGGGCACGTCCACGGCCACGTTGAAGAACTTGGTGGTGATGGTCTTGGGGGAAGGCCCCTCCTGCACCACGGCGATGCGGATCGGCACCTTGACCTGGCCGGGCGCGCCCTTCTCGCCCATCAGGATGCGGCCCTCGATGCCGACGCGGACCATCATGGTGCCGCCGGAAATGGAGCATTCCCGGGCGAGGCGGCCGAGGGTGCCCTGGTAGCGCAGGCCGCCGCCGGCAGTGACCTGCCAGGAGCCGGCTCCGGTGCGGACGGTGACCGGCGGGCAGTCATAGGTCTGCGCGTCCGGGCCGGTGCCGACGACAAGGGCGCCGGTGGTGGCGCTGTTGACCACGCCAGCGGAAGTGCCGCCGGCGCGCGCCACGCCGGTGTCCTGCGCGCCGAACGCGCCGTCGAGCCCCTCGCCCCCGGCGCAGCCGGCGAGCGCCACGGCGAGCACTGCCGGCAGGACGAGCCGAGGCAGGGCGAACCTTGGCAGGCGCGAGAGGCGGCGGGCGCGCGCACCATCCGCCGCGCGTGTGTCCGCAGCCGTTCCGAATGCACCGGCCTGTTGTGCGCGCACCATGTCCATCAACTCCGTGGGCGCCCCCGATCCGACTGCCTTATAGCAAAGGGGGCAAGGGCTCCGGAACCACCCCCCGGCGTTTCAGGGGGGTGCGACCGGTTCTCGTGCGGATTAAGGTTACCCAACGCCACCTTGCGCCCCGGCTGGGAGCCGGCGGATTGCGCAGCGGCCGGATGCCGGGCCAGCCCCGGCCCCGGCCCAAAGGCTAGCCGCCAAGGCCCACCGGCTTGCCCACCACCACCACGAGGGCGTCGCGGGCGGTGGCGAGGCGCGCCGCCACGCGCTTCAGGTAGTCGAGGGTGACGGCGGCGATGAGGGCGTTGCGCCGGTCCACATAGTCGATGCCCAGTTCGTCCAGCTGGATCTGGAGCAACTGGCCGGCGACCTTGGAGGAGGTGTCGAAGCGCAGGGCATAGCTGCCCATGAGATAGCTCTTGGCCTCGTCCAGCTCGGTCTGGCTCGGCCCGTCCTTGAGGATCTTGCGGAACTCGTCGGTGATGATGGCGATGGATTCGCCCGCCCGCTCGTTCTTGGTGGCGGTGCCGGCGAACCACAGGCCGGTGTGGCCGAGGGCGACCTGGTAGGAATAGACCGAATAGGCCAGCCCGCGGGCCTCGCGCACTTCCTTGAACAGGCGCGAGGAAAACGCGCTGCCGCCGAGGATGTGGTTGAGCACGAAGGCCGGGATGAAGTCCGGGTCGCGCCGCTCCAGGCCGCCGGTGCCCATCACCACCACCGACTGGGAGACGTCGAGGGGGATGACCTCCACGGTGCCGATCTTCTGCGGCTCCACATTGGCCACGGGGGTGAGCGGGGCGGTGGCCGGCAGGGTGCCGAACACGGCGTCGAGGCGCTGGCCCAGTTCCTCCGCGCTGATGTCGCCCACCACGGCCACCCGCAGGTTG
Source organism: Xanthobacter autotrophicus (assembly GCF_029991245.1). Taxonomy (GTDB): domain Bacteria; phylum Pseudomonadota; class Alphaproteobacteria; order Rhizobiales; family Xanthobacteraceae; genus Xanthobacter; species Xanthobacter autotrophicus_C. Next base: position 6,951 of record NZ_JAIVFO010000086.1, read on the forward strand.
GAGCGGGCGAGGGTGCGCCTGGCGAAGCCGGCAATGTCGTCGCGGCTGATGCGGGCGACGGTCTCCAGCGTGCCGTCCACCGGCCGGCCATAGGGATGGTCCGGGAAGGCGAGGGTGAACCAGCGCTCGTTGGCGATGGCGTTGGGCTCGGTGGAGCGGCGGCGCAGCATGGCCATCTGGGCGGCGCGGATGCGCTCCACCGCCTCGGTGTCGAAGCGCGGCGCGCTGACCGCGAGGCGCATCAGGTCGAACGCCTTCTCCCGGTGCTCCGACAGGGTGCGCAGGGAGCCGCGGATCTCGTCGCGGCCGGCGTCGAAATGCAGCTCCACCGCGTGGTCGGCCAGCGCGCTCTGGAAGGCGGCGGCGTCAAGGGTGCCGGCGCCCTCGTCCAGCAGGGAGGCGGTGAGGTTGGCAAGGCCGGGCAGGTCCTTGCCGTCCTGGGAGGCGCCGCCGAGGAAGGCGAACTCCACGGCGATCAGGGGCAGGGTGGTGTCGTGCACCAGCCACGCCTTGATGCCGCCGGGGCTCGTCACCTCAGTGATGCGGCTCGACTGGGACTGCGCCGCGGTGGCGGAAAGAAGGGAAAGGGCCATGGCTACCATCGCAAAGAGGAGACGACCGGCGCGCACGGCGCTGCCGGTCCGGTCGGGAAGGGGGGCGGGGCCAGCCCTCACGAGCGGTCGTCCTTCTTGGTTTCGCTTTTGGGGACGGCGTCCGTCTTGGGCTCGGCCTGCTTCAGGTAGCCGGTGACGGCGCGGTCGGTGACAAGATACCGACGCGCCGCATCCTTCACCTGCTCGGCGGTCACCGCCTTGATGCGGTCGGGCCAGGCCCGCACATCGTCCGCCGACATGCCGGTGGCCCAGGAGGCGCCGTAGATGCGGGCGAGGGTGGCCTGGTTGTCCTGGGAATAGATGGTGTCCGCGGTGAGCCGGGTCTTGGCGCGGGCCAGTTCCAGGTCGTCCACGCCCTTCTCCTGCAGGTCGGCGATCACCGCATCCACCGCCGCCTCAAGCTCCTCCAGGCTCACGCCGGGACGGGGCGAGGCGTAGGTGACGAAGCGCGTGGCGTCGTATGCGGTGCTTTGATACCAGGCACCGGAGCCGGCGGCGAGGCCCTTCTCGGCGACGAGGCTGCGATAGAGGCGGGCGGTCTGGCCGCCACCGAGAATCTGGGAGAGCACTTCCAGCGCCTCGGATTCACCCGGATGGGCGGTGCGGGAGGAGGGCACGAGGTAGGCGCGCTGCAGGCTTGGCTGGGCCACCCGCGGGTCGGACAGCGCCACCCGGCGGTGGGCCTGGGGCTCGGGCTCCTGCGGGCGGTTGCGGGGCGGGGTGTCGGCGCGGGCCACCTTGCCGTAGGTCTTCTCGGCGAGGGTGCGGACGGTCTCCGGGTCCACGTCGCCGGCCACCACGAGCAGCGCGTTGTTGGGGGCGTAATAGCGGCGGTAGAAGGCGAGGGCGTCCTCGCGGTTCAGCCCCTTGATCTCATGCTCCCAGCCGATGATGGGATGCTGGTAGGGGTGGTTCATGTAGGTGGTGGCCTGCAGCACCTCGGACAGGCGCGCGCCGGGATCGTTGTCGGTGCGCATGCGGCGCTCTTCCAGCACCACGTCGCGCTCGGGCAGCACCACCTCGTCGGAGAGCTTGAGGCCGGTCATGCGATCGGCCTCGAAGCCCATCACCTTTTCCAGGTGCTCCTTGGCGACGCGCTGGAAATAGGCGGTGTAGTCCTGCGAGGTGAAGGCGTTCTCCTGGCCGCCGAGGCGCGCCACCTCGGCCGAGAACTGGCCCTGCGGGTGGGCGTCGGTGCCCTTGAACATCAGGTGCTCGAGGAAATGGGCGATGCCGGACTTGCCGGCCTGCTCGTCGGCCGATCCCACCTTGTACCACACCATGTGGGTGACCACCGGCGTGCGGTGGTCCGGGATGACCATGACCTGGAGGCCGTTGTCGAGCTGGAACTGGGTGACTTCCGGCCCGGCCGCGTCAGCAATGCGGGGGGCGGCTGTGGCCGCGGTGGCGGCGAGAATAGCAATCATGGTGAGGCGGCTCATGAACACGTGGCGATCTTCCGTCATTCGACGCGCCGAACGACGGGCACGTCAAGGAAAGATAGGAAGCCGGGCGCGGACGCAAAGGCGGCGCCCGTCAAGATCGCCCCGCCTGGTAGATCGACCGAAACCGGTGGTCCCCATCCGCTTTGAAAAGTTGATCCACCAGATCAAAGAGTTGCGGTTCGACCGCGACGGAAGAGTTCCATCTGTCGCGGTCGAAGCACAAGGCTGGTCGGTCACTGCCGGTCGAACAGGGTCGGGAACTTGAAGGTCTCTTTCTTCGGCTCCACCACGCCGTAGGGGGCGTTGGGGGCCGGCGTCTGGTAGCCCGGCGGGGGCTGGATCAGGTTCTCGCGCTCCGGCTCGCCGTTGAAGGAGAGCTGCTCCTGCTTGCCGCCCAGGCCGCCCATCCAGCTGGTGAAGCCGAGCTGGTCGGGCAGCAGCACGTCGCGCTTGGATTCCGCGCCCACGGGTTCGGTGGGGGAGGACGAGTTGCCGAGGTTCTTGTGCTTGCCGCCCTTCAACTCGGAGGGCAGCAGCGGCCGGCCGGAATCGTCGCGCACGATCGGCGTCTTGGAGGCCTCCGCCTCGCGCTTGCGACGCTGGACGTCAGGGTCCTTCGGCCAGTTGGGATGGGCGTCCGCCGCGCTCGCCTGGGGCGGGGGCAGGGCTTCCGGCACCTTGGGCGGCACCACGAGCGGGGCGCGCTCGCGATAGTCGATCTCGGGCTTGGGCTCCTCGTCCTTCAGGCCCAGGAGCTGCAAGGTGCTCTCCATCAGGCTCGATGACCCGTCGAAGGTCTGCGCGGCCGCCGGCCGGGGAGCGGCCGTTGCGATGAGGCCGGCGCCCAGCAGCGCGGCCGCCAGAAGGCGGCAGTGCCGCAGCGCCATCGCGGACCGGTCGAGGGAGGGGCCGGAAAGAGAGAAGGCGGAAAGATCGCCCGCGGCCCGCTCGGCGGCGATGCCGCGTGAAAAGTTCGGGCTCACGCGCATGGTTCCTGATTCCCTGACGTCTTTGGTTTCCCTGAGGCCTTCGGCAGTCGTTCAGAACACGCCTTCAGAACGCGCGCTCAGCTTCGCTCGCGCTCAGCTTCGGATTTCGCCGCCATTGGCGGGGCCGAGGGCGGCAATTTTGAGGCGTGACCTAAAAACGCATCATAAAGAAGCAGCCCCACCCCCACAACCACGGCCACGTCCGCCAGATTGAACACGTACCACCGGTAGCCGAAGGCGTGGAGCGAGACGAAGTCGAACACCGCGCCATAGACCACCCGGTCCACCGCATTGCCGATGGCCCCGCCGATGAGGAGGCCGAGGGAGACCGCCTCCAGCCGCCCCCGCGACCGCGTCAGCCAGACGGTGAAGAGCAAGGCGGCGGCCACCTTGATGGCCACCAGCACCCAGCGCCCGGTCTCGCCCTGCGGGAACAGGCCGTAGCTGATGCCGCTGTTCCACAGGGCGACGAAGTCGAGCCCCGGCGCCACCGTGTGGAGCGGATCCGCCCACTGGCGCGACCAGGCGAGGACGAGGCTCTTCGTCGCCTGGTCCGCCACCAGGACGAGGACCGCGACGAGAAGGCCGAAGAGGATGTGGCGGCGGCCCATCGTCACCTCACTGCGCCGCGGCCTGCGCGGCATAGAATTCCCGCAAGGCGTCCGCGTCGCGCGGGGTGACATCGGGGAACTCGCGATCCGTGCCCACCTCGGCGGAGATCTTCCAGGAGCGGGCGCACTTCCTGCCCTCGGCCCGCACGGGCACCACGGCCACGCCCGGCACGTCGGGAAGGCGGAAGGCGTCCGCCGGCCCCTCGCCCCGGATGAGGGTCGCGGCGCTGGTGATGGTGATTTCGGCGAGGTCCAGCCCGTCGAGGGCGTCGGCCAACGCGGGTTCGCAGACATAGACTTCCGGCGCCGCCTCCAGCGAGGAGCCCATGCGCTTGGCCGCGCGCTCCACCTCCAGCGCCCCCAGCACCACCCGGCGGATGAGACGCACCCGGCGCCACTGGTCCGCCAGCGCGTCGTCGCGCCAGTCGGCCGGGGTGTCCGGGAAGCCGAGGAGGTGCACCGAGCCCTCCTCGTCGCCGGTGCGGGCGATGTAGGCCTCCTCGCAGGTGAAGGGCAGGATGGGCGCCAGCCAGGTGATGAGCCGCGCGAACACCGCGTCCAGCACGGTGAGGCAGGCGCGCCGCGTCACCGAGGACAGGGGATCGCAATAGAGCGCGTCCTTGCGGATGTCGAAATAGAAGGCCGACAGCTCGATGTTCATGAACTGGGTGAGCGCCGCATTGACCTTCTTGTAGTCGAAGGCGCGGTAGGCGGCGCGGATCTCGCCGTCCAGCTCGACAAGGCGATGGAGGATATAGCGCTCCAGCGCCGGCATGTCGGCGAACGCCACGTGCTCTTCCGGCCGGTCGTGGTGCAGGGAGCCCAGCAGCCAGCGGATGGTGTTGCGCAGCTTGCGATAGGTGTCGGCGGTGGTCTTCAGGATTTCCGGCCCGATGCGCAAATCGTCCGCATAATCGGAGGCGCACACCCACAGGCGCAGGATATCCGCCCCGGACTGCTTGATCACGTCCTGCGGCGAGGTGACGTTGCCCAGCGACTTGGACATCTTGCGACCGTCCTCGTCGAGGACGAAGCCGTGGGTCAGCACCACGTCGTAGGGCGGGCGGCCGCGGGTGCCGCAGCTTTCCAGCAGCGAGGAATGGAACCAGCCGCGATGCTGGTCCGAGCCTTCCAGATACATCACCCGGTCGTCGCCCTGCGGCGGGCGATTGGCCTTCAGGTCCGCGCGCACCTCCAGGGTGAAGGCGTGGGTGGAGCCAGAGTCGAACCACACGTCCAGCACGTCGTCCACCTTGGCCCAGCCCTCGCCGGTCCGCTCGCCGAGGAAGCGGGCGCTGGCGCCGTCCTTGAACCAGGCGTCGGCGCCCTCGGCGGCAAAGGCCTCGGCGATGCGGGCGTTGACTGCTGCGTCCTTGAGGATCTCGACGGTGCCGTCGCCCTTGTCCTTCACGAACACGGCGATGGGCACGCCCCAGGCGCGCTGGCGCGAGACCACCCAGTCCGGCCGGTTGGCGATCATGCCGGTGATGCGGTTCTCGCCTGCCGCCGGCACCCATTCCACCGTCCTGATGCCGGCGAGCGCGCGGGCGCGCAGGGTGTCGGGCTCGTTGCCGGCCAGGGTCGCCGGGCGTGGCGCGAGCGCCCCGTCCGCCGCGCGGATGTCCTGGTCCATGGCGATGAACCATTGCGGCGTGTTGCGGAAGATGACCGGCTTCTTGGAGCGCCAGGAGTGCGGATACTGGTGCTTCACCCGGCCCCGGGCGAGCAGATTGCCCTGGGCGATCAGGGCGTCGATGACGGCGGTGTTGGCATCGCCCTTCTCGCCCTTCTCGGTGATGACGCGACGGCCCTCGAAGCCGGGCGCCTGCGCGGTGTAGAACGAATCCGCGTCCACCGTGTAGGGGATGGCGGGGCTGATGCCGCGATCCTCCAGCCAGCGGCGGTGGTGGGTCCAGATCTCGAAATCCTCGCGGCCGTGGCCGGGGGCGGTGTGGACGAAGCCGGTGCCCGCATCGTCGGTGACATGGTCGCCGTCGAGGAGGGGGACCTGGAAGGTGTAGCCGAGGGCGGCGAGGGGGTGGCGGCAGATGAGGGTGCCGAGCACGTCTGCCGGCACGTCGCAGCGCCGCTCGAAGGTGGTGACGCGGGCCTGCTTGAAGACATCTTCCGCCAGCTTGTCAGCGAGGATGAGCTTGTCTCCTGCCTTGGCCCAATTGTCGGCCGGGGCATCGGTGACCTCATAGAGGCCATAGGTGATCTTGGACGAGAAGGAGATGGCGCGATTGCCGGGTAGCGTCCAGGGCGTAGTGGTCCAGATTACGATGGCAGCGCTCATAAGCGCGTCGTTCATCGGCGTCTTCCTGTTCGCAGAAGGAACAAGGTCCTCCGCAAGGCCGACCGGAGGCGGCTTGGCAGGGTCAATCGGAAACTTCACCCAGACCGTGTCGCTGGTGAAATCCTGATACTCCACCTCGGCCTCGGCGAGCGCCGTCTTCTCCACCACCGACCACATCACCGGCTTGGAGCCACGGTACAAAAGCCCGTTCTCGGCAAACTTCATGATTTCGCGGGCGATCTGGGCTTCCGCCGCGAACGCCATGGTGGTGTAGGGGTGGTCCCAGTCGCCTTCCACGCCCAGGCGCTTGAATTCCTTGCGCTGCTCGGAAAGCCAGTGCTCGGCATAGGCGCGGCATTCCTGGCGGAAGGCCACCATGGCGGCGGCGTCGGTGAAGTCGGGCTTGGTCTTGCCCTTCTTGCGGTAATTGTCTTCCTCGATCTTCCACTCGATGGGCAGGCCGTGGCAGTCCCAGCCGGGCACGTAGTTCGAGTCATAGCCCAGCATCTGCTGGGAGCGCGTCACCACATCCTTCAGGATCTTGTTGAGCGCGTGGCCGATATGGATGTTGCCGTTGGCATAGGGCGGCCCGTCGTGCAGCACGAAGCGGGCGCGGCCGCGGCCCTGTTCGCGCAGGCGGCCATAGAGGTCGATGCGGGCCCAGCGGGCGAGCAGCTCCGGCTCCAGCTTCGGCAGGCCCGCGCGCATGGGGAAGGCGGTTTGCGGCAGCAGCAGGGTCTTGGAATAATCCGGGGCGGCGGAGGCCTCAGCCGCGGAAGCTTCAGGTGCGGAAGTGTCAGGTGCGGTCATGGAATGCTCGGGGCATGAAAGGTCGGATCAGGCGAAACAAACCCGGCGGCCCCCGCGCGCTCAGGCGCGCCGGCGGGGGGCCGGGCCGATAATTCGCGCCACGCGGGGCGCGCCGGGGCGGGGAAACACCTCGCCGCACTGAAAAGATCCGCACATGGTCCGGCTTCTAGCAGGCGCCCCGCGCCACGAAAAGCCCGCAGATGGGCGCAGCGGGCGCGCTCGCCCCACGCCCACCCGCATTCGCCCCGCTGGGCGAACGGGCGAGGTCCGCCCCGCGGCGGCGCGGGCTCCCTCCCCTTCGGCCGCAAAAAAGCCCCGGCACCGAGGTGCCGAGGCTCTTCTTCGTTCCCCTCTTTTTATCTCGGCGGGGCGGCGCACCCGAAGGCGCGCCGCCCCGGAAAGCTCACGAGTGGTAGGCGCGCTCGCCGTGCTCGTTGATGTCGAGGCCCTCGCGCTCCACGTCGGTGGTGGGACGCAGGCCGACGACCACGGAGATGATGAACAAGATCACCGCGGTGCCGACACCCGACCACACGACGGTGATGCCCACGCCCTTGAGCTGGGCGATGACCTGGGTGGCCATGTCGTAGGAGGCAACGGCGCCGGTGGTGTAGTCGAAGATGCCGGTGCCGCCGAGGGCCGGGCTCACCAGGATGCCGGTGGCGATGGCGCCGACGATGCCGCCCACGCCATGCACGCCGAACACGTCGAGCGCGTCGTCATAGCCGAGCGCGTTCTTGATGGCCGTGCAGAAGATGAAGCAGATGGGGCTGACGACGAGGCCCAGCACCAGCGAGCCCATGATGCCGGCGAAGCCCGACGGCGGCGTGACGGCGACGAGGCCGGCGACGATGCCCGAGGCGAGGCCCAGCATGGAGGGCTTGCCCTTCACCAGCCATTCCACGAACATCCAGGAGATGGCCGCGGCGCAGGTGGCGATGAAGGTGTTCATCATGGCGAGGCTGGTGACCGCGTTGGCCTCGAGGTTGGAGCCGGCGTTGAAGCCGAACCAGCCGACCCACAGCAGGGCGGCGCCGACCATGGTGAGCGTCAGCGAGTGGGGCGAGAGCGCCTCCTTGCCATAGCCCAGGCGCTTGCCGACCATGATGCAGGCGACGAGGCCGGCGATGCCGGCATTGATGTGCACCACGGTGCCGCCGGCGAAGTCGATGGCGCCGAGGGAGAAGATGTAGCCGGCGTCCGCGAGCACGCCGTCGAGGGCGGCCTGGGCGGCGGTCTTGGCGGCGCCGTCAGCGGCGGCGGCCACGGCCTTGGCGGCGGCGTCGATGGCATCCGGGCCGGCCCAGTACCACACCATGTGCGCCACCGGGAAGTACACGAAGGTCACCCACAGCGGCACGAACAGCACCACGGCGGTGAACTTGGTGCGCTCCGCGAACGCGCCGAAGATCAGCGCGGGCGTGATCATGGCGAAGGTCATCTGGAAGGCGACGTAGACCAGCTCGGGGATGGCCACGCCCACCGAGAAGGTGGCGGCGAGGGATTCCAGGGTCACGCCCGACAGGAACGCCTTGGAGAAGCCGCCGATGAAGGGCGAGCCGCCGGTGAAGGCCAGGGAGTAGCCGTACAGCACCCAGATGATGCCGACGATGGCCACGCAGTAGCCGACCTGCATGAGCATGGAGAGCATGTTCTTGGCGCGCAGGAGGCCGCCGTAGAACAGGAACAGGCCGGGCACGGCCATCATGAGCACGAGCAGCGAGGACGTGAGCATCCACGCCACGTCGCCCTTGTTCACGGTGGGTGCGGCAGCGGCTGCTGCGGCGGTCGTCGTGGCGTCGGCCGCCGGCGCGGCCGTCTGGGCCAGCACCGGCAAGGCGAATGCCGTCGCCAGAAGTAGCGCGGGAAGCCCCACGCGGGACCACGTCTTGAACGTCATGGATGAAAGCTCCGTCGAATGAGAAAGGCTCAAAGCGCGTCGGCGTCGGTCTCGCCCGTGCGGATGCGCACGGCGTGCTCGATCGGCAGGACGAAAATCTTGCCGTCGCCGATCTGGCCGGTCTTGGCGGATGCGGTGATGGCTTCCACCACCTTGGAGACCTGGTCGGCGGACACCGCGACCTCGATCTTCAGCTTCGGCAGGAAGCTCACGGCGTATTCGGCGCCGCGGTAGATCTCGGTGTGGCCCTTCTGACGGCCGTATCCCTTCACCTCGGTCACGGTCAGACCGTGCACACCGATACCGGTGAGGGCGTCGCGCACCTCCTCCAGCTTGAATGGCTTGATGATGGCCATGACGATCTTCATGGATCGGTCCCTGTTCCCTGTTGCCGATGCGCCGCAAATGACGCGTGTCGGCTGTTTTCTCGCGGCGGCTTCGCTGAGCGGGTCGGGGAGATCCACGCCGCGGCTGGCAAGCCTGCGCAGGAGGGAATCAAGTACCGTGCCAAGTCATAGGGGCGGGCGTTCGCCGTGCCTATTTTTAGGCCACGTGACGGAAGGCCGTCGCTTTGCCGCCGGCTCGCCGCTTTTTCTGCCTATTTATTGATCCTTTCGCCTAATAGATCATCACTTCATCTTCGCAGCCGCGAGATGGAGTGTTTCGATACCTTTTCGGAACCTTCAGCGTGGGGTAACCGGCCGGATCAGGCCTTCCTGTGCCGCTGAAGCCACCAGCGTGCCGTCGCGGGTGAAGATTTCGCCGCGGCAGAATCCCCGTGCGCCGGCCGCCGTGGGGCTCTCCTGGGTATAAAGCAGCCAGTCGTCGGCCCGGAACGGGCGGTGGAACCACAGGGCATGGTCGAGGCTCGCCACCTGCATGTCGCGGTCGAACACCGACTTGCCATGGGGCAGCAGGGCCGCCTGGAGCAGGGCCAGGTCCGAAGCGTAGGCAAGCACCGCCTGATGTGTGGGCAGATCGTCCGGCAGCGGGCCGCGGGTGCGCAGCCACATGCTGGGGCGGGCGCCCGGCGCGCCGAGATAGGCGGGGTCGAGGCTGGTGGGCTTCACCTCCAGCGGCCGCAGCGCCATCCAGTCGCGCTTGGCGGCGGAGGGAAAGCGCGCCATCAGCCTGTCGCGCCAGGCGTCGTCGGAGGGCAGGTCCTCCGGCGCCGGCACCGGCGGCATGGCGCCCTGGTGGTGCAGCCCCTCTTCCACCACCTGGAACGAGACGGCCATGCTGAAGATGGCCTGGCCATGCTGGATCGCCACCACGCGGCGGGTGGTGAAGGAGCGCCCGTCGCGGATGCGGTCCACGTCGTAGATGATGGGCACCCGCGGATCGCCCCCCAGCAGGAAGTAGCCGTGCAGGGAATGGGTGACGCGCTCGGCCTCCACCGTGCGCCGCGCTGCCACCAGCGCCTGCGCCACCACCTGCCCGCCGAACACCCGGCCCCCGTCCGGGGTGACGGTGCGACCGCGGAACAGGTTGATCTCAAGGGGTTCGAGGTCGAGGATGCCCAGAAGCGTATCCACGTCGGACGGTGATCCGGTCATAGGGCTTGGCTCGCTGAAGGCCGGCGCGCTCGGCGCTCCGGAGGGATGGGGTGGTGTCCGAACACGCCATGCTCGGGCGGATCGCGTCAAGTCCCTTTGCGTCAGGCGTCTTCCCTATAGGGCGGGACACGGCCTGGCGGAACGGATAGGTGGAACGGGTATAGGGTCGGCACCGGCCGGGCGGGCCCGCCGGGAAACAGGTTCAGGGAGTGAAGCGATGACCGGGCTGAACACGTCCGAGCCCCAAGCTGCGATGCCTCAAGTGCAGATGCCGCATGCCGAAGCCGGTTTTGCCGCAACGGCGGCGACGCGGGCGGATGTGGCCATCGTCGGCGGCGGGCTCGCTGGCCTCAGCCTCGCGCTGGCCCTGCGCCAGGGGCTTGGGCCGGATGCCGACATCGTCCTGTTCGACCCCTATCTGTCCCACGCCACGGTGGATGACGGTCGCTGCTCGGCCATCGCCGCCGGCGCGCGGCGCATGCTTACCACCCTCGGTGTCTGGCAGCATGTGGGGGCCAAGGCCCAGCCCATCGAGGCCATGGTGGTCACCGACAGCCGCACCAAGGACGTGGCGCGTCCCACCTTCCTCACCTTCGATGGTGATGTGGAGCCGGGCGAGGCCTTCGCCCACATGGTGCCCAACGCCGACCTGCAATACGCCCTCATCGATGCGGCGCGCTCCGCCGGCATCGATTTGCGCGCCCAGTCGGTGGACAATTTCACCGCCGACCGCTCCGGCGTGAGCCTTTCGGCCGCCGGTGCGCCGGCGCTCAGGGCGCAGCTTCTGGTCGCCTGCGACGGCGCCAAGTCGCGCATCCGCGGCATGGCCGGCATCGCCAACGTGGCCTGGGGCTACGGGCAGAGCGGCATCACCTTCGCGGTGGAGCACGAGCGGCCCCACGAGGGCCGGGCGGAAGAGCATTTCCTGCCCCCCGGCCCGTTCGCCATCCTGCCGTTGCCGGGCAACCGCTCCTCCATCGTCTGGACCGAACGCACGGAGGATGCCGACCGCATCGTGGCGCTGCCGGCCATCGTCTTCCAGGAAGAGCTGGAGCAGCGCTTCGGCCACCGGCTCGGCTGGGTGAAGCCGGTGACCAAGCCGCGTGCCTATCCCTTGGGCTTCGCCATGGCGCGCACCTTCATCGGCGAGCGCCTCGCCCTGGTGGGGGATGCGGCCCATCTCATCCACCCCATCGCCGGGCAGGGGCTCAACATGGGCCTGCGCGACGTGGCGGCGCTGGCCGAGGCGGTGACGGACGCCGCCCGGGTGGGGCTCGATTTCGCCGGTCCGGCGGTGCTGGAGCGCTACCAGCGCTGGCGGCGCTTCGACACCCTGGCCATGGGCGTGGCGACGGACGGGCTCAACCGCCTGTTCTCCAACCGCTCCGATGCGCTGCGGGCGGTGCGCGACCTCGGCCTCGGGCTGGTGGACCGGATGCCGCGCCTCAAGGGCCTGTTCATCCGCGACGCGGCGGGCCTCACCGGGCAGGTGCCGAAGCTGCTGCGCGGCGAGGCGCTTTAGAGCGAAGCGGATACCGGTTCGCGTGAAGAAAACGCGTTAAGACAGGAGCCTGGAGCGATTTGCGTGAGCCCGTGCGAACGGAAAGCGCTCCAGGGCCGCATCCGCTCCCAGCCAAGAGGGCAGGCGCGGATGCCCGGCCCTCAGCGTGAGAGTTCGCTCTCGTCGAGCGGGCGGGCCTCGTCGGCGAGCATGATCGGGATGCCGTCGCGGATGGGATAGGCGAGGCGCGCGGCGCGGGACACCAGCTCCTGGCGCTCGCGGTTGTATTCCAGCGGCGCCTTGGTGAGGGGGCACACCAGGATTTCGAGCAGCTTGGGGTCCACGTCGTGGCCGGGGCGCTGGGCTTGGATCATCGCGTCACTCGTCAGGGCGTCTTCTGGCGGAGCGGAAACCGGCTCGCGCGCAGAAAACGCGTTGGACACCAGCCGGCGCAGGCTTGCGGTTCCACGAACCGCGGAGAGGCGCCGGATCGCCCCCTGGCGGGGCGACACCACCATAGCGGCGGCTGGCCGCCGTTTCACCCCCTATCTCCCGCGACCCATCAGGCGCGCTGATGCGCGCATCAGCCGGATTCGTTTTCACCGGAGCGGCCGGTCGCTTAAAGATCGCCTGACCCGATCCGCCTGCGCCGTAACCGATCGGGTCAGGCGTCTCTTCGTTGAAGCTGGAGGGCGAGACATCAACCGGTCGAAGGCACCCATGGACCGCCGCCCGAATCGCCAATCGTCCCTGGGGCTTGTCCTCGGCCTGGTCGCCGTCGTCATGTTCGGCGCAACGCTGCCGATGACGCGGCTGGCGCTGCATGATCTCAGCCCGTGGTTCATCAGCTTCGGCCGCGCCGCGCTGGCGGGCGTCTGCGCCCTCGCGGTGGTGCTGGTGCTGCGCCGGCCGTGGCCGTTCGGCGGGCGCGAGACCCTGCGCGACCTGGTGCTCGCCACCCTCGCCCTTGTGTTCGGCTTTCCCATCCTGATCGGCGTCGCGTCACAGACCGTGCCGGCGGCCCATGGCGGCATCGTGCTCGGCCTCCTGCCCTTGTGCACCGCCATCGCCGCCACGGTGCTGGCCGGGGAACGGCCCGGCCTCGGCCTGTTCGCGGCGAGCGCGGCCGGGGCAGGGCTGGTGGCGGCCTTCGCCCTGCGCAACGGAGCGGCGGGCGGGTTCGGTTACGGCGACATGCTGCTCTTCCTCGCCGTGGTGATCTGCGCCGCCGGCTATGCGGTCTCGGGGCGGCTCGCCCGGCGCATGGCGGGGTGGGAGGTGATCGCCTTCATGCTCATCCTCGCCCTGCCGGTCACGGTGCCGGCGGCGCTCGTCACCTTTCCGTGGGGG
>NZ_JAIVFO010000087.1 GCF_029991245.1 Xanthobacter autotrophicus
TAGAGAGGTCCCGTGGGCTGGAGATGTGTATAAGACACAGCCATATTTCTTGCTGCATGCGCGCGCCGTCATGATATAAGCCGCGACCCGATCCATACGTGCACAGGCGTGCGCGTGCGGTCGAACCTCTATGGTGCGCGTCCCGGATCGCGCGTCTCCGATTGGGCGTTTCCGTGATGGAGCGTTTCCGTGACGGAGTGCTTCGGGGTCTGCCGTCCGGTGTGCCTGATGGCGCACCCGGCGGCGCGCGCGCCCTGCGGGCGTGGCGGAACTGGTAGACGCGCGGGATTTAGGTTCCCGTGACGCAAGTCGTGGGGGTTCGAAACCCTCCGCCCGCACCACGTTTCCGGTTCGCCGGCCGCAGCGGAGGTTCGTGCGCCGCAAGGTGCGGGACGCGCCGTGCGGCCTTTGGCGGGATGCCGGGGGATCTGCGGCGCCGAAACCGGTTTTGAACGTTTTCCGCGCCATGCGCGACAGGATGTGAAGGCAAGACGATGCAGGTGACCGAGACCCAGGCCGATGGCCTCAAGCGCGCGTTCCGTGTGGTGGTGTCTGCCGCCGACCTCGGCGCCAAGGCCGATGCCAAGCTGGCCGAGCTCAAGGGCCAGGTGAAGCTCAACGGCTTCCGCCCCGGCAAGGTGCCCGTGGCGCACCTCAAGCGGGTCTACGGCAAGACCGTCATGTCCGAGGTGATCGAGCAGACGGTCAACGAGACCAACGGCAAGATCGTCGAGGAACACGGCTTCAAGCTCGCCCTCCAGCCCAAGGTCAAGCTGCCGGAGGAAGATCCTCAGGCGCAGGGCCTGCTCGAGGGCGGCAAGGACCTCGCCTACGACCTCGAGATCGAGATCCTGCCCAAGATCGAGCTGGGCAACTTCAAGGACATCTCGGTGGAGAAGCTGGTGGTGGAGGTGTCCGACGCGGAGGTCGATGAGACCATCCAGCGCATCGCCGACGCCAACCGCCCCTTCGTCACCCGCGAAGGCGGCTACGCCGAGAACGGCGACCGCGTCACCATCGACTTCACCGGCTATGTGGACGGCGAGAAGTTCCCCGGCGGCGAGGGCCAGGACATCGACGTCCTGCTCGGCTCCAACGGCTTCATCCCCGGCTTCGAGGAACAGCTCCTCGGCGTCTATGCCGGCGACAACCGCACCCTCAACGTGACCTTCCCGGAAGGGTATGCCGCCCAGGAACTGGCCGGCAAGGCCGCCACCTTCGAGGTGACGGTGAAGTCGGTGGCGGCGCCCGGCCCCCTCACCCTGGACGACGAGTTCGCCAAGACCCTTGGCCAGGAGAGCCTGGAGAAGCTCAAGGAAATGGTGCGCGCGCGCATCGCCAGCGAGCACACCGGCGCCGCCCGCCAGAAGGTGAAGCGCGCCCTGCTCGATGCCCTCGACGCCACCCACCAGTTCGCGGTGCCGGAAGGCCTCGTGGAGCAGGAATTCTTCGGCGTGTGGAGCCGGGTGCAGGAAGACCTTGCCGCCCAGAAGCGCAGCTTCGCCGACGAGGGCACCACCGAGGAGGAGGCCCGCGCCGACTACCGCAAGATCGCCGAGCGCCGGGTGCGCCTCGGCCTGGTGCTTGCGGAAATCGGTGAGCGCAACAATATCCAGGTTTCTGAAGACGAGGTGACGCGCGCGGTTGTGGAACGGGCCCGCCAGTTCCCCGGCCAGGAGCAGCAGGTGTGGGAATATTACCGCCGCACCCCCGAAGCCCTGGCCTCCGTACGCGCCCCCCTGTTCGAGGAGAAGGTCGTTGATTTCCTCCTGGAGCTTGCCAACGTGACCGAGAAGACGGTCACCAAGGAAGAGCTCTACAAGGAGGAAGAGGACGACGAGAAGGCGGCCTGAGGGCCAAAGGCTGCCTTCGTCCTGCGACGATATTGCGCGGCACGTCCCCCCGGGGCGTGCCATCGCCCGCGCCCCGAGGACTGACGATGCGTGATCCTGTCGATACTTATATGAATTATCTCATTCCCATGGTGGTCGAGCAGACCAACCGCGGGGAGCGGTCCTACGACATCTTTTCCCGCCTCCTGAAGGAGCGCATCATCTTCCTGACCGGCCCGGTAGAGGACGGCATGTCCACCCTCGCGGTGGCGCAGCTGCTGTTCCTGGAAGCGGACAATCCGAAGAAGGAAATCTCGATGTACATCAACTCCCCCGGGGGAGTGGTGACGTCGGGCCTCGCCATCTACGACACCATGCAGTTCATCAAGCCTGCGGTGTCCACGCTCTGCATCGGCCAGGCCGCCTCCATGGGCTCGCTGCTGCTGACCGCGGGCGAGAAGGACATGCGCTTCGCCCTGCCGAATGCCCGAATCATGGTGCATCAGCCGTCGGGCGGCTTCCAGGGCCAGGTCACGGACATCATGCTGCACGCGCAGGAGATCCTGAACCTGAAGCGCCGGCTCAATGAAATCTATGTGAAGCACACCGGCCGCTCGATGGACAAGATCGAGGACGCCCTGGAGCGCGACAACTTCATGACCGCAAAGGCAGCGCTGGACTTCGGTCTCATCGATGCCGTGATCGACCAGCGCCCCACCGACGACACGTCCAAGGCGGCGTGATCTGGGGCCACGCGTCGGGGGTTCTCGAAATGCCCCCCTTGCGTGCGGTGCAAGATCGCGCTTGCATGTCGCTAAGCCGGCATCGGATGCCGCGTAACCGGCCCTCGCCCCAAAAGGCGGGGGCCGCTGCGTTCAGGGGTCTTCACATTTGGGCAGGACCCCCGGGATCATGATGCGGCCGACGGCGCGATGAAGGCGCAGCGGGTGGGGATGGTCGTTTTTCCGGCAACCTGTCACCTGGGGAATGTCGCTTCCCCGCCTTGATCGTGTCGCCTCGGGGTGATTGGTTCACATGAACAGATCACCGTTTCGGGATTGGCTAGATTTTTGCTTGGTCCAATCCCCATATGTGACGCTGGCGAGACGGGTGCGTTTAGCGTCCGGTTCGGTAGATGGTAGGAGACGAAGATGAGCAAGACCGGCGGCAGCGACAGCAAGAACACGCTTTATTGCTCGTTCTGCGGCAAGAGCCAGCACGAGGTCAGGAAGCTCATCGCCGGACCGACTGTGTTCATCTGCGACGAATGCGTCGAGTTGTGCATGGACATCATCCGGGAAGAGTCGAAGTCCTCTCTGGTGAAGTCGCGGGATGGCATCCCGACCCCGAAGGAGATCCGCAAGGTCCTCGATGACTATGTCATCGGCCAGGATCACGCGAAGAAGGTCCTGTCGGTGGCGGTGCACAATCACTACAAGCGCCTCAACCACGCCTCCAAGCACGGCGACGTGGAACTCGCGAAGTCCAACATCCTGCTGATCGGCCCCACCGGCTCCGGCAAGACGCTGCTCGCGCAGACCCTGGCGCGCATCCTCGACGTGCCCTTCACCATGGCCGACGCCACCACGCTGACCGAAGCCGGCTACGTGGGCGAGGACGTGGAGAACATCATCCTCAAGCTGCTCCAGTCGGCCGACTACAATGTCGAGCGGGCGCAGCGCGGCATCGTCTACATCGACGAGATCGACAAGATCAGTCGCAAATCCGACAATCCCTCCATCACCCGCGACGTGTCGGGCGAGGGCGTGCAGCAGGCCCTGCTGAAGATCATGGAAGGCACGGTGGCCTCGGTCCCGCCCCAGGGCGGCCGCAAGCATCCCCAGCAGGAATTCCTGCAGGTGGACACCACCAACATCCTGTTCATCTGCGGCGGCGCCTTCGCCGGCCTCGACAAGATCATCTCCTCCCGCTCGAAGGGGTCCACCTCCATCGGCTTCCAGGCCAAGGTGGCCCCGCCCGAGGATCGTCGCCCCGGCGAGGTGTTCCGCGAGGTGGAGCCCGAGGATCTGCTGAAGTACGGCCTCATCCCCGAGTTCATCGGCCGTCTGCCGGTCCTGGCGACGCTGGGTGACCTCGACGAGGAGGCCCTGAAGAAGATCCTCTCCGAGCCGAAGAACGCGCTGGTGAAACAGTACCAGCGCCTGTTCGAGATGGAGAATGTGGACCTGACCATCCACGAGGAGGCCCTCGGCGCCATCGCCCGCAAGGCGATCGAGCGCAAGACCGGCGCCCGTGGCCTCAGGTCCATCATGGAGAGCATCCTCCTCGACACCATGTTCGACCTCCCCGGCCTCGAAGGGGTGGAAGAGGTGGTGATCTCGAGAGAGGTCGTCGAGCAGAGCGCGCGTCCGCTTTATATTTATGCGGACCGTGTCGGCGACGCCGGCGCCAGTGCGTGACGGCGTCCGCCCCACACCTCGCCCCCGGCCTCACGGCACGGGGGCAGGCCGGGGCATGGTCCGACAGTCGGGCCAGACAGGGGGGATGACGGAACCGGCTCCGGCAAGGTTCCGCCCTCACCCAAACCCGGTTAACGGGTTGCCCTTGAAACGGGCAGGTTGCGTGTCCATCTACTTTTCGACAGTTCCGGTCTCGGGGGTCGGACCTCGTGCCTCCTGCGGCTCACGCCGCTTCAGCATTGAAAATCCACGCCCGTCTCCGGCCGCGTGCACGCGCGGCAGCGCCCAGTTGTGCGTTTTTCCAGCGCGTGTACTTCTTGAAAGGATTGCGTCATGACGAGCCAGAAGCCGCGCCCGCCGCTCGTTGCCGGGGTGTCCCAGACCTACCCGGTTCTGCCTCTTCGGGACATCGTGGTGTTTCCCCATATGATTGTTCCCCTGTTCGTGGGGCGCGAGAAGTCCATCCGCGCCCTCGAAGAGGTCATGCGCGGTGATACCTACATCCTCCTTGCCACCCAGGAGAACGCCTCGGACGACGATCCCGCCGCCGAGGCCATCTTCTCCGTGGGCACGCTCGCGACCGTCCTCCAGCTGCTGAAGCTGCCCGACGGCACCGTGAAGGTGCTGGTGGAGGGCGTCAGCCGCGCCCAGGTGACCCGCTACACCGAGCGCACCGATCTCTATGAGGCCGAGGCCATCACCCTCGACGACGAGACCGGCGACCAGGTGGAGGCCGAGGCGCTCGCGCGCTCGGTGGTCACCGAGTTCGAGAATTATGTGAAGCTCAACAAGAAGGTGTCGCCCGAGGTGGTGGGCGTCGTCAGCCAGATCGACGACCACTCCAAGCTCGCCGACACCGTCGCCTCGCACCTCGCCGTGAAGATCCCGGAGAAGCAGGGCGTCCTGGAGATGCTCAAGGTCTCCGATCGCCTGGAGAAGGTGCTCGGCCTGATGGAGAGCGAAATCTCCGTCCTGCAGGTGGAAAAGCGCATCCGCACCCGCGTCAAGCGGCAGATGGAGAAGACCCAGCGCGAGTACTACCTCAACGAGCAGATGAAGGCGATCCAGAAGGAGCTCGGCGACGAGGACGGCAAGGACGACCTGCAGGAGCTGGAAGACCGCATCAAGCGCACCAAGCTCACCAAGGAAGCCCGCGAAAAGGCCACCCACGAGCTGAAGAAGCTGCGCCAGATGTCGCCCATGTCGGCGGAAGCCACCGTGGTGCGCAACTACCTGGACTGGCTGCTCTCGATCCCGTGGGGCGTGAAGAGCAAGGTCAAGAAGGACCTGCCCTTCGCCCAGCAGATTCTCGACTCGGACCACTTCGGCCTCGACAAGGTCAAGGAGCGTATCGTCGAGTATCTGGCCGTGCAGAGCCGCGCCAACAAGCTCACCGGGCCCATCCTGTGCCTCGTCGGTCCGCCCGGCGTGGGCAAGACCTCGCTCGGCAAGTCCATCGCCAAGGCGACGGGCCGTGAGTTCGTGCGCGTGGCGCTGGGCGGCGTGCGGGACGAGGCGGAGATCCGTGGTCACCGGCGGACCTACATCGGGTCCATGCCGGGCAAGATCATCCAGTCCATGCGCAAGGCCAAGAAGTCGAACCCGCTCTTCCTCCTGGACGAGATCGACAAGATGGGCGCCGATTTCCGCGGCGATCCGTCCTCGGCCCTGCTGGAGGTGCTGGACCCGGAGCAGAACCACACGTTCGCCGATCACTATCTGGAGGTGGACTACGACCTGTCGAACGTCATGTTCGTGACCACGGCGAACACGCTGAACATCCCGCCGGCCCTTCTGGACCGCATGGAGGTGATCCGCATCGCCGGCTACACCGAGGACGAGAAGGTGGAGATCGCGCGCAAGCACCTTCTGCCCAACTCGCTCGGCAAGCATGGCCTGACGCCGAAGGAGTTCGCCATCGACAACGAGGCGCTGCTCACCCTCGTCCGCCGCTACACGCGGGAAGCGGGTGTGCGTAACCTCGAGCGCGAGATCTCCACCCTCGCCCGCAAGGCGGTGAAGGAGCTGGTGCTGTCGAAGAAGAAGTCGGTGAAGGTGACGGCCAAGAACCTCGAGGACTTCCTCGGCGTGCCGCGCTACCGGTACGGCGAGGTGGAAACCGAGGACCAGGTGGGCGTCGTCACCGGCCTCGCGTGGACCGAGGTGGGCGGCGAGCTGCTCACCATCGAGGGCCTCATGATGCCCGGCAAGGGCAAGATGACGGTCACCGGCAACCTGCGCGACGTCATGAAGGAATCGATCTCGGCGGCGGCGTCCTACGTGCGCTCGCGGGCGGTTGATTTCGGCATCGAGCCGCCCTTGTTCGAGCGGCGCGACATCCACGTGCACGTGCCGGAAGGCGCGACCCCGAAGGACGGCCCGTCCGCCGGCGTCGGCATGGCCACGGCGATCGTGTCGGTGATGACGGGCATTCCGGTGCGCCGGGACCTGGCCATGACCGGTGAGATCACCCTGCGCGGCCGGGTGCTGCCCATCGGCGGCCTCAAGGAAAAGCTCCTTGCGGCGTTGCGCGGCGGCATCAAGACGGTGCTGATTCCCGAGGAGAACGCCAAGGACCTGGCGGAAATCCCGGCCAACGTGAAGAACGCGATGGAGATCATTCCGTGCTCCCGCATGGACGAGGTGCTCGCCCATGCCCTCGTTCGTCCGCTGGTGCCGATCATCTGGGAAGAGCGCCCGGTGAACGCCCCGGTGCCGGGCGAGGAGACCTCCGGCGTGGTCGCCCACTGACGACACATCCGGCCGGATTGCTCGCAAACCGGCCGGATTGAAGCGTTTTCCAGCGAAGTGAGAGGGCGTGTTGCCGCTTCTCCCCGTCGAACCGGGAGAACGGCGCACGCCCTCAACGTTTTCAATGGCTTAATGATTGCTCATCCACCGCTGGATGAGCGCGCTTTCCCCCGCTTGTTCGCAGGCGCACAGTGGGAAATCGTGCATTGGTGCGGGTTTGACGCCGATCACGCTTGCAAAAGCCTTATTTTCCGTGATGCTCGCGCCGTTCGTGAGGGCTTGGGCCTGCACGATTCGCGTTCTGACAACGGAAGGAAAGGTCAGATGACCACCAAGAACGAACTGATCGCCGCGGTGGCCGAAGAGGCGAAGCTGACGAAGACGGCTGCGGCAGCGGCTGTGGACGCCACCTTCGACATCATCGCCAAGGCGCTGCAGGAAGGCGAGGAAGTCAAGCTGATCGGTTTCGGCAGCTTTTCCGTGGTGACGCGCGCCGCTCGCGAAGGCCGCAATCCCCGCACCGGCAAGCCTGTGAAGATCAAGGCTTCCAAGGCTCCGAAGTTCACTCCCGGCAAGGGCCTGAAAGAAGCCGTCAACGGCTGATCGGCCCCAGGGCCCCTGACGCAGGGACCCCTCCAAAGGCTTCCCGGACGCTCCCGGCCCGCCTCTTGCGGGCGGAGCGTCCCCGAGCCGCCGCCGTCCCTGAACGGAGTTGGTGGTCGCCTCAGGCGCCGCCCGGCCGGCAGGGGAGCGGGTAAAGCCCTGCGTCCTTCCATGCGAAGCCGATCTCTCCCGCGGCCTTGAAACCGTTCCGCTGTCGCAATTGCCGCGCACCGCTGCCGCCCGCGGCTGCGGCTCTTGCCGCCCGCGGAGCATCGGATTATAGCGCCTGCACGGTGCCGGCCTGCACGGTGCCGGCCTGCACGGCGCCGGCCTGCACGGCGCCGGCTTGGGCGGTTAGCTCAGTTGGTAGAGCATCTCGTTTACACCGAGAGGGTCGGCGGTTCGAGCCCGTCACCGCCCACCAGGCCGCCGCTTGTCCCTTTTTGCGTTCCGTCGGCGTTCTGCGTGGGGAAGCGTGGAGGCGAGCGGGCGTGCGCCGCCCCGACGCGCCCGAAGATGTCGGGAGATTCGCATTCGCGCCGTTTCCCGGGCTTTTTGGGCGGCGCGCGCGCGTGCGTCGCGGGTGCGGCAGAAAGCTTTGCCGTCACTGGATCTTCTGCAGACCTGTGGACAAGTGCCGTGCAAAAGATGCGGGTGTTGCTTGACTTGCGCGGAGGGCTGCCGTACCACGCCGCTCTCTTCGGCGGCACGGTTCGTCCGGCGCCGGTTCGGGGGGGTGTAGCTCAGTTGGTTAGAGCGCCGGCCTGTCACGCCGGAGGTCGCGGGTTCGAGCCCCGTCACTCCCGCCAATCATGCGAAGATCCAGCCTCCCACATCCCGCATGAGTTCTGGTCCCGGCGCGCGCTTTCGCGTTGGCTCCGTCGCGGCATCCCTGCATCCGCATTTCATCGCTGCGGCCGGGCCTTGCGTTCCGCCGGTGGGGCGACGCACCCTGGCGTCCTCTTGCCCACGACGTTCGATCCATGACCCGCCCCCGACCTTCGTTCCGTCCCTCCCGGCTGGGCGTGGTGCGCTGCTGCGGTGCCGGCCTGCCCGGCCTGCTGATGATCTGCGCTGCCGTCCTCTGCGCCGCCGTCCTTCCCGCCGCTGCGATCGCCTGTCCGGATGACGTGCGTCCAGCGCCGCCTCTGGTGCTGACGCAGGCCGCCAAGGCGCGTGCCGAGGGGCGGCCGCTGCGTATCCTGGCCATCGGCTCGTCCACCACTGTCGGGACCGGGGCCTCCAGCACGGCCACCAATTATCCGAGCCAGCTCGCCCGCCGGCTGGACGCGGCGCTGGGGGAGGGGCGCGTCGAGATCACCAATGCCGGCATCAACGGCGAGAGCGCGCCCGCCACGCTGAGCCGGCTGGAACTGTTCCTGCAAGCCCCACCCTTGCCCGATCTGGTTTTGTGGCAGGTGGGCACCAACGACGTCATCTTCGGCGGCGATCCGGCGCGGCTGAAGCAGTTGGTCGGCAAGGGCCTCGACGCCATCGCGGCCGCGGGTGCGGCGGCGCTGGTGATCGACCAGCAATATTACCCGGCGATCCTCGACCTCGACCGCTACGAAAGCTTCGTCGCCGCCGTCGGCGCGGCCGCGTCCGAGCGCGGTGCGCCGCTGCTGCCGCGCTACCTGATGATGAAGCAATGGGCGGCGCAGGACCCGGCCGGCCTGCGCGCCACGCTGGCCTGGGACCGCTTCCATCCGAACGACAGGGGCTATGCCTGCCTCGCCGACCTGCTGGCGCCGGCCATCGTGGCGGCCATGGCGGTGGATGCCTCCGCGCCGCAAGGCCCGGCCCCGGCTATGCCACAGGCCAAGGCACCCCCGACCAAGGGGGCGCCTGCGAAGCCGGCCGTGCCGGCTCCGGCCATGCGCTGAGGGCCGTCACACCTTGCCGAGCCGGGCGATGAAGTCCCGGGCGGCGGTCAGGTCGGCGGAGGTGAGGCCGTGGCTCGCCGGCAGGGTCCTGTGCTCCACCTGCGCACCGCGCGCCGAAAGCCGGGCCGCGAGCCGGGCGGCGTTCTCCGGGGGTACGATGGGGTCCATGGCGCCGGAGAGCATCAGCACCGGCGTTCCGGGCAGTTCACCCGCGGGCGGGTCGGAAAGCGGTACCATGGCGCGCAGCAGCACCGCGCCGGCGAGCGCCTCGGGCCGCAGCAGCATCACGGCGGCGGCGATGTTGGCGCCGTTGGAAAAGCCCACCGCCACCGGCGCGGCAAGGCCATAGGCGGCGCGGGCGGCGCCGATGAAGTCCGCAAGATCATGGGCGCGGCGCACCACGTCGGCTTCGTCGAACACGCCTTCCGCCAGGCGGCGGAAGAAGCGCGGCATGCCGCCCTCGCTCACCTGCCCGCGCGGCGACAGCAGGGCCGCGCCGGGGGCGATCATGCGGCCGAGGGGCAAAAGGTCGGCTTCGTCGCCGCCGGTGCCGTGGAGCAGCAGCAGCGGCACCGCGCCGGCCTGGGTGCCGGGCTCGAAGCGATGGGTGAAGGCGAGGGCGGGCGCGTCCCGGGTGAGGGTGGAAGCCATGGGAGACTCCTCGCGGCTGGTCCGATCCGATCGGCACCGCAGCCGTTCATGAAGGGGGCAGGCACCCGGCCGCGCGGGGCGGCCGGGTGAAGTCAGGTCAGGCGACGGCGGGCAGGCTCGCCTCGATCTCGGCGCGATGGGCCTCGTACTGGGCCGGCAGCTTCAGGGCCTCGCCGAGGCTTTCGGGGGCCTCGTCCACGGCGAAGCCGGGATCGTCGGTGGCGATCTCGAACAGCACGCCGCCCGGTTCGCGGAAATAGACCGAGCGGAAGTAATTGCGGTCCCGCTGGCCGGTGACGCGCGCGCCGTGACGGGCGGTGAGGCGCTCCACCATTCCGGCCTGGGCGGCATCGTCGGCGGCGCGGAAGGCGATGTGGTGCACGCTGCCGCGCCCCTGCCGGCCCGACAGGAAGCCGCCGGCCTCGCGGAGATCCACGATGGTGCCGATCCGGCCGTCCTCCGCTCCCGCCGCGGTGAAGCGGATGCGGGTGCCCTCGCGGCCGGTCTCGACGAAGCCGAACACGTCGGTGAGGATGGCGGCGGTGGGCCCCGCCTCCTTGAGCAGCAGGGTGACCGAATGCAGGCCGCGAATGGCATGCTCCGCCGGCACCTCGCCGCCGGTCCACGCGGGCTCGGCGTCGATGCCGGGCACCCCCACGAGGGCGAGGCGCATGCCGTCCGGGTCCTTGAAGCCGATCACCGAGGCGCCGAAGCGCTTCTCCGGCAACTCGGGCGCCAGGCCGCGGGCGATCAGCCGGCCGGTCCAGTAGCCGATGGAGGCCTCGGGGATGCGGAACGCCGTCTCCTGGGTCTCGCCGACGCCGGCGCGGCCCGCGTCCGCATGCTCCCACGGAAAGAAGGTGAGGATGGAGCCGGGGCGGCCGGCGTCGTCGCCGAAATAGAAATGATAGGTGCCGGGATCGTCGAAATTGACGGTCTTCTTCACCAGCCGCAGCCCGAGGGTGGCGGTGTAGAAGTCGAGGTTCAACCGTGCAGAGCCGGCGATGGCGGTGACGTGGTGGATGCCCTTGCTGATCATGGTGGCGATCTCCTGGCCGGTGGCGTCCGGCGTTGGAGCTAACTTAAGCAATGAGCAGCGGATAAAAAGTTCGATTTCATTGCATCGTTGCAATGGTGGTGTGCGTTGCCGGCGCCGTCGGCAAGGCTTTGGCGGCCTCGGCTCAGCGGAAAGGACGAGCCGCCGCTGGTTGCTTTTCCGCGCGAGCGGCGCCCAATGCCGGGGAGACGCGCGATCGGGTGCGGGAGAGCAGGGATGGCTTGCCTCGCGAACCCGGCAATGCGGTCTTGGCGGAACAAGCCGCTCTCCGGTGGTTTCAAGCCGGGCGGCCATGGGGAGGGTCCAATGACGACATTCAGGGCAAACGCGGTCCGGCTCGCCGTTCTGGGCGCGTTGGCGGGCGCCGGGCTCATGGCGAGCGCGGACACCAGCGAGGCGGTGGTCTATTGCAGGACCGTGGGCTATCCGAAGGGCTGCGTCGCGCGGGCGCCCGCCGCCGTGGTGGTGCGCCCGGCGCCGGCTGTCGTGGTGGCGCCGGCCGCCGGCGCCGTTGTGGTGGCGCCGCGCCGGGTCATCTATTGCACCCGTCCGGGCTATCCCCGCGGCTGCGTGGTGCGCTGAGCGCCAATTGCGGACGTCGCGTCCGAGGTGGCGCGGCGTCCGCACGGTTCGGACGGTGATCTTTGGTCAATCCGGCCCGCACCGAGATGTGGCGGTAGCAAGGTGGCGCACGCCAGGCGTGCCTGTGACAAAAATGCTCTTCCTGTCAGGAAATGTTCAGTATGTTGGACGTTTCCGGCCGCTCCGGAATCCCTTTTCCTGAGGTGAAGTGTTAAGGAGCACTTAAGGGCAAGGGGCGGGGCCTTGCCAGCAAACGCCGGAGAGATCAGGCATGCTGGTAGTGCGGATAGTTGCGGAAATCAGGAAGCGATCGGTCGTGCTGGCGACGGGTCTGAGGCGTGCCATGGGCGCCCTTGCGGTGGGCACCCTGACCGTCGGAGCCATGGCGCTGGGCGGCGTGCCGGGCATGGGCGTGGAGCAGGCCGCTGCGCAGCAGACAGCGGTCGCCAACGCCGACCCCGAGTTCAACACCCTCTTTCACCAGTCCATGAAGCGGCCGGCCGACGTGGACCTCGCCTTCCGGCTGGCGCGGCGCGCCATCGAGGTGGGCGATTACGAGGCCGCCATCGGCGTCTACGAGCGCATCCTCTTCTACAATCCCAATCTGGTGCGGGTGAAGCTGGAGCTGGCGCGCCTCTACTATCGGCTCGGCGCCTACGAATCCGCCCGTTCCTATTTCGAGCCCATCGCCGAGGCCCCGGTGCTCACCAGCGCCGAGCGCGACAATATCGCCGCCTATCTGGTGGAGATTTCCCGGCGGCTCGATCCCAACCAGATCACGGTCTATGCCCAGGTGGGCGTGCGCTACCAGTCCAACGCCAATTACGGCCCGTCGAGCCGCCTCGTGCTGGGGCAGGACCTGACCGCGCTGCTGCCGCCCGGCGCCACCAAGCAGGCGGACGGCAACGCCTTCGCCCTCGCCACGGTCCGCCACGTCTATGACTTCGGCAACCAGCGCGGCGATGTCTGGGAAAGCAACGCCAACCTTTATTATTCCCAGCAGTTCCAGCTGGAGAACCTCAATCTCGGCTATGCCGAATTCAACACCGGCCCGCGCTTCGCGCTTTTGCCGGACCAGCTGCCCGGCTCGTCCATCCGCGCCTATGTGATCGCCGGCGGCATCGCGCTGGGCGGCGACAGCTATCTGGGTACCTATGGCGCGGGCGTGTCGCTCTACGCGCCGTTCAGCATGTATTTCGCCGTCGAGCCGTTCGCCGAGGTGCGCCAACGCGAGTACCAGAACTCGCGGGACTATCCCACGGCCAGCCTGCAGAGCGGTGACATGTGGACCCTGGGCGCCAACCTCTCCGGACGGCTCACGGACGCGTCCGGCTGGCGCGCGCGCCTCGCCTACAACAATGCGAGCGGCGAGCTGCCCTGGTTTTCCTACGACAACTTCGCCTTCGATCTCGCCGTGCCGGTGGAATTCCAGGGCCTGTGGGGCGTGCGGCGGTGGGTGGCGATCCCGAGCGCCGGCTATTCGCGCTACAGCTATGACGCGCCCAATCCGTTCATCAACAGCTTCATCACCCAGGTGAACGACCAGTATCGCGTGGGCCTCGCCCTCGACGTGCCGGTCCACGAACAGTGGGGCCTGCTGACGCAGGTCCAGTACAGCTGGTCGCAGTCGACGCTGCCGAACTACGCGTTCGACAATTTCAGCGTCACCGTCGGCCCGAACGTCCGGTTCTGAGGAGCGCCGCACATGCCCATCAGCACCCCTGCGCGGCTTCTGGCCTCCGTCGCCTCCCTCGCCCTCATCGCCGCCACCGGCCCGGCCCTGGCCCAGAGCCCCTCGGTGGGCACCGCCGCCGCGGTCAACCCGCGCTCCACCGGCTCGGGCACGCGCACGCTGGAGCTTGGCTCCAACATCGTCCACCGCGAGCGCATCGAGACCAGCAGCACCGGCAGTGTCCAGGTCCTGTTCGTGGACAAGACCACCCTGAACATCGGCCCCAATTCCAATCTCCTGATCGACGAATTCGTCTACGACCCCAACGCCAAGAAGGGGTCCATGGCCATTTCCCTCACCAAGGGCGCGGTGCGCTTCGTGGGCGGCAATGCCAGCCATACGGACGGGGCGGAGGTGAAGACCCCGGTGGCCACCATCGGCATCCGCGGCGGCGTCGCCGCGATCCTCCATCGCGACGGCGAGACCCAGGCCATCCTCCAGTTCGGCACGCTGACCATCGTCGGGCCCTCGGGCGAGACGGTGGTGGTGCGCCGCCCCGGCTTCATGGTCACGGTGAACCGCGCCGGCATCGCCGGGCCGACCCGCGTGCCGCAGGGCCAGATCGACGCCATCATCGCCCAGACCCGCAGCCGCACCGGGCAGAACGGCGGCCGGCCCGAGCCGACGCCGGACGTGACCGGCATCGATCGCGGCGCCAGCCATCCCTGCTCCATCCCGGTGCAGGGCCAGACCACCATGGACCTCGCCGCCGCCTCCTGCCGCTATGTGAACACCGACCTGAAGGGCGAGGCGGACCTCATCGCCCAGCAGGCGGCGCAGCAGAACCAGGGCAACGTTCTGATCCCCCTCGTTCCGCAGAACCCGTGCCCGCCCTACAGCTATGGCTGCGGAGGTGGCGGCGGCTATTTCGCGGCGGCACCGCTGGTGCCGCAGCTGCCGCAGCCGCCGCAGGGCGGCCCCACCGGACCGGGGGGCTTCGGCGGCTTCCGGGGGCCGCGCGGCGGCTTCTGAGGGCGCAGTCCGGTCCGGTCGACCGCAACGGTCGATCCGCCGACAGGCGACAGATCCGGTTCGGGAGCACCTCCCGAACCCACACTGACGGCAGGCGGGGATACCGTCGTGCGGCGCGATGCTGCTTCCGCGCGGCGGTATGCTGTTTCAAAATATCGCTCGTTTCAGAGCAGCGCGAGGCAGCGCCGGGTCAGCACGTCGAGGGGATCTTCGGCCAGCATCGCCCGGTGCATGCGCCCCGCCGCCTCCGCCATGAGGTGGACATCCTCGTCCTCGTGCATGGTCCGGATGGTCTCCGCCGCGACCCGCACCCGGGGATCGAACAGCGGCAGGTTGAGGCCGAGGCCGGCGGCGGCAAGGCATTCACCATTCAGGTAATGCTCGCCGTGGACGCAGAGCGTCACCTGGGGGATGCCGGCGAGGAGCGCCTCGGTGGCGACGCCCGCGCTGCCCTGGTGCAGCACCAGCCGGCTGCGGGCGAGGACCTCGGCCATGGGCGCCGGTCGCGCATGGACGTGCACGCCTGCCGTGCGCAGCGGCTCCATCAGGCCCGGCTCCGCGCCGGGAACATGGATTTCCAGCTCCGGCCCCAGGGCGCGCAGGGCCTCTAAGACATCGGGCCGGCCGGCGACCTGGGTGTGGAGATAGGCGAAGATGCCATGCGCATCGGACCGCGCCGGCCCGATCGCATTCCCGAGGATCGGACCTTCCGCCTGCCGCTCCCGCAGGTCGGCATAGGGATCGATCAGGGGGAAGGTGCGCACGAACACATCATCCCCGGCGAACAGCGCGCCAATGCGCTCCAGCGACGCCATGCCCTCGTCTGCCAAGGCGGCGTTGACGTTCGCCAGCAGGTCGCGGTCGTGGTGCATGGGCGGCGCGAAATCGTGGAGCGCCGGCATCTCCTCCAGGTCCGACGGCGGCAGGCAATAGGCGGTGCCGGCCTGCATGATGGCGCAGCGCCCCCGCGCGGCCGGGGCGGCGAGGGGGGCGTAGTCGCACACCATGAGGTCGGGCTGCTCGGCATCGAGGATGATGCGCCAGCCCTTCAGGGCGGTCCGCACGCTGGCGGCGTCGCGCATTCCGGCGCGCCCGAGGCTGTCGCACAGGGTGGCGGATGCGGGCCGGGCGTCCTCCGGCCGTTGCACCGGCGGCGGCCAGATCGGCGACTGGATCACCCTTATGCCGGCCTCGGCCAGGGGCGCCGACAGCTGCGGATAGCGGACGGCCGCCACCACCTCGATCCCTTCGGCCATGAGCCGGCGGCCGAGGCGCGCAAGCTGGGTCGTATGGCCGAAGCCGGCGCCTTGCTCCCAGGCCATCAGCACGCGCCTTGCCCGCATGGTCATTGCCTCCCCGGCCGCTTCATCCGGATATTCCCAGTGTCCGGGATGGCCGAGGCGGGGTGACTTGTCCAGCGCGCTGCACTGCGCAGGATCATTGCGCAGCACTGCGACAGATGCTCAATGTATGGGCATGCGGGACCGTTGGCCCGCGACGCGAGTTGCCGACTTTCCGGAAGGCAAGCCTGCCGGCGCGGGCGGGGGCTGTCGCCGTGCCGGGACGCGCCCTTGGTCGGCAGCTTGGCACGCGGGTTGCTGCTCCGGCGGCAGGCTTGCGGGCACGCCGCGTCGCCTGGTTCGGGCGCGGCGGATGGGGTGCCGAAACAGCAACAGGACCGGGATCACCGGGAGGAGCCTTGCATGATGCCGTTGCGTACTCTTCTGGCTGCCGCGCTCACCCTTCTCGCGGTGGCGCCGGCCGTGGCCGAGACCGACGTGAAATTCGCCCTCGACTGGAAGTTCGAGGGGCCGTCGGCGCCCTATTTCGTGGCGCTGGACAAGGGCTACTACAAGGCCGAGGGGCTCAACGTCACCATCGATTCGGGTCCCGGCTCGGTGGCCGGCATCGCGCGGGTGGCGGCGGGCACCTATCCCATCGGCTTCTTCGACATCAACTCGCTGATGAAGTTCCGCGACCAGAACCCGGACAAGAAGGTCATGGCCGTGCTCATGGTCTATGACGAGCCGCCGTTTTCCATCGTCACCCTGAAGAAGACCGGCATCGCCAAGCCCAAGGACCTGGAGGGCAAGACCCTGGGCGCCCCCGCGCCCGACGGCGCCTTCGCCCAGTGGAAGGCCTTCGTGAAGGAAAACGGCATCGACGCCGACAAGGTGAAGATCGAGAACGTGGGCTTCCCGGTGCGCGAGCCCATGCTGGCGGCGGGCCAGGTGGATGCCATCACCGGCTTTTCCTTCTCCTCCTTCTTCAACCTGCGGCAGAAGGGCGTGCCCGCCGACGACATCGTGGTGATGCTCATGTCCAAGTACGGGCTGGTGCTCTACGGCAACGCCATCATGGTGAACCCGGACTATGCCAAGGCCCATCCGGAGGTGGTGAAGGGCTTCGTGAGGGCCACCATCAAGGGCATCATCGAGACCGCCCGCGATCCCAAGGCCGCCATCGCCTCGGTGATGAAGCGCAACGAGACGGCGGACGAGGCCATCGAGCTGGCGCGCCTGGAAATGGCCCTGCGCGACAACATCGTCACCGCCTGGGTGAAGGCCAACGGCGTGGGCGACGTGGACCCGGCGCGGCTCGCCAAGTCCATCGACCAGGTGGCCATCACCTATGATTTCAAGGCCAAGCCCACGGCGGTGGACATCTTCACCGGCGAATACCTGCCGCCGGTGGCCGAGCGGAAGATGTGAGGCCGGAGCGATCGGGATCGGCGATGCGCATCCATGGGATGAACGGGTCGGGCAATTGCTGGAAGGCGGCGCAGATTCTCCGCCTTACCGGCCACGCCTTCGAGTGGGTGGAGACTTTGAGCGGCGCCGCCGGCACCCGCTCGGCGGACTTCCTCGCCCTCAATCCCATCGGCAAGGTTCCCGTCGTCGTGCTGGATGACGGGACGGCGCTCAGGGAAAGCAACGCCATCCTGCTGCACTTCGCGGAAGGCACGCCGTGGCTGCCGCCGCCCGGCCTTCACCGCACCCGTGTCCACGAGTGGCTGTTCTTCGAGCAGTACAGCCACGAACCCTATATCGCGGTGGCGCGCTATCTGAAGTCGTGGCTGCGGCAGGCGCATCTCCACGAGGCGCGGCTGGCCGACTGCGCCACCCGCGGCGCCGCCGCGCTGGATGTCATGGAGCAGCACCTCGCGGGCCAGTCCTGGCTGGCGGGCGAGGGGCCGACCATCGCCGACCTCGCCCTGTTCGCCTACACCCACCGCGCCGAGGAGGCGGACTTCGATCTTGCGCAGTGGCCGGCGGTGCGCGCCTGGGTGGAGCGGGTCGCCGCGCTGCCGGGCATCAACCTCATCCCGCCGCTCGCCGAAATCCTGCCCCGCGCAAGTTGACGACGGCGGCCACGCGGCCGCTCCAGATCCGAAAGGCACGTCGTGATCGCCCTCGACAACGTGACCCTCACCTATCCCGGTCGCACCGGCCCGGTGACGGCGCTGGCCGGCACCACGCTCCATGTGCGGCGGGGCGAGTTCGCCGCCGTGGTGGGGCCGTCCGGCTGCGGCAAGTCCACGCTCATGAAGCTGGTGACGGGCCTTATCCGCCCCACCTCCGGCACCGTGGCGGTGGAGGACAAGCCGGTGACCGGTCCGGTGAAGCTCGCTGGCATGGCGTTCCAGAACGCCAACTTGCTGCCGTGGCGCACCGTGCTCGCCAATGTGATGCTGCCGCTGGAGATCGTGCCGCCCTACCGGCAGCGCTTCTCCCGCGACAAGGCCGCGTTCCAGGACAAGGCCATGGCGCTGCTCAACGTGGTGGGCCTCGGCGCCTTCGCGGATCGCTTTCCGTGGGAGATGTCGGGGGGCATGCAGCAGCGCGCCTCCCTGTGCCGCGCCCTCATCCATGAGCCGGCGCTGCTGATGCTGGACGAGCCGTTCGCGGCGCTCGACGCCTTCACCCGCGAGGAATTGTGGTGCGTGCTGCGCGACCTCTGGCAGAAGCTTGGCTTCACGGTGATCCTGGTGACCCACGATCTGCGCGAGGCCGGCTTCCTCGCCGACACCATCCATGTGATGAGCGCGCGCCCCGGCCGCATCGTGGAGACGCGGGCGGTGGACTTCGCCCGGCCGCGGGAGTTGGATGTCTGCTACACACCGGACTTCACCCAGCTGGTGCACGAGCTGCGCGGCAGGATCGCCGAAGCCCGGCAGGCGGCGTGAGATGAAAATGAAGCTGTCCGCCGAGGATATGGCCCCCGTCGCCTTCACCGTGGCCCTGTTCGTGATCTGGGAGGCGGCCTGCCGCCTGTTCAGGATCGACACCTTCATCCTGCCCGCGCCGACGGATATCTTCGCCGCCATGGTGAAGTACTGGTGGCCGTTGCTCAAGAACTCCTTCGTCACTTTGTGGACCACCATGGCCGGCTTTGCCATCGCGGTGGTGTTCGGCATTGCGCTGGGCATCGTGGTGGGCTGGTCGCGCACCATCTATCGCGGGCTTTATCCGGTGATGATCGGGTTCAACTCGGTGCCCAAGGTGGCGGTGGTGCCCATCCTCATCATGTGGTTCGGCATCGGCGAGATCCCGGCCATCCTCACCGCCTTCCTCATCTCCTTCTTCCCCATCGTGGTGAACGTGGCCACCGGCCTTGCCACCACCGAGCCGGAACTGGAGGACGTGCTGCGGGCGCTGGGCGCCTCCAAGCTCGACATCATGCGCAAGGTGGGCATCCCGCGCACCGGGCCCTATCTGTTCGGGGCGCTGAAGGTGGGCATCACGCTCGCCTTCGTCGGGGCGGTGGTGTCGGAGACCATCGGCGCCAATGCGGGGGTGGGCCATCTCATGGTGCAGGCGGGCTCCAACTTCCAGATGCCGCTGGTGTTCGCCGGCCTCATGGCGCTCGCGATCCAGGGCATCCTGATGTACGCCGTCTTCGCCGCCTTCGAGCGCCGCATGGTGGCCTGGGCGTTCCGCTCCTCCACCGGCGCGGGAGGCTGAGCGGGTGGCCATCGCCTTCCTGCTGAACGGCGAAAGCGTGCGGGAGGCGGCGGCAGCCCCTTCCATGACCGTGCTCGATTATCTGCGCACCCGCCGCCACCTCACCGGCACCAAGGAAGGCTGCGCCGAGGGCGATTGCGGCGCCTGCACCATCGCCATCGGCCTCCCGGCTGGGGAGGGGGTGCGCTGGCAGGCGGCCAATGCCTGCCTGATGCTGCTGTCGCAGCTCGACGGCGCGCTGGTGAAGACGGTGGAAGGGTTGGGGCAGGGGGATGCGCTCCACCCGGTGCAGCAGGTGCTGGCCGAAAGCGACGGCACCCAGTGCGGCTTCTGCACGCCGGGCATCATCATGTCGCTCTACGTGCTCCAGCAGGACGGCGCGCCGGACGATGCGGCGATACATGAGGCGCTGGCGGGGAACCTGTGCCGCTGCACCGGCTATCGTCCCATCGTGGATGCCGCCCGCGCCCCTGTCTCTTATACGCATCTCCG
>NZ_JAIVFO010000088.1 GCF_029991245.1 Xanthobacter autotrophicus
AGTGTGTAAGAGACAGGATCCTGCCCCTGCGAGAGGGGCCGCAGCGGCCCCCGGCGCAGCACCTCCCGGCGCAACACCCCCCGATGGAGGCGCCATGATCTCCGCGCCCGTGGTGGTGGGCGCGGCGGTGGTCTACCTCGCGCTCCTGTTCGCCATCGCCGCCTTCGCCGACCGGCGCGCGCGAGAGGGCCGCTCGGTGATCGGCAACGCCTGGATCTATGCCCTGTCGCTGGCGGTCTACTGCACCGCCTGGACCTATTTCGGCAGCGTCGGGCGCGCCGCCGCCACCGGGGTGTGGTTCCTGCCCATCTATCTTGGGCCCATGCTGGCCATGCTGCTGGCGTGGATCGTGGTGCGCAAGATGATCCGCATCGCCCACACCTACCGCATCACCTCCATCGCCGATTTCATCGCCAGCCGCTACGGCAAGAGCCCGCTGGTGGCGGCGCTGGTCACGCTCATCACCGTGGTGGGCATCGTTCCCTACATCGCGCTCCAGCTCAAAGCGGTCTCCTCCGGCTACGTGCTGCTCACCGCCTCGGGGACCGCGGGCGGCGGGGCGAGCCCGGCCTGGTGGCAGGACGGTACCCTCCTGGTGGCGCTGGCGCTTGCCCTCTTCACCATCCTGTTCGGCACCCGCCACCTCGACAGCGCGGAGCGGCACGAGGGCATGGTGGCGGCGGTGGCGTTCGAATCCCTCGTCAAGCTGGTGGCCTTTCTCGCCGTGGGCCTGTTCGTCACCTACGGCCTGTTCGACGGCATGGCCGACATCTGGGCGCGGGCCAAGGCCGTACCCGAGCTTGCCTCCCTGCTGCGCCTCGGCGGCGAGGGCGGCGCCGGCGCCTTCGGCTATGCCCAGTGGTTCACGCTGACCCTGCTCTCCATGCTGTCGGTGCTGCTGCTGCCGCGCCAGTTCCAGATGATGGTGGTGGAGTGCGTGAACGAGCGCCACCTGAAGCGGGCGGCCTGGGTGTTTCCCGCCTATCTCCTCGTCATCAACATCTTCGTGCTGCCGCTGGCGCTGGGCGGCATGCTGCTGTTCAGCCCGAAGGGGGCGGACCCGGAGACCTTCGTGCTCTCCCTGCCGCTGGCGCACGGGGCCACGGGGCTGGCGCTGTTCGCCTATGTGGGCGGGCTCTCCGCCGCCACCGGCATGCTGATCGTGGAGACCATCGCCGTCTCCACCATGGTCTGCAACGATCTCGTCATGCCCTCGCTGCTGCGGCTCAAGGATTTCGGCGCGCGCGCCGGGGGCGACCTCACGGCGATCATCCTCAACATCCGCCGCGCCGCCATCCTCGTCATCCTGCTTCTGGGCTACCTCTATTTCCAGGTGGCGGGGGAGGCCTATGCGCTGGTTTCCATCGGCCTCATCAGCTTTGCCGCCGTGGCCCAGTTCGCGCCGGCCCTGTTCGGCGGCATGTACTGGCGCGAGGCCACGCGCTCGGGCGCGCTGGGGGGCCTCGCCGGGGGCTTCCTGGTGTGGATCTACACCCTGATGCTGCCCTCGGTGGCGAAATCGGGATGGATCGACGACGCCTTCCTCACCCATGGCCCGTTCGGGATCACCGCCCTCGCCCCGGAGCGCCTGTTCGGCCTCGAAGGCCTCGACAACCTCTCCCACGCCCTGTTCTGGAGCCTGCTTGTCAATGTCGCGCTCTTTGTGGGCCTGTCCCTGTGGCGCGCGCCGTCGGGGCGGGAGGCAAGCCAGGCGCTGCTGTTCGTGGATGTGTTCGCCCGCGGCCATGCCACGGCAACCGCAGGCGCGGCCGACCCGGTGTTCTGGCGCGGGCGCGCCCGCCCCGCCGACCTGATGGCGCTGGCAAGCCGCCTGCTCGGCCCCGACGCGGCGCGCCAGATCTTCGCGGACCACGCCCACGAGAGCGGCGTCGCCGTGGGCACCGACCTCACCGCCGACGCCCGGCTGGTGGACAAGGTGGAGCGCCGCCTTGCCGGCGCGGTGGGCAGCGCCTCGGCGCGGGTGCTGGTGGCGGCGGTGGCGGAGGAGGAGCCGCTCAGCCCCGCCGATGTGATGGAGATCCTGAACGAAGCCTCGCAACTGCGGGTCTATGCGCTGGCGCTGGAAGAGAAATCCCGCTCGCTGGAGATCGCCTCGGCGGAATTGTCCGCCGCCAATGCCCAGTTGCGCACCCTGGACGAGCTGAAGGACGATTTCGTCTCCTCCGTCACCCACGAATTGCGCACGCCGCTGACCGCCATCCGCGCCCTGTCGGAGCTGATGCTGGACGCGCCCGACATGGAGGAGGCCCAGCGCCAGGACTTCCTCGCCATCATCGTGGGGGAAAGCGAGCGGCTGGGCCGCCTCGTCAACCAGGTGCTGGACATGGCCAAGCTCGAATCCGGCCATGGCGAATGGCACAATGCCGACGTGGACATGCGCCGCCTCGCGCGCGATGCCGTCACCGCCACCACCGAGCTGGCGCGCGGCCGGGGGGCGCAGATCGTGTTCGAGGCGCCGGAGGCGGTGCCGCTGCTGCGCGCCGACCCCGACCGGCTGACGCAGGTGATGCTGAACCTCATCTCCAATGCGGTTAAGTTCGTCCCGGCCGAAGGCGGGCGCATCATCGTCAGCCTCCATGTGGACGGCGACGGCCTCGTGGTTCGGGTGAAAGACAATGGGCCGGGGGTGCCGCAGGGCGAGCGCGACACCATATTCGAGAAGTTCCGTCAGGGTGGCGACGCCCTGACCCGCCCGCCCGGCACCGGACTGGGGCTTCCGATCAGCCGCCGGATCGTGGATCATTTCGGCGGCAGGATGTGGCTGGAGAATCAAGACGGCAGCGGCGCGTGCTTCGCGTTCCGACTGCCCTTCCAGCCAGATGCCGGTGCGGAAGGGCTTGCTCCTGCCGCGTCCGAACCCGCAGGCACGGTGAAAGCCCTGGCCGGCGGCAACAAGAAGGAGGAAACGCCATGACGCCAGAATCCGGCCCCGCCCCGAACATCGGCGCCGTCGCCTGCACCAAGGTGCTCATCGCCGACGACGAGCCCAATATCGTCGTCTCGCTGGAATTCATGATGAAGCGCGAGGGCTTCGACGTGCTGGTGGCCCGCGACGGGCGTCAGGCGCTGGACGCCATCCGCCGCGCGCATCCGCGCCTTGTCCTGCTCGACGCCACCATGCCCGGCCTGTCCGGCTTCGACGTGTGCGAGGCGGTGCGGGCCGATGCCGACGTGCGCTCCACCCTGATCGTCATGCTCACCGCCAAGGGCCGCGAGACCGACATGGCGCGCGGCGTCGGCGCTGGGGCGGACGCCTATGTCACCAAGCCCTTCTCCACCCGTGATCTGGTGCAGCAGGTGAAGGACATGCTGGCCAAGGATACGGCCGCGCGGGACCTCGCGGCGAACAGCGCGGCGGCAATCGAGCTGCCGAAGGATCTGCCGGCATGAGCTTCGACCGGCGTCTGGCGCTGATTGTCCTGGCGCCGGGCGCAGTTCTTGGCCTCTGGCTCCTCCTCGGCGCCGGCCTGCTTTTTTCGACGCTGGGTCCCGCCGAGCGGGCGGCCGTCGCCGATACCGTCGCACCGCTCATGGACAGCCACGGCATGCTGGTGGTGCTGTGGTGGTTCCTGGCCGCCCTCGGCGCCGGCGTGCTCGCCCTGCGCCTCCATGCCACCTATGGGGAAGCCCCGGCCCGCCTCGCCGATGCCACCCGCGTGCTGGCCGGCGACGCCGCCGCCCCGCCTCTTCCCCCGCAGGCCGGCGCCGGGATGCGCGCGCTCGGCGAGGCCATCAACGCCCTCGCCGGCCAGCGCCGCGCCCTTGAGGAGGACATGGCCCGCCTTGTGGCCGAGGCCAGCCGCGACGTGGCGCTCCAGCGCGACCAGCTTGCCGCCCTGATGGCGGAGCTGGAGCAATCGGTGGTGGTGCTCAATCTCGAAGGGCGGATCCTGCTCTACAACGCCCGGGCGCGCGCCCTCTTCCGCCCCCTGTCGCAGGCGCCAGGAGGCGTGGCGGGCGCAGAATTGATCGGCCTTGGCCGCTCCATCCATGCGGTCATCGACCGCGCCCTCATCGACCATGCCCGCGAAGGCATCGCCCGGCGCATCGCCCGCGGCGACGCGCGCGCCTCGGCGCGCTTCGTGACCACGACGCCCCTCGGCCACCTCATCCAGGTGTCGCTCGCCCCGGTGCGCGCGGCGGCCGACGACAAGGGCGACGTCACCGGCTTCGTGCTGCTGCTGGACGACATCACCGACGAATACGAGGCCCGCTCCCGGCAGGACCGCCGCTGGCTGGACCTCTCCGAGGCGAGCCGCGCCTCCTTCGCCAGCATGCAGGCGGCCCTCGACATGCTGGACTATCCGGACCTCGAACCCGCCGACCGGGAGCGCTTCCAGGCCGTGGTGCGCGACGAAGTCGGCGCCATGAGCCAGCGCCTCACCACGCTCGCCGCCGACGCCTCCCACGACATGAAGACCCGCTGGCCGCTGCAGGACATGCTGGGCGCCGACCTTGCCGCCGCCGCCGCCCAGCGCATCGCGACCGAGACCGGGCAGGACGTGGACACGGTTGCGGTGGACGCCGACATCTGGCTCAGCGTGGACAGCTTCGCCCTGATCCAGGCCCTCGCCTTCCTTGCCGCCCGCCTCGCCGAGGTGCTGGGAGCGCCTCATCTGGCCCTGCGCCTTGCGCCGGCCGGCGGCCGCGCCCATCTCGACCTGGTGTTCCGGGGCACCGCGCCCGGCCTCGACCTCGCCGGCTGGCAGACCTGCCCCATGCAGAGCGGGGATACCCCCTCCCCCCTGACGGTGCGCGACGTGGTGGAGCGGCACGGCGGCGAGCTGTGGCTGGAGCATGCGCGCGACGGCTCGGGCGCGCTGTTCCGCTTCCTGCTGCCGGTGGCCGCCGGCACGGTGGCGCCGCTGCCAGCCCCCGGCGAGAGCCGCCCGGCCTATTACGATTTCGACCTGTTCGCCGCGAGCGCGCAGAGCCGCGAGAGCGACGACCGGCCGCTGGGCGAGATCGCCTATACGGTGTTCGACACCGAGACCACCGGCCTTGACCCCGCCGGCGGCGACGAGATCCTCCAGATCGGCGCCACCCGCATCGTCAATGGCCGGCTGCTCGGCAGCGAATGCTTCGACCAGCTGGTGGACCCGCAGCGCTCCATCCCGGAAGCCGGCATCGCCGTGCACGGCATCCGCCCGGAGATGGTGCGCGGCAAGCCGACCCTGCTGCAGGTGCTGCCGGCCTTCCACGCCTTCGCCGCAGATACCGTGCTGGTGGGCCACAACGTGGCCTTCGACATGCGCTTCCTGACCCTCAAGGAGACCGCCAGCGGGGTGCGCTTCGACCAGCCGGTGCTCGATACCCTGCTGCTGGCCGCCATCGTCCATCCGGGGGAGGAGAGCCACGGACTGGAAGCCATGGCGGCGCGCCTCGGCGTCGCCGTCTCCGGCCGCCACACGGCGCTGGGCGACGCGCTGGCCACCGCCGAGATCTTCCTGAAGCTGCTGCCGCTGCTGCGCGCACGCGGCATCCTTACCCTGGGGCAGGCCCGCGCGGCGGCGCAGACCTCCTATTACGCGCGCCTGCGCTATTGATCCGACTCCTTTCCGGATCAGCTCCGCAGGCCCGGAGCCTCCTGGCCGGTGCGGGCCACATATTCGGTGTAGCCGCCACCATATTGGTGGATGCCCTCGGGGGTCAGCTCCAGCACCCGGTTCGACAGGGCGGCGAGGAAATGCCGGTCGTGGGAGACGAACAGCATGGTGCCCTCATAATCCGCCAGCGCGGCGATGAGCATCTCCTTGGTGGCGATGTCGAGATGGTTGGTGGGCTCGTCCAGCACCAGGAAATTGGGCGGATCATAGAGCATGCGCGCCATGGCGAGGCGGGCCTTCTCGCCGCCCGACAGCACCCGGCAGCGCTTGTCCGCATCCTCGCCCGAGAAGCCGAAGCAGCCGGCGAGCGCCCGCAAGGCGCCCTGCCCGGCCTGGGGGAATGAATCCTCCAGGGTCTCGAACACGGTGCGCTCGCCCTCCAGCACCTCCATGGCGTGCTGGGCGAAATAGGCCATCTTCACGCTGCCGCCCACCGCCACCGTGCCGGCGTCCGGCTCCGTGGCGCCCGTCACCAGCTTCAGCAGGGTGGACTTGCCGGCGCCGTTCACGCCCATGACGCACCAGCGCTCGCGGCGGCGCACGTGGAAATCCAGCCCCTCATAGATGGTGCGGCTGCCGTAGCTCTTGTGCACGCCCTTCAGGCTCGCCACGTCCTCGCCGGAGCGCGGCGCCGGCTGGAACTCGAACGACACGCTCTCGCGGCGGCGGGGCGGCTCCACCCGGTCGATCTTGTCCAGCTTCTTCACCCGGCTCTGCACCTGCGCGGCGTGGGAGGCGCGGGCCTTGAACCGCTCGATGAACTGGATCTCCTTGGCCAGCATGGCCTGCTGGCGCTCGAACTGGGCCTGCTGCTGCTTCTCGTTCAGCGCCCGCTGCTGGGCGTAGAATTCATAGTCGCCCGAATAGGTGGTGAGGGCGCCGGCGTCGATCTCCACGATCTTGGTGACGATGCGGTTCATGAAGGCGCGGTCGTGGGAGGTCATCATCAGCGCGCCGTCGAAGCCCTTCAGGAAGGCCTCCAGCCAGATCAGGCTTTCGATGTCGAGATGGTTGGACGGCTCGTCCAGCAGCATCACGTCCGGGCGCATGAGCAGGATGCGGGCCAGCGCCACGCGCATCTTCCAGCCGCCCGAGAGCTTGCCCACGTCGCCGTCCATCATTTCCTGGCTGAAGCCGAGGCCGGCCAGCACCTCGGCGGCGCGGCCCTCCAGCGCGTAGCCGCCCAGTTCCTCGAACCGGCCCTGCACCTCGCCGTAGCGCTCGATGATGGCGTCCATCTCGTCGGCGCGCTCGGGGTCGGCCATGGCCGTCTCCAGCTCCTTCAGCTCGGCGGCGACGACGCTCACCGGGCCGGCGCCGTCCATCACCTCGGCCAGCGCGCTGCGGCCTTCCATCTCGCCCACGTCCTGGCTGAAATAGCCGATGGTGATGCCGCGATCGACGCTCACCTGCCCCTCGTCCGGGGGCTCCTCGCCGGTGATCATGCGGAACAGCGTGGTCTTGCCGGCGCCGTTGGGGCCGACGAGGCCGATCTTCTCGCCCTTCAGCAGCGCCGCCGAGGCTTCGATGAAGACGATCTGCTTGCCGTTCTGCTTGCCGATATTGTCGAGGCGTATCATGCGCGGGGATCTCGCGGAGATGGGGAGCTTGAGCGCGCAAATAGGCCATCGGGCGCCCGCGGGAAAGGGCGCGCAGGCCACGCCCGCCGGCCGAAACGCTCTTGCCGTGCCGGCGCGCCACCCGTCAAGGCAGACAGCGCCTAAGCACAGCTGCTTGAAAATGCAGAATAAATGGCGAACGAGGCGACCCTGGGGAAGGCCGGTGCCCGCCTTCGGTCACGAGGTCGCGGCAAGTCCCTGCGGCACGGACCCGGCTCGCTCCGGGGTCCCCAAATCGGGCACGGCCCCGCTGCCGGCCAGGGGCAGGCTGAAGACGGCGGTAAGCCCGCCCACCCTGTTGGCGAGGGTCACGTCGCCGCCGTGGCGGCGTGCCACCGTGCGGACGATGGCAAGGCCCAGGCCGTGGCCGCCGGTCTCCATGCACCGTGAGCTTTCCAGCCGGAAGAAGGGGGCGAACACCTGCTCCTTCAGCTCCTCGGCGATGCCCGGTCCATCGTCCTCCACCACGATCACGGCGGCATCGCCGCTGCGCTCCACCCGCACCCGGGCCCGCTCGCCGTAGCGCACGGCGTTCTCCACGAGGTTGCGGCAGGCGCGGCGCACCGCATCCGGCCGGCAGCGGCAGCCGACCTTGGGGGAGTCCCCGAAGGTCACGTCCCAGCCGATCTCGGCGAGGTCGTCGCACAGGCTTTCCACCAAGGCGGACAGTTCCACCGTGCGGGTGGCCTCGGCGGTGGCGTCGGCGCGCACGAAGGCAAGGCTGGCTTCCGTCATGCCCTGCAGCTCGGCGATGGTGCCGAGCATCTTCTCGCGCAGGTCGTCGTCGGCAACGAACTCGGCCCGCAGGCGCAGGGAGGTGAGCGGCGTGCGCAGATCGTGGCCGAGGGCCGCGAGCATGCGGGTGCGATCATCCACGAACCGCGTCAGGCGTTCCTGCATGCGGTTGAAGGCGATGGCCGTCACGTCGTCCGGGCCGCTCTCGGGCAGGGGATCGATCTTCTCGCCCCGGCCAAGCGCCTCCGCCGCGTGCGCCAGCCGCCGCAGCGGGCGGGTGATACCCTGCGCGGCCACCACCGCGAGGATGCAGAAGAAGACGCCCGCAAGGGCGAGGAAGGTGACCGAGCGGGTGGTCCAGAACCCCTCGGGGCCGGGCTTCACGAACACCGCATTGAGCCACGAACCGTCGGACAATTGCGTGGCGATGCCCATGCCGCTGGCCCCATCCAGATAGATGAACCGGGCCAGGTTGGGCAGCGGCCAGACCTCCTGCGACAGCGCCATCCACTCCGGCGAGCCGCCGGCGTGCGGCTCCTTCGGCGGCTGGGACGCCTGCGAGGCTTCTTCGCCCGCCCCGGCATGACTGGGAAAGTGGACGCGCGGCAACGGCCGGCGCAGTTCGCTCCAGGCGGCGCTGCGCCATTCCGCTGGCCGCTTCGGCGCTCCCGGCGAGATCCAGTAGCGTGTGAGGGTGGTGGCGCTGGCGCGCAGGATGTCACCCTGCAGGGACGGCGGCGTGGCTTCCAGCACCCGCACCAGCGCGGCGCAGCGGCTCAGCATCTCGCCCTTGGCCACCTTTCGCATGGATTGGCCATGCTGGTCCCAGGAGATCGAGAACGCCACCACCTGCGACAGGGCGAGAATGACCAAGGTAAAGCAGATGAAACGCGCGGCGAGGCTGCGTCTGAACAGGCGGATCATGAGCGCTCCACCTCCGCTGCCAGGCTGTAGCCGCCGCCCCAGTGAGTCTTGATGAGGGCCGGCACCTTGGGATCGGCCTCGATCTTCTTGCGCAGGCGACTGACCTGATTGTCGATGCTGCGATCGAACGGATCGGCGGCGCGCCCCGCCGTGAGGTCCAGCAACTGGTCGCGGCTCAGCACGATGCCGGGATGGTCGAGGAAGGCGCACAGCAGGCGGAACTCGGCGGTGCTGAGCGGCACGGCCACATCGTCCTCGGCCATCAGTTCGCGGCGACCCACGTCCAGCTTCCAGCGGTCGAAGCGCAAGGTCTTGGCCGCGATATGCCCCTTCTGCGGCGGCAGGCTGTGGACGCGGCGCAGCACCGCCTTGATGCGCGCCAGCAGCTCGCGCGGGCTGAAGGGCTTGGTGAGGTAGTCGTCGGCGCCGATCTCGAGGCCGACGATGCGGTCGGTCTCCTCCGCCATGGCGGTGAGGAGAATCACCGGCAACTCGGTGGTGCTGCGCAGGAAGCGGCACAGGGACAGCCCGTCCTCGCCCGGCATCATCACGTCCAGCACCACGAGATCGGGCGCAGCCCCGCGCTCCAGCTGACGACGCAACGCCGCCGCGCTGTCCGCGAGGCTGGTGCGATAGCCATGCTGGGTCAGGTACTTGCCGACGAGATCGCGGATGTCGCGGTGGTCATCCACGATCGCGATGTGGGGTGCGCTGTCCATTCCTTCTGCTCCTTCAAGGACCATAGGCCGAGCGCGCGCATTGCCCACTGCAAAAGTGTACCAGACTGTAACCGCTCACGGATTTGCGATCACAGGAGACCAGACGGCGCGCGGCAGGGGTGCTTTCGCCTTTGCCCGCGCCCATTTCCCGCGCCGCCGCCGCCTTCGCCGAAACCCCGGCCGGGGTGGCGGAAGCCGCCGATGGACCGGCCCCGCGGGGCGCAAGTGTATCGGCCTGTGCCGAGGCCGCCGGACGCGACATTTGACGACGATCCGGGCGGTTTGCGGAGACAGTTCTGCGACAGGCGCCCCCTAGGGTCTGGGCATCGGGCAGCGCATTGGCTTCGACAGCACGCCTGCCTCGACAGATTGCGATCACATAAGGAAGCGATCCATGCGTCATCTGCTCATCGCCGCCGTTTCGGCGCTCGCCCTCACCTCCACCGCCCTCGTCTCCACCACCCTCGTCTCCACCGCCGCCGTGGCCCAGGAGAACGGCCAGAACACCGCGCGGGAGACGCCCCGCGCCTATGCCCCCGCCACCCACCAGAACAGCAAGGCCACCCAGCCCTTCAACCTCCTCTCCGGACAGAAGGACCAGCAGACCCTCACCGAGCAGGACCGCCTGTTCCTGGAGCAGGGTGACCGCGGCCTCGGCAACGGCTGACGCCCGCCCCGCCCAGGGCGGTCGGACCTGAGGCCGCCCCGGGCAGGCATTCCAACAACAGACCCCCACGGGCACGCCCCGCGGATGGACGGCTTCCGGCCCCGCGCCACATGGAAGCCGGCCATCGGTGGGGCGCACCTGTTTGATCACGAGGGCGCGATCCGCGCTTTCACGGAGGTGAAACCGGAAGTCGCCGCGCTGTAGGTTCGCGACACAAGGGCACCGGCGTGCGGCCCCGCGTGGCGGGCCGGCCTCTTCCCAAGTCAGCCTTCCCAAGTGTGGCTTCCCAAGCCCGTCTTCCCAAGCCCATCTTCCCAAGTCCGGCCGCGCGGACCAACATGGGTGCCCGCCGGATCAGGACGGGATGTGTGGGGATGTCGAAGGCGACGCGGGCGACGAAGATGCTGGAACAGGCGAAGATCGCCTTCACCGTGCACAGCTACGACTACGACCCCGACGCGGACCGCATCGGCATCCAGGCCGCCGAGGCCCTGGGGGAGACGCCGGAGCGGGTGCTGAAGACGCTGATGGCGCTGGTGGATGGCAAGGCGGTCTGCGTGATCGTGCCGTCGGACCACGAGGTCTCCATGAAGAAGCTGGCCGCCGCGTTCGGCGGCAAGTCCGCCCAGATGATGAAGCCGGCCGACGCCGAGCGCATGAGCGGCTACAAGGTGGGCGGCATCAGCCCGTTCGGGCAGATGAAGAAGGTGCCCACCGCCATGGAAGAGCAGGCGGTGCACCACGACGCGGTCTTCATCAATGGCGGCCAGCGCGGGCTTCAGGTGCGCCTCAACCCGCGCGCGGCGGCGAGCCTGCTCAACGCCGCCGTGGTGGCGCTGGTGGCGTGAACCGCCGCGGACCCCGCCGACCGAGGAGCAGGTACGTGGTGGCGCGTGCGGCATCGTTCGGCGTCAGACCACTGTCGACGCGCATTGACCTGGATCATGGGATATGCGCTCCTCCGCGCCCGATACTGATCCAAAGCCTGCCGATAACGGTTTCTACTGACCCAGGGTTAAGAAAACCGACCAGAAGTATGTAAATACCTCTTGTCCGGAGGAAACAAGACATGTCCCGCATCTTTGTGCTGGCCCTGACGGCCGGCCTCACCGTGCTCGGCGCGATCCCCGCCGCCCTGCCCGCCAGCGCCCAGAGGATCAACGGCACGCCC
Organism: Xanthobacter autotrophicus; assembly: GCF_029991245.1. GTDB lineage: Bacteria > Pseudomonadota > Alphaproteobacteria > Rhizobiales > Xanthobacteraceae > Xanthobacter > Xanthobacter autotrophicus_C. The sequence goes on from NZ_JAIVFO010000088.1 coordinate 11,463, forward strand.
GGCGCCCCGGATTCCACCATCGTCATCGACGGCAGCCAGATCCCGGCACCGCCGCAAAAGTTCGAGGGCGTGATCAAGGAGCTGGCGCAGGACTCCAAGCCGTTCTGGCCGGCGCGGATCGTGCCGCCCGCCGGCGCGCCCAACGTGCTGCTCATCATGACCGACGACGTGGGCTTCGGCGCGCCCTCCACCTTCGGCGGCGTCATTCCCACCCCCAGCCTCGACCGCATCGCCAACGACGGGCTGCGCTACACCAATTTCCACTCCACCGCCCTGTGCTCGCCCACCCGCGCCGCGCTGATCACCGGACGCAACCACCATTCCGCCGGCTTCGCCGTGGTGTCCGAGATGGCCACGGGCTATCCGGGCTACAACAGCATCATCTCCGAAGACAAGGCCACCGTCGGCCGGATCCTGAGGGACAACGGCTACCGCACCTCGTGGTTCGGCAAGAACCACAACACGCCGGCCTTCCAGGCCATCTCCACCGGCCCGTTCGACCAGTGGCCCACGGGCATGGGGTTCGAGTATTTCTACGGCTTCATGGGTGGCGACACCAGCCAGTGGCAGCCGGACAACCTGGCCCGCAACACCACCTATATCTATCCGTTCCTGGGCAACCCCTCGTTCAACCTGACCACGGCCATGGCGGACGAAGCCATCGCCTACATGAACAAGATCAACACCCTGACGCCGGACCAGCCGTTCTTCGTCTATTACGTGCCCGGCGGCACCCACGCTCCGCACCACCCGACCCCCGAATGGATCGAGAAGGCGACGAACCTGCACCTGTTCGACAAGGGCTGGAACGCGCTGCGTGACCAGATCTTCGAGAACCAGAAGAAGCTCGGCGTCATCCCCCAGAACGCGAGGATGACACCCTGGCCGGACGACCTGCTGAAGCGCTGGGACAAGCTCACCGCCGACGAACAGAAGATGTTCAAGCGCCAGGTGGATGTCTACGCCGCCTTCCTGATGTATACGGACAATGAGATCGGCCGCGTCATCCAGGCGGTCGAGGACATGGGCAAGCTGGACAACACGCTGATCATCTATATCAGCGGCGACAACGGCTCCAGCGCCGAAGGCACGCTCATCGGCACCCCCAACGAAGTCGCCATGTTCAACGGCGTCGACGTGCCGGTCGCAGACCAGCTGAAGTATTTCTATGACGTCTGGGGCTCGGACAAGACCTACAACCACATGGCGGTGGGCTGGACCTGGGCCTTTTCCACCCCCTTCTCCTGGACCAAGCAGGTGGCCTCCCATTTCGGCGGCACCAGGCAAGGCGTGGCCATTTCCTGGCCCAAGGCGATCAAGGACAAGGGCGGCATCCGCACCCAGTTCCACCATGTGATCGACATCGCGCCGACCATCCTGGAGGCCACCGGCATCAAGGCTCCCGATATGGTGGATGGCGTCAAGCAGGCCCCCATCGAAGGGGTCAGCATGGCCTACACCTTCGACAAGGCCAACGCGACCGCGCCCTCCACCCACAAGACCCAGTATTTCGAGATGATGGGCGACCACGCCATCTATAACGAGGGCTGGATGCTGAGCAGCAAGGTGATGCGTCCGCCGTGGGTGACGCAGGGCACCCTGGTCTCCGATCCCACCAAATATCCGTGGGAACTCTACAATATTTCGGAAGACTGGACCCAGTACGAAGACGTTTCCGCCAAGCATCCCGACAAGGTGAAGGCGATGGCGGACCTGTTCTGGTCCGAGGCCCGGAAATACCAGGTGCTCCCCCTCGATTCCACCGTGGCCACGCGGCTCATCACGCCGCGCCCGAGCATCACCGCGGGCCGCAACGTCTTCACCTGGACCACGCCGCTCACCGGCACGCCCAATGGCGACGCACCCTCGGTGCTGAACACCTCCTATCGCTTCACGGCGGATGTGGTGGTGCCCGAGGGCGGCGGCGACGGCATGCTCATCACCCAGGGCGGGCGGTTCGCCGGCTATGGCTTCTACCTGCTGAAGGGCAAGCCCTCCTTCACCTGGAACCTCGTTGGCCTGAAGAAGGTGAAGTGGCAGGGCACCGAGCCGCTGGCACCGGGCAAGCACACCCTGGTGTTCGACTTCAAGTATGACGGCCTCGGCATGGCGACGCTGGCCTTCGGTTCCAGCAGCGGCCTGGGCCAGGGCGGCACCGGCACCCTGAGCGTGGACGGCAAGGTGGTGGCGACAACCTCCATGCCCCACACCATCCCGCTCATCCTCGCCTGGGACGAGAATTTGGACGTGGGCTCCGACACCGGCACGCCGGTAGACGATGCGGACTATCAGGTGCCGTTCGCCTTCACCGGCAAGATCAACAAGATCACGCTGGCCATCGACCATCCGAAGCTGACGCCGGACGATATCGCCAAGCTGCGCGACGCGGCGGCCAAGGCCGCCGACGGCCCGTCGAAATAGGGGATCGCGACCGCCTGTCCCCTGCTCCGGACCGGGTTGCCGGAACCGGGCTTGAGATCGGCCACCGGCGTACAGCCGGGTGGCGGAGGGAAACCCGCTCGGCACCCGAATGGACCGGAGCGGTTGGTATGACACCTGCGGTGAGTTGCCGACCCTGCCATGCTTGACATGCTTGAAAGGAAGCCGAGATCATGACCCCGACCCTGGCATGCCCCCCGAGGCCCCCGCGCCGCTGGACCAGTTCCCTCGCCGCTGCGGCGTTGCTCCTCACCGGCGGCGCTGCGCTGGCGCAGGATGCGGCCAAGCCTCAGCACGTGCCGCTGCAGAAGGCGATCGGCGTGCCCCACGCCGATCGCCCGATCCCCTCGCTCGCCGTAATCAACGCCGCCGGCGCCAAGCTGGAGGGGAGCAAACTGACCCTCACCGGCGTCTCAACCAACACCATCGTCTTCGCCGACCGCCCGGTGCGCGCCGCCGGCCACGAGACGCTGCAGCAGTTCCTAATGCAGTGGGACGAGGGCAAGGACAGCTTCGCCGTCGATCCGCCCAACGCCACCGTCTCCGTCCTGGGCGCCAAGCCCGGCGAGGTGTCCGACGTGGTGGTCACGCTGAAGACGCCGAAGCTGGAGGGCACCACCCTCACCTTCGACGTGGCGGTGCTGGAAGGCACCCTGACCCCCGGCGGCCCGGTGGCGCTCTTCATCGACGCCTGGGCGGTGCGCGGCCCCTATGGCGGCGGCGCGGTGCATGTGGGCGGCTACGGCTATCACGGCGGCGGCTACTACCATGCGCCGGTCTATCATGGCGCCTGGTACGGCCATCCCTACTATCCGGCAGGGGCGGCCGTGGCGGGTGCCGCCGTGGGCGTTGCCGCCGGCGCCGCGATCGGTGCCGCGGCGGCGGCTCCGCCTCCTCCTGCCTATTATTGCGGCTATTACCCCTATCCCCCCTGCTACTGACCACGGGCGGCGCCCACCCCCTGGGGCGGGCGCCGTTCTTCAGGCAATGCTATACGGCAGGGGCAACAGGCGTGCCTGGGGCGGCCGAAGACTGACGACAGGAGGGGAACATATGACGCAGCATCGCACCGAGACCGCCGCTCCATCGGGGACGCATCGACAACCCGTCCATGCGATGGGGCGGTGCCGGCGCGCGCGCGCCATGGCGGTGGCCTGTTGCCTTGCCCTGCCGGTTGCAACCCTGTCATTCGGGCTCGACGTCTTGAGCCCGCCCGCCCGCGCCGCCGACCTCACGGCCGCACCGGCCGTGGCCGCAACGGCATTCGCTCCTCCGCCCGAATCAAAATGGCAGTTCCAGGCGGTGCTCTACGGCTGGGCCACGGGCATCAACGGCAACCTCGGCATCCGCGACCTGCCGACCTTCCCGGTGGACGCCTCGTTCGCCGATATCCTGTCCCATTTCGACGGGGCGGTGATGGGCAGCTTCCTCGCCAAGAAGGACAACTGGACCCTGTTCGCCGACCTGTTCTGGTCGCAGCTGAGCGCCAGCAAGTCCATCGATGATGGCCGCGGCACGCAGTTCGACCTGTCGCAGCGCCTCCTGATCGTCTCCGGCGCCGCCGGCTATCGCCTGCCCATCGGCGGGCCGGGCTTCGACCTCAGCGCCACGGCGGGCTTCCGCTACCAGCGCCTGACCGCCGACACCACGCTCTCCTCCTTCGGCGGCATCGTCTCCCTGGCCGAAACCAACGTGAAGGACTGGCTGGACCCGGTGTTCGGTCTCGCCCTGCAATATCGCATCAACGAGAAGTGGTTCCTCAACGCCCTCGCCGACGTGGGCGGCTTCGGCCTCCCCTCCAGCTCCAAGCTGACATCGCAGGGGCTGGTCTCGGTGGGCTACAACTGGACCGAGGCCTGGTCCACGGCCATCGGCTATCGCGCGCTCTATACCGACTACGAATCGGTGACCGGCCCGCGCTCCAACTTCCGCTACGAGACGACGCTCCACGGCCCCTTCATGAGCATCGCCTACCACTTCTGAGCAACGCGCCCCGGCTTCCAGAAAGCACACGCGTCATCCGATCAGATTGCGGTGCCATCTGATCGGCGCGGGTTCTCGCCAGCGCGGGCTCGCGCGAGGCAGGATCGCTCCCCTCACATTAATAAATCAGAACGATTTATTAATTGACACAAACTCATGTTATGGTTCATCATTCGGCCAGAATAAGACGATCCGGCGCGCAATGGCGGGCGCCGCCGGACCGCCCGCCAAGGCGCCGAACGGGGTCGACAGATTTCATGCAGCGCAGCCCCCTCCACGACGATCCCGGCCCGGTCCACGCCTCCCACGGGCGGGGCACGAACCAGACCGGCGTGCGCCTCTACAACGAGCGGCTGATCCTCTCGCTCATCCGCCGCCACGGCCGCCTGACCAAGGTGGACATTGCCCGCCTCACCGGCCTGTCGCTGCAGACCACCACCGTGGTCATGAACCGGCTGGAGGCCGACGGCCTGCTGCTCGCGGGCGAGCGCCAGCGCGGGCGGATCGGCCAGCCGGCGGTGCCCTATTCGCTCAATCCCGATGGCGCCTACGGCCTTGGCATGGTGGTGGGCCGCCGCGCCTGCGAGCTGGTGCTGATGGATTTCGTCGCGGGCGTGCGCCGGCGCGAGCGGCTGACCTATCCCTATCCCCTGCCCGACCAGCTCATCGCCTTCGCCGGCCGTACCCTTCCCGACCTCATCGCGACGCTGCCGAGCACCGCCCAGGCGCGCATCTGCGGCACCGGTATCGCCATGCCGTTCGAGCTGTGGAACTGGGAGGAAGTGCTGGAAGCCCCGAAGGACGCCCTCGCCGGGTGGCGCCACTTCGACATGGCGGCCGAGCTGTCCCGCATCGCTCCCGGCCCGGTGCGGGTGCTGAACGACGCCACCGCCGCCTGCGCCGCGGAGCTGACCTTCGGCGGCGGCTCGGCCTATCGCGACTTCGCCTATTTCTACATCGCCACCTTCATCGGCGGTGGCATCGTGCTCAACGGCAGCCTGTTTCCCGGCCGCAGCGGCAATGCCGGCGCCTTTGGCTCCATGCCGGTCATGGCCCGCAGCCCCATAGGCGAGGCAGGGGGCGGCACGGGGGTCCAGCAGCTCATCCGCTCGGCCTCCCTCTACCGGCTGGAACGCCAGCTCGGCGCCATCGGCATCGCGGGGTCCCAGCTGTGGGAGCAGCCGGACGACTGGACCCGCTTTTCCGCGCCCGTCGAGGCCTGGATCGAGGAGGCCGCCGAGGGCCTTGCCCAGGCCATCGCATCCTGCCTCGCCGTGGTGGATTTCGAGGCCATCGTCATCGACGGCGCCTTTCCGGCAGCGGTGCGGGACAGGCTGGTGAAGCGCACCGCCTCAGCCTTCGCCCGCCTCGACCGGCAGGGCCTGACCGAGACCCGCATCGTCGCCGGCACCATGGGCCGCGCCGCTCGGGCCATCGGCGGGGCGGCCCTGCCCCTGCTCGACACCTTCGGCCGCGACCTCGACGTTCTGTTCAAGGACTGACCATGCTCAAGGGCATCGCCCCCCTGCCGGGTCCCGACCTGCTGGCCCCCCTGAGCGCCATGGGCCACGGCGACGAGGTCGCCATCGCGGACGCCAATGATCCCGCGCAGGCCCACGCCCGGCGCCTGGTGGAGGCCGACGTGCCCGCGGCCGCCTGCCGCCCTTGTGCCTTCGGTGATGACGCGCACAAGGAAAGCCTCTTCTCGGAGGTCGAGAGCACCATCACCGCCCGCGAGCCCGGCTTCAGCCTCGTGCCCATCGCCGGCCCGAGCTTCTACGACCGGGTGCGCGCGGCCTATGCCATCGTCGCCAGCGGCGAGTGCCGGCTCTCCGGCAACATCATCCTGCGCAAGGGCGTGATCCGGCCGGAGGGGGACGCGCCATGATCCTGGTCTGCGGCGAAGCCCTCATCGACCTGCTGGTGGCCCCCCCGGAGGGCAACGAGATGCCCGCGCGCGCGGTGGCCGGCGGCTCCCCGTTCAACGTGGCGGTGGGGCTGGCCCGACTCGGCGTGCCCACCGCCTTCTTCGGCGGCATCTCCCGCGACCGCTTCGGCATCCACCTCGTGGACGTGCTGGCCCGCGAAGGCGTTGACCCGCGCTTCGTGGTGCGCTCCGACTGCCTCTCCACCATCTCGGTGGTGGCCACCCAGGCCGACGGCCAGCCGCTCTATTCCTTCCATGGCGACGGCGCGGCCGACCGCATGCTCACGCCCGACCGCCTGCCCCCGGCCCTGCCGGACGAGGTGTGCGCCCTGACCTTCGGCTCCTACACCCTGGTGGTGGAGCCGGTGGCCTCCACCTATGCGGCCCTGGCCGAGCGGGAAGCGGGGCGACGCGTCATCAGCGTCGATCCCAACCTGCGGCCGGGGGTGGTGGGCGACCTCAGCCGCTGGGCCGAAACGACGCAGCGCTTCTTCCGCGCCGCCGACATCGTCAAGGCCAGCGACGAGGACATCCAGATCGCCTTCGGCGGGCGCATGGGCCTTGCCGATGCGGCGCGCCTGTTCCTCGACCTCGGCGCCAGCCTGGTGGTGATCACCCGCGGGGACAAGGGCGCCGTCGCCTTCTCCCGCGCCGGCGAGGTCAGCGTGCCGGGCCATTCGGTGGTCGTGCGCGACACGGTGGGCGCGGGCGACACCTTCCACGCCGCCCTGCTCGCCGGCCTCCACCGCACCGGCCGGCTCGAAGGCGCCGCCATCGCCGCCCTCGACACCGAGGCCATGGGCGCGCTGGTGGCCTATGGCGCGGCGGCCGCCGCCATCACCTGCTCGCGTGCCGGCGCGGACCTGCCCACCGCCGCCGAAGTGGATGCCACCCTCACGCTGGCCATGGCGAGCTGAAGGGGGCACCCGGCCGGTGCCTCAGAACCGGGCGGCGACGAGGTGGGCAAGGCCCGAGCCGGCGGCATAGGCCGCTTCCCGCGTTGCGCGCCAGCGGGCCGGCGTCACCGCGCTTGGCGGCAGCGGCACCTCATCCTCGCGCAGGCGGCCCAGCACCAGGTCCGCCAGCAGGGCGCCGAACACGGTTCCCGGCGCGATGCCCCGCCCGTTGTAGCCGGCCACGGCGACACCGGTGCGCCCCAGCCGGTGGAAGCGCGGCAGGGCGTCGGCGGTCATGCCGATCATGCCGTGCCAGCCGGCCTCGAAGGCCACCTCGGAGGCCATCTGGCCGAGCTGCGGATAAAGCCGCACCAGCACCCGCCGGGCGTAGGCGCGATGGATGGCGCCGCCGGCGCGGTCGAGGGCGCCGATGCTGCCGAACACCAGGCGGCCCGCCGCATCCATCCGGAACGAGGTGAGAATGGCCTGCGTGTCCCACGCCCCCTGCCGGCCGGGCAGGATGGTGTCCGCCACCGCCGCCGGCAACGGCGCGGTGGCGAGGTTGAAATACGGCAGGTGCACCTGCTCACGCCGCAGCGCGGCGAACGGCCCGGTGCCATAGGCGTCGGTAGCGGCGATGAGATGATCCGCCTCAAGGCTTCCCCCCGGCGTGGCGAGCCGCCAGCCGGAGGCGGTCTCCTCCGCCGCCATCACCGGGCTCGACGGATAGATCTGCGCCCCCGCCTGAAGGGCCGCCCGCGCCAGCCCCCGCGCATAGGCAAGCGGCTGGATCGTGCCGGCGCGCCGATCCAGCAGCGCGCCGGAAAAATCGCCGCCGCCCACCATGGCCCTGGCTTCATCGGCCTCCAGCAGCCGCACCGGCGCGCCCCGCGCCTGCCACTGGGCGGCGCGGGCCTCGATCTCGGCGCGTCCGGCCGCGCCCACGGCGCAATGCAGCGTGCCCACGGGGGCCGCCTCGCAGGGGATGGCGTGCCGCGCCACCAGATCGAACACCGCCTGCGGCGCCGCGCCGAGGAAGCCGATCAGCGCCTCGCCCCGCGCCTCACCGAGCGCCGCGCGGATGGCATCCGGCATCACCCACAGGCCGGCATTGACGAGGCCCACAT
>NZ_JAIVFO010000089.1 GCF_029991245.1 Xanthobacter autotrophicus
TGTATAAGAGACAGGCTGGGGCCGTCCCGGTGGGCCGGGCGGTCCCGGCTATCCCGGTGGTCCTGGCCGTCCCGGTGGTCCTGGTCAGCCTGGTGGTCCCGGTTATCCCGGCGGTCCCGGTCAGCCCGGTGGCCCTGGTGGCCCCGGTGGTCCTGGTCAGCCCGGTGGTCCCGGCTATCCCGGCGGTCCCGGTCAGCCGGGTGGCCCCGGTGGTCCTGGCGGTCCTGGTCAGCCCGGCCAGCCGGGTGGCCCCGGTGGTCCTGGCGGTCCTGGTCAGCCCGGCCAGCCGGGTGGTCCCGGCCGTCCTGGTGTCCCCGGCCAGCCTCCGGGCCAGCCTGGCATGCCTCCCGGTCAGCCGGGCGGTCCTGGTCAGCCCGGCCAGCCGGGTGGTCCTGGGCGTCCTGGTGTCCCCGGCCAGCCTCCGGGCCAGCCTGGCATGCCTCCCGGCCAGCCCGGTGGTCCCGGCCAGCCAGGTCAGCCGGGTGGTGCCGGCCGTCCCGGCGGCCCCGGCCAGCCTCCGGGCCAGCCCGGTCAGCAGGGTGGCCCCGGTCGTCCCGGCGGCCCCGGGCCGAACGGCCTGCCGAACCGCCCGCCGACGCCGCAGGATCGCCAGCAGTTGCAGCAGCAACAGCGCCAGCAGATCCAGCAGCAGCAGCGCCAGCAACAGCAGCAGCGTCAGCAGGAGCAGATCCAGCAGCGCCAACAGCAGCAGCGTCAGCAACAGCAGCAGCGCCCGCCGGAGCAGAACCAGCCGCGTCAGCAGCAGCAACGCCCGCCGGAGCAGAACCAGCAGCAGCGGCCGCAACAGCAGCAGCGACCGCAACAGCAGCAGCGCCAGGAGCGTCCGCCGCAGCAGTTCCAGCAGCAGCGTCCGCCTCAGCAGCAGGGCCAGCCTCAGGGCCAGCAGCAACGGCAGCCCCAGGCTCAGCCCCAGGGCCAGCCGCAACGGCAGCCTCAGGGACAGCCGCAGCGGCCCCAGGGCGGCGGACGGCCGGACTGCCGCGGGCCGGACTGCCCGCAACCCCGCTGAACCAACCGAAGCCCGGCCATTGCGGCCGGGCTTCTTTCTTTCGGCCGCAGGCCGAGACCCCATCCTTCTCCGAGACCTCATCCTTCTCCGAGGCCCCCTCCCCATCGACGGATGGGCCGCGGCGGGCTATGGGCTCCCCATGTCCAGCCCTGTTCCATCCAGCCCTATTCCATCCCGCCCCGTCCTGCGCTTCGCGCCATCGCCCACGGGCCTCATCCATGTGGGCAATGCCCGAACCGCCCTGATCAACGCGCTCCTCGCCCGGCGCGCCGGCGGCACCTTCATCCTGCGCTTCGACGACACCGACGCCGCCCGCTCCCGCGCGGAATATGCCGATGCCATCGCGACGGACCTCGCATGGCTGGGCATCGCCCCCGATCTCACCTTCCGCCAGTCCGACCGCATCGCCGACTATGAGGCCGCGGCCGAGCATCTGAAGGCAGCCGGGCGGCTCTATCCCGCCTATGAGAGCGAGGACGAGCTGGAGCTGAAGCGCCGGCTGCAGCGGGCACGCGGCCTGCCGCCGGTCTATGACCGCGCGGCGCTGGCGCTCGCCGCGGCCGACCGCGCCCGGCTGGAGGCCGAAGGCCGCCGCCCGCACTGGCGCTTCCGCCTCGACCATCGCGTGGTCGCCTGGGATGACGGCGTGCGCGGGCCGCAGCAGGTGGATACGGCGAGCCTGTCCGATCCGGTCCTGGTCCGCGCCGACGGCAGCTTCCTCTATACGCTGCCGTCCGTGGTGGACGACCTTGCCATGGGCGTCACAAACGTGGTGCGCGGCGAGGACCATGTGACCAACACCGCGGTCCAGATCGAGATTTTCGAGGCGCTGGGCGGGCCGGCGCCGCGCTTTGCCCATCACAATTTGCTCACCCTGCCCTCGGGGGAGGGCCTGTCGAAGCGGCTCGGCCACCTCTCCCTTTCGGCGCTCCGGGAGGCCGGGCACGAGGCGCTGGCGGTGGCCGCCGCCGCGGTCCTGGTGGGCACCTCCCATGCGGTGGAGGCGGTGGAAAGCCTCGATGGGCTGGCGGGCATGGTGGACCTCGCCCACATCTCCCGTGCGCCGGCCCGCTTCGATCCCGGCGATCTCGCCCAGCTCACCGCCCGCACCCTGCACATGATGCCCTTCGAGGCCGCGGCTTCCCGCCTTGCGGCGGCGGGCATCGGTGGCGGCGCGGCCTTCTGGCTGGCGGTGCGGGGCAATCTCGCGCTGTTCCCGGAGGCGGCGGACTGGTGGGCTTTGGTGTCCCAGCCGGCCGCCGGCGTGGTGGCGGAGGCCGATCGCGCCTTTCTGGGCGAAGCGGCGGCCCTGCTGCCGGCCGAGCCCTGGGACGCGCAGACCTATGGGGCCTGGATCAAGGCGGTGAAGACGGCGAGCGGGCGCTCGGGCAAGGCGCTGTTCCATCCGCTGCGCCTGGCGCTGACCGGCCGGGAGAAGGGGCCGGAGCTTGCCGCGCTGCTGCCGCTGATGGGCCACGCGCGGGTGACGGGACGGCTTGGGGGCGAGGTGGCTTGAAGGGACGGGCTCCACCGGCACGCGACGGCGGAGCGTGAGGCCCGGCCGCCGGCCTTGACGTGGCTGCTTGTTTCAGCGGAAGCGGGCGGGGTCTGTCCCCCGCCGATGTCGCTTACTGGGCCGTGCCTTGTCCGGCGCCTGCCGCGTTCTGCTGGTTCTGGGCGTTCTGCGAGCGCGGCAGCGGGATGATGCGCACCTGGCGCTGGCCCGGCTGCTCGGAGGCCGGGGCGAGCGGGGCGGCAGCCGTCGCGGCCACGGGGCCGCCCGCTTCCGCCGCCGGATTGGCTGCCGGCTGGCGCTGTGCGGCCTTGCCCTTGGACGTCTGGGACGGGTCGTTGAACTTCGGCTGCGACATCTCGCGGGCCTGCTCCTCGGTCACGAGGATGTCGCCCTTGCGCAGGGTGGTTTCGTCCTCAAGCCCTGCGAGCGCCTGCGCCCACGACTGGCCGGCGGGCTTGCAGGTGCACGATGGCACCAGTTCCTTGCGGTAGCGCAGGGCGTTGGGCAGCGACATGTAGGACTGCCCGGAAACGCTCACCGCCGACTTGATGTCGCCGCTGTAGGTGAAGAGCTGCGCCTCCGAGCCCGGGCACAGCCGCTTGCAGAGCTGGTCGTCCTGCGCGTAGCGGCTGGAGTTGGTGGAGTTCGCCATGGGGAAGAAATAGCCGTCGCAGGTGCGCACGCACACGGTGCGGGAGGAATATTGCTTCGGCTGGTCCAGCGGGATGGTGGCGAGGTCCGGTGTGCTTTCCTCTTCCTGCACGCTCTGGGGCGTGCCGAAGATGGCCTCGAAGAAGTTGCGCGGCTTCTGCGGCTCGGCGGGGCGCCGCGACGCCTGCACGGCGGCGGTATATTGCTGGCCGCAATTGTTCTGGGCGAGGGCGAGGATCAGCGCCCGGCGCTGGCCGCTCTGGTCCGATCCGCCACGCTCGATGCCAGCGAGCTGGGAGCGGATCCGCGACACCTGGTCGTCGATCTGGTCGCACTGGGGCGGGCGCGGCGGTCCCTGGAAGATGAAGAAGCCGCGCGGGGCGTCGCAGCCCATGCCGCGGGCCTGGGAGGTAAGCCGGTCGAGGTCGGAGCGCAGCTTCGCCGCCTGCTGCTGCTGGGCGTTGGCGCCGTTGGCGCCCCGGTCGAGGGACATGAGGGAGGATTCGAGTTGCATGCAGGCCGGGCTGCCGGCCTGCGCCAGCGCCTCGGTGGCACCGGCTGCCGCCGTTCCGGCCAGGACGAGCCCGAACACGATCTTGCGGGCCACATGGCGGATCGTGCCGCCGACGCCCATCCCTCGCTCAGACCCCATCCTCACCTTCTCGACTCTCGGTTCGCCGCCCAATGCCGGACCCCATCTCTATAGACCGACACCGCCCGGCAATGGTGACGAAACTATGGCTTCATCACCGTCCGTCAGGTGCCGCCGCGCCCTCGCACGCCTCGGCTCTTGCACACCTCAGCCCTCCCACGCCTCAGCTCACACACACCTCAGCTCTTGCCGCGGTTGCGGATGTTGAAGGTGTCGTAGGCGTATTCGGCGATCTGCCACCACACCAGCTGGTCGGCGCGGATGGCGTTCATGGACTCCAGCGCCTGCTTGAAGGCGGGGTTGGTGGCGGCGATCTCGTTGTAAAGCTCGAACGCGGCCTTGTGGCCCGCCTCCAGGATGGACGGCGGGAAGGGCCGCAGCTCCACGCCCTGCTGCACGAGGCGGCGCAGGGCGGGCGGGTTCACCGAATCGTACTTGGCCAGCATCCAGTTGTTCGCCGCTTCCGCGGCGTTGCGCACGATGGCCTGGTAGGGCTTCGGCAGCGCGTCCCACTGCTTGTCGTTGATGACGAGGTGCATCATCGCCCCGCCCTCCCACCAGCCGGGGTAGTAGTAATATTTGGCCACCTTCACGAGGCCGAGCTTCTCGTCGTCATAGGGGCCGACGAATTCGGCGGCGTCGATGGTGCCGCGTTCGAGGGCGGCATAGACATCCCCCGGCACGATCTGCTGCGGCACCACGCCGAGCTTGGCCAGCACCTGGCCACCGATGCCGCCGATGCGGAATTTCAGGCCCTTCAGGTCGTCGACGCCGGTCAGCTCCTTGCGGAAGAAGCCGCCCATCTGGCACCCCGAATTGCCCATGGGCATGGAGGTGACATTATACTTTGCGAGCACGCCGTTGATGATCTGCTCACCGCCGCCGAAGAACCACCAGGAATGCTGCTGGCGCGAGTTGAAGCCGAACGGCACGCCGGTGCCGAAGGCCAGCGCCGGGTCCTTGCCGGTGTAGAAATAGGTGGCAGTCTGCGCGCAGTCCACCGAGCCGGTGGAGACCGCGTCCAGCGCCTGGAGACCCGGCACCAGCTCCCCCGCAGGGAAGGTCTGGATCTGGAACCGCCCGTCGGTGGCCTCGGACACGTAGCGCGCGAAGGTCTGCGCGGTGCCGTAGATGGTGTCCAGCGAGCGGGGGAAGGACGAGGTCAGGCGCCACTTCACCTCGGGCTGGCTCTGGGCGAGGGCGGGAGCTGCGAGCGCGCCGGTGGCGAGCGCGGTGGCGGAGGCGCCAATGAAGTGCCGGCGCTTGATGTCCATGATCGTGCTCCTCGGGCCTTTTCTTGTCGGGCGCTGCCATTGCGACCGCCGATGGGAGTGTCTCATCGGCAGTCGGCACGGCCCGCGCCGCGCTTGCGCGAAACCTTCGCGGCGCAGGTCGCAGACCGGGGCCGCTGGTATCGATGGGGCGACAGGGGTGTCATGGCCGCGCCTCCGCGTCAATCGCGTGCCGGCGCAGGAGGCGGCGCCGGCTTTTGGCGTGGCGTTGGCTTTTATTCGGCGTCCCGCAGCCGGTCACCTTTTCCTGAGCGCGACTTTCCCCATATCAGGAGCGACAACCCGCGGGAGCTTTCATGACCGTTGCGAACCGTCCGAGCCGCGTCAGCCGCCTTGCGAACCGTGCCCGCTGCGGCGCCTTCCTGCTCGCGGCGCTGCTGGTGCCGGCCCTGTCGGCTCCAGCATCGGCGCAGGAGCCGAACCTGATCTTCAAGAAGTCCACGGTCTGGAAATTCCTGACGCCGGACGACAAGCTCGCGGTCTACGGCATCGACGATCCGGTGGTGGAGGGCGTCGCCTGCCACTACACCACGCCGGAGAGGGGCGGCCTGAAGGGCATGGTCGGCGTGGCAGAGGAGACATCGGACATCTCGCTGGCGTGCCGGCAGGTGGGGCCGATTTCCTTCAAGTCCAAGTTTGAGCAGGGCGACGTGGTGTTCCGCGAGAGCCGCTCCTTCTTCTTCAAGAGGATGCAGATCGTCCGCGGCTGCGACACCAAGCGCAACGTGCTGGTGTACCTGGTCTATTCCGACAAGCTGATCGACGGCAGCCCGAAGAACTCCACCTCCACCGTGCCCATCATGCCCTGGGGCGGCGGCGCGGACGTGCCCAAATGCGCCGACTTCGTGAAGTGAGCGCGGCCATCCTGAAGTGAGCCTGCCCAGGACCCGCCGGGGCGTGGCGATGAGGCGGCCTGGTCCTCAGCGCGAGCAGGTGATGGCCACGGTCTCGGCGCACAGGGGGCCGGGGCAGGCGGCAGGCGGCACCGAGCGCGCAGGGGTCAGGGCGGTTTCGGTGACGCGGCCGAAATCGATGACACGGCTGTAGTCGTGGGACCGGCACCAGGCGACCGCCATGCGCTCGCCGCACGGCGCGCCGGCGGCCAGGCAGCGGTCGATGCCGTAGCCATCGGAATTGTCGATGATGAAGATGCGGCTGTCGGCCTCGGCCAAAGCGGTCAGGGACAGGGATGCCACGGCTGCGACGACCAGCGTTCGGATGCTTTGCATGAGCGGGAAACGGCCTTTTTGATCAGCGCCGCGGCGGTGTTCCGGACCCTGTCCCGTGGTGCGGGGCAGGGCGCGGAGGGGCGGAGCTGCCTCCGCCGCTGCGCCGCCGGGGCGCTCTCGCGGGGCACGGGATAGGCTCCCGGCCCCCGCACGGTCAAGCGTGGCCATATGACAAATTGCGGAGCGCCCGCCGGGTTGAGGGCGAAAAACCCAGGTGGCGCAAGGGCTCGCGGGCTTGCGTTCCGGCGCCGCGCCGGCCCGCTGCCGCGCCCGCGCGAAAGCTCTTGACGACCGCCCCCGCCCGAACCATTGTCCCGCGCCATGAACGGCCGGTTTGCCATCACCTGCGCCATCGCGGCGATTATTTGCGGTTAGCCGAAAAGCTGGCCGTGGCCGTCCCTTGCTGCTCCCTTAAAACTTAAGGATCTGGACGCCCCGGCCGGTGCACCGGCACGGCGCACGTGCGCCACGTGCTCGGCTCGATGAGGGGGAAAGATCCATGGAGCTGAGGCTCTACAACACGCTCACGCGCTCGAAGGACACGCTGCGTCCGCTCGATCCCGCCAACGTGCGCATGTATGTGTGCGGCCCCACCGTCTACGACCACGCCCACATCGGCAACGCCCGGCCGGTGATCGTGTTCGACGTGCTCAACCGCCTGCTGCGCCGCCTGTATGGCGAAGCCCACGTCAAATACGTCCGCAACATCACCGACGTGGACGACAAGATCAACGCCCGCGCCGCCGAGCGCGGCATCACCATCCGCGACCTCACGGAAGAGACCTACCGCTGGTTCCGCGAGGACACGGCGGCGCTGAACTGCCTGCCGCCCACGGTGGAGCCGCGCGCCACCGAGCACATCGCCGAGATGCGCACCCTCATCGAGAGCCTGGTGGCCTCGGGCCACGCCTATGTGGCGGAAGAGCATGTGCTGTTCCACGTGCCCTCCATGCCGGACTATGGCCGCCTCTCCCGACGCCCGCTGGATGAGATGGTGGCCGGCGCCCGCGTGGATGTGGCGCCCTACAAGCGTGACCCCATGGATTTCGTGCTGTGGAAGCCGAGCGCCGATGGCGTCCCCGGCTGGCCCTCGCCCTGCGGCATCGCCACCCCCGGCCGCCCCGGCTGGCACATCGAGTGCTCGGCCATGTCGTGGCGTCACCTGGGCGAGACCTTCGACATCCATGGCGGCGGCATCGACCTTGTCTTCCCGCACCATGAGAACGAGATCGCCCAGTCGCGCTGCGCCTTCCACACCGGCGTGATGGCGCAGATGTGGATGCATAACGGCTTCCTCATGCTGGAAGGCGAGAAGATGTCGAAGTCCCTCGGCAACTTCGTCACCATCCGCGAACTGCTGGCCGAATGGCCGGGCGAGGTGCTGCGCCTCGCCATGCTCTCCACCCACTATCGCCAGCCCATCAACTGGACCCGGCAGGGCCTGGGTTTCGCCGCCAAGACCCTCGACAAGTGGTACCGTGTCATCGGCGAGGCGGAGGCCGAGACCGGGGAGGGCAACCCCTTCGAGATCGAGATCGCCGACCGCCTCGCCGACGACCTCAACACGCCGTCCGCCATCACCCACCTGCACCACCTCGCCGAGGTAGCGGAGCACGAGGAGACCTCCTCCGCCCTGCGCCGGCGCTTCAAGGGCGCGGCCAACCTGCTCGGCCTGCTCGGTGATACCGAAACCGGGTGGCGCGCCCGGCAGAAGGAGGCCATCGCTCTTGATGAGGGCGTGATCGCCGGCCTCATTGCCGATCGCATCGCCGCCCGCAAGGCGAAGAATTTCAAGCGCGCCGACCAGATCCGCGAGGAGCTGGCCGCGCAGGGTGTGGTGCTGATGGACAACAAGGACGGAACCACCAGCTGGGAGGTGTCGCGATGACCGCCGCCAAGCTCTCCCTGCGCCCCTATCTGCCGGCCGATGCGCCGGTGCTGGCGGCCCTGTTCCGCGCCTCCATCATGGAACTGACCGGCGAGGATTACGACGAGGAGCAGCAGGAGGCCTGGAGCGCGGCGGCCGACGACGAGGCCGCCTTCGCGGCGCGCCTTGCCGGTGCGCTGACGCTGGTGGCGCTGAAGGAAGGGGCGCCGGTGGGCTTCGTGTCGCTGAAGGACAATGCCCACATGGACCTGCTCTATGTGGCACCCGATGCCGCCGGCACCGGCGTCGCCCGCGCCCTGTGCGATGCGGTGGAGACGCTGGCCAAGGGCCGCGGCACCCTCAAGCTGACGGTGGACGCCAGCGATACCGCCCTTGGCTTCTTCCAGCACCGCGGCTTTGAGGCCCACCGCCGCAACATGGTGCCCCTGGCCGACACCTGGCTCGGCAACACCTCCATGGCCAAGACGCTCGGCGAGGGGACAGGGCGATGACTACCTCCCAGTCCGACGGGCGCGAACGCCTCTACCTCTTCGACACCACCCTGCGCGACGGGGCGCAGACCAACGGGGTGGACTTCACCGTCGCCGACAAGCTCCGGGTGCTGGCGCTGCTCGACCAACTGGGGGTGGATTATGTGGAGGCCGGATATCCCGGCGCCAATCCCACCGATACCCAGCTGTTTTCGCAGGAGCATCCGGCCAACGCGCGCGTTACCGCCTTCGGCATGACCAAGCGGCCCGGCCGTTCCGCGGCCAACGATCCCGGCCTCGCGGCGCTGATCGGAGCCAAGGCCGACGCCATCTGCTTCGTGGCCAAGGCCTCCGCCTACCAGGTGCGGGTGGCGCTGGAGACCACCAAGGAGGAGAACCTTGCCTCCATCCGCGAGAGCGTCCAGGCCGCGGTCGCTGCCGGGCGGGAGGCGCTGGTGGATTGCGAGCATTTCTTCGACGGCTTCAAGGAAGACAGGGACTTCGCCCTCGCCTGCGCCCGCACGGCCCATGAGGCCGGCGCCCGCTGGGTGGTGCTGTGCGACACCAATGGCGGCACCTTGCCCCATGAGGTGGAGGCCATCGTCTCCGAGCTGGTGAAGGTGGTGCCGGGAGACCATGTGGGCATCCACGCCCACAACGACACCGAGCAGGCGGTGGCCAATTCGCTGGCGGCGGTGCGGGCGGGGGCGCGGCAGATCCAGGGCACGCTCAACGGCCTCGGCGAGCGCTGCGGCAACGCGAACCTGTGCTCCATCATCCCGACCTTGCTGCTGAAGCCGGACTATTCGGCGCACTTCGACATCGGCGTCTCGCGTGATGCGCTGGCCGACATCGCCCACGTGTCGCGCACCCTGGACGAGATGCTGAACCGCGCGCCGGATCGCCACGCGCCCTATGTGGGCGAGAGCGCGTTTGCCACCAAGGCCGGCATCCATGCCTCGGCCATCCTGAAGGACCCAGCCACCTACGAGCATGTGCCCCCCGAAGCGGTGGGCAACCGGCGCAAGCTTCTGGTCTCCGACCAGGCGGGCAAGTCCAACGTGCTGGCCGAGTTGGAGCGGCTCGGGGTCCCGGTGGAGAAGGCGGACCCGCGCATCGCCCGGCTGCTGGACGAGGTGAAGACCCGCGAGGCTTTGGGCTATGCCTATGAGGCGGCGGACGCCTCCTTCGCGCTGCTGGCGCGGCGCATCCTCGGCAGCGTGCCGGACTTCTTCGACGTGGAGCGCTTCAGCGTGAACGTGGAACGGCGCTTCAACGCGCGTGGGGAAATGAGCACCGTGGCCGAGGCCATCGTGAAGGTGAAGGTGGGGGATGAAATCCTCATCTCCGCCGCCGAGGGCAACGGCCCGGTGAACGCCCTCGACGTGGCGCTGCGCAAGGACCTCGGCAGGTACCAGCCCTTCATCGCCGGCCTGCACCTCACCGACTACCGGGTGCGGGTGCTCAACGGCGGGACCGAGGCGGTGACCCGGGTGCTGATCGAGAGCGCCGACGAGAAGGGCCAGCGCTGGACCACGGTGGGGGTCTCGCCCAACATCATCGACGCCTCGTTCGAGGCGCTGATCGATTCCATCACCTGGAAGCTGATCCAGGAGGGGGCGACGGCCTGAGGGCCGGCGCCTGCATGGGCGTGGCGCGAGGCTCCGTGCCTCTGTCCATTCATGCAATGCTGCAAACGCAGCTGCGAAAAACGCCCGGCGCGACGGAGGTAAATATTGCGCCACATCAATGTCCATGGGCCTTGGAGGAGCAAAATCCGTCGCACGGTATCGATCATTGTGGGTGATGATTGGTACAGACGAGGAGTATGCTTCAATGTCGGCGTCTGATGGCAGATTTGATGTGACGAATCCCATGGTTGTTATTCGTCTGGTGTGCGGATTGTTCTATTTTCCGCATTCCATCTCGAAGATCATCGGGTTTGCGGGGTCGGTGGGCTTCTTCACCAGGGCGGGATTTTATCCGCCGGAGTTTTTCGTGGTCCTGTCCATCGTCATGGAACTGATCTGCGCCGTGGGCCTGACCTTCGGGGTCTTCACCAAGTATCTGGGTGTCGTATCCGCCGGCCTGATGGTGGTCGCGGCCTATGCGATGGTGGTGACCCGCGGGCCCGGCTGGTTCTGGGCGCAGGGCGGCATCGAATATCTGGTGTTCTGGGGCGTGGCGTCGCTGGCGGTGGCGCTCGATGCCTGGAACAAGAACCCTGGCTTCTTCGGCCTGTTCGCCTGGCCGCTGAAGAAGGCGAAGCCCGTCGCGGCATGAGGGCAGGGGCACAGCGCTTCTGATCGCAAGGGATGCGATAAGCGAGGGAGGCGGGATGCGGCGGCGGCCGGGTCCCGCCTCCTTTTTGCGCGGCGCGCTCAGCCCTTCGCCAGCGCCTCCAGCGCCTTGAGCACGGCCTGCGTATCCGCCCCGAGGCGCGGGCTGGCGGTCCTGGCCACCTGCCGCTCGCCGTCGAGCACGATGGGGCTTGCCACCGCCGGGATGGTGCCGCCGCCGGCCTCCTTGAGATCCACGCGCAGGCCGCGGGCCTTCACCTGCGGATCGTCGAACACCTGCGCCACCGTGTTGATGGGGCCGGCGGGCACGCCCTTCGCCTCCAGCGCGGCGAGCAGGTCGTCGCGCTTGAAAGTGGCGGTCAGCGCCGAGAGCTGCGGCACCAGCGTGGCGCGGTGGGCGACGCGTTCGGGGTTGGTGCCGAAATCGGCTTCCCGCGCCAGCTCCGGCGCGCCGAGCACGGCGCAGAAGCGGGCGAACTGGCCGTCATTGCCGATGGCGGCGATGAAATAGCCGTCGGCGCAGGGGAAGACCTGGTAGGGCACGATGTTGGGATGGGCATTGCCCATGCGCTTGGGGGCCTTGCCGGAGGTGAGGTAGTTCATGGCCTGGTTGGCCAGCACGCCCACCTGGGTGTCGAGCAGCGCCATGTCCACATGGCCGCCGGTGCCGGTCTCCTCCCGCCGGCGCAGGGCGGCGAGGATGCCCACGGTGGCATAGAGGCCGGTGAAGATGTCGGCGAAGGCCACCCCCACCTTCTGCGGCTCCCCATCCGGCGCGCCGGTGAGGTCCATGATGCCGCCCATGCCCTGCACCAGGAAGTCGTAGCCGGCGCGCGGCGCATAGGGGCCGTCCTGGCCGAATCCGGTGACGGAGCAATAGACGAGGCGCGGGTTCTCCGCCTTCAGGCGCGCGTAATCGAGGCCATATTTCTTGAGGCCCCCGACCTTGAAATTCTCGATCACCACATCGCTCTGCCGCGCCAGCGCGCGGATGGTGGCCTGCCCCTCCGGGCTCTCGAAATCCACCGCCACTGAGCGCTTGCCGCGGTTGGTGGCATGGAAATAGGCGGCGCCGAGGTCGGCCCCGTCGTCGCCGGTCAGGAAGGGCGGGCCCCAGGTGCGGGTGTCGTCGCCGCCGCCGGGGCGCTCCACCTTGATCACCTCGGCGCCAAGATCGGCGAGCAACTGCCCGCACCAGGGGCCGGCGAGGATGCGGGCAAGTTCAAGGACGCGAAGGCCGGCGAGGGGAGGGGACATGTTTGGACCCATGGTGCGGATGCCTCCCCTCTCCCCTTGCGGGAGAGGGGTCGGGGGTGAGGGGGCGCGCGCCGAAGCAGGGCTGTGGCGCGGCGGAGGCACTACCCCTCACCCTAACCCTCTCCCGCCCGAACTCGGCTGCTGCCGAGTTCGGCTCGCCAAGATCGAAGTCGGCAACAGCCGACTTCGAGGGGAGAGGGGACACTCTCAGAAGAACGCCTGGATGCCGGTGATGCCCCGGCCGAGGATCAGCGCATGGATGTCGTGCGTGCCCTCATAGGTGTTCACGGTCTCGAGATTCGCGGCGTGGCGGATGACGTGGAATTCGGCCGAGATGCCGTTGCCGCCGTGCATGTCGCGGGCGGTGCGGGCGATGTCCAGCGCCTTGCCGCAATTGTTGCGCTTGATGAAGGAGATGGTCTCCGGCGGCAGGCGGCCCTCCTCGAACAGCCGGCCGACGCGCAGGCAGGCCTGAAGGCCGAAGGCGATGTCGGTGGCCATGTCCGCCAGCTTCTTCTGCACCAGTTGGTTGGCCGCCAGCGGCTTGCCGAACTGCTTGCGGTCCAGGGTGTATTGCCGGGCCTGGGCATAGCAGGCTTCCGCCGCGCCCATGACACCCCAGCCGATGCCGTAGCGCGCCCGGTTGAGGCAGCCGAACGGGCCGGCAAGGCCCGTGGCGTTGGGCAAAAGGTTCTCTTCCGGGATCTCCACGTCCTCCAGCACGATCTCGCCGGTGATGGAGGCGCGCAGGGAGAGCTTGCCCTCGATCTTGGGGGTGGAGAAGCCCTTCATGCCGCGCTCCACCACGAAGCCGCGGATGGCATTGTCGTGCGCCGCCGACTTCGCCCACACCACCGCAAGGTCGGCGATGGGCGAGTTGGTGATCCACATCTTGGCGCCGTTGAGGCGATAGCCGCCGTCGATCTTTTCCGCCCTGGTGCGCATGCCGGCGGGATCGGAGCCGGCATCCGGCTCGGTGAGGCCGAAGCAGCCGATCCACTCGCCGGTGGCGAGCTTGGGCAGATACGTCTGGCGCTGCGCCTCCGTGCCATAGGCGAAGATGGGGTGCATGACGAGGGAGGACTGCACGCTCATGGCCGAGCGGTAGCCGCTATCCACCCGCTCCACCTCGCGGGCCGCAAGGCCGTAGGACACATAGCCGAGGCCGGCGCCGCCGTATTCCGCCGGGATGGTGGGGCCGAGCAGGCCCAGCTCGCCCATCTCGTTCATGATCTCGCGGTCGAACCGCTCGTCGAGATAGGCGGAGGTGACGCGGGGCAGCAGCTTGTCCTGCGCATAGTCGCGCGCCGTGTCGCGCACCAGCCGCTCGTCCTCGGTGAGCTGGCCGTTGAGGTCGAAGGGGTCGGTCCAGTCGAACACGGGCTTGGAGGTGGCTGCCATGAACGTGTCTCCCGCTGTGGACCCGGCCGGGCGGCGCGGGCTCCATTTACATTCCAGCCAGTCGGTATATAAATATCCCACGTCAGTCAAGGGAGCGGACCGCTGCAGGACGAACTGAAAAAATTGCCGGCGGCCGAGACCGCGCCGGAGCCGTCCCGCCGCCGTGGCCGCCCGCCGAAGGTCGCGGCGCCGTCGGCCCCGGGGGCCGCCGCGCGGCTGGGCCGGCCGCCGCTGATGGCGGACCCGCGCGCGGAAATCCTGCGCCAGGCGGCGCAGCTCTTTGCGCAGAAGGGCTATGTGGAAAGCTCACTCAATGAGCTGGCCGCCGCCATGAACTATTCCAAGGGCGCCATCTACAATTATTTCTCCTCCAAGCAGGAGATTTACGACGCCATCATCATCTTCACCCTGACCGGCCTCTACGAGACCGCCGCCAGGGCGGTGAACGAGGCCGATCCGCCGGTGGAGCGCCTGAGGCAATTCATGATGGCCCACGCCCGCTTCCTGGCCGACAATTACGATTGCTTCGTCACCATGCTGGTGGGCTTCTCCGGCATGGCCAACAGCGGGCTGAAGGATGATGCGCTGGCCCTGCGCGACGCCCACGAGGGCCTGCTGCGCCGGATCCTCCAGGATGGCGTCGCCGACGGCTCGTTCCGGGAGGTGAGCGCCGCCATGACGGGCCGCGCGGTGCTGTCGCTGCTGAGCTGGATGGTGCGCTGGTTCAAGCCGGGCGGCGGCAAGTCCGCCGAGGAGGTGGCGCAGGAGTATCACGACCTGCTGGTGCGCGGCCTGATGGTCTGAGGGGGACTGGAACGAAGAAGGCCCGCGGGGATGCCGCGGGCCTTGTTGTATTCGGGAACCGTGCGGCCGATCACGCCGCGCAGGACAGGAAGCCGTCCTCCAGCGCCTTGCGATCGAGCTTGCGGCCGATGAAGACGATGCGGCTCACCCGCTTCTCGTCGTCCTTCCACGGGCGCTGATGATCGCCGTCGAGGATCATGTGCACGCCCTGGAAGACGAAGCGGTCCGGGTCGTTGGCGAACGACAGGATGCCCTTGGAGCGCAGGATGTTCGGCCCTTCGGTGGCCACCAGATTCTGCACCCAGGGGAAGAACTTGTCCGGGTTCAGCTCCTTCTCGGTGGAGAAGGCGACCGACTGCACTTCCTCGTCATGCACCGCCTTCAGGCCGTGATGATGGTCGTGGTCGTGCGCGTGATCGTGGCCGCAGTCCGGGCCGTGCACGTGGTCATGATCGTGGTGGTCGTCGTCCTCGAGGAAGGCCGGCTCCAGCTCCAGGATGCGGTCGAGGTCGAACGCGCCCTGGTTCAGCACCTTGGCGATGTCGATTTCGGACTTCGTCGTGCGATAGAGCTTGGCATAGGGGTTGATGCCGCGGATGCGGGCTTCCACCTGGTCCAGCTCCGCGCCGGTGACGAGATCGGTCTTGTTGAGCAGGATCACGTCGGCGAAGGCCACCTGGTTCTTGGCCTCGGGCGCGTCCTTCAGGCGGTCGGACAGCCACTTGGCGTCGGCCACGGTGACCACGGCGTCGAGGCGGGTCTTGGCCTGCACCTCCTCGTCCACGAAGAAGGTCTGGGCCACGGGGGCCGGGTCGGCAAGGCCCGTGGTCTCCACGATGATGCCGTCGAAGCCGCCCTTGCGGCGCAGCAGGCCGTCGATGACGCGGATGAGGTCGCCGCGCACGGTGCAGCAGATGCAGCCGTTGTTCATCTCGAACACTTCCTCGTCGGCGCCCACCACGAGGTCGTTGTCGATGCCGATCTCGCCGAATTCGTTGACGATGACCGCGAATTTCTTGCCGTGGGGCTGCGAGAGGATGCGGTTGAGCAGCGTGGTCTTGCCGGCGCCCAGATAGCCGGTGAGCACGGTGACGGGGATCTTCTCGGCCTGCGTTTCAGCCATGGCATTCACCTGGTGTCGGGCGGCGGCCGGAAGGAGGGTCCGGCCGCCGCGATGTAAAAAACCGAAACTCCGGCGCTCAGCTCGCCAGGGCCGCGGAAAGCTCGCGCACGTTGGAGTGCATCATGTCGATGTAGGTGCTCGCCGGGCCTTTGTCATCGGAGAGCGCGTCGGAATAAAGGGTGCCGCCGATCTTGGCGCTGGTTTCCCTGGCGATGCGCTGCATCAGGCGCGGGTCGGTGATGTTCTCCACGAACACGGCCGGGATCTTCTGCGCCTTGATCTGGCGGATGATGCGCGCCACGTCCCTGGCCGAGGCCTCGCTCTCCGTGGAGACGCCCTCGGGCGACACCAGCACCACGCCATAGGTCTCGCCAAAATAGCCGAAGGCGTCGTGGGAGGTGATGATGCGGCGCTGCTCGGCCGGGATCTTGGCGAGGGCGGCCTTCACCTCGGCCTCCAGGGCGTCGAGCCTGGCGAGATAGGCGCTCGCGTTGGCGGTGTAGGCGTCGGCGCCATCCGGATCGGCGGCGATCAGGCCGTCGCGCAAATTGGCCACATAGACCTTGGCGTTGGCGATGGACTGCCAGGCGTGGGGATCGATGCCGCCATGGTCGTGGCCATGCTCTTCCCTGGCGTGCTTGTCCTTGCCCTTCGGCTTCTCGTCCTCGTCATGATCGACGAAGCCGGTGCGCGGCGTGATGCCCTTCGAGGCGACCACCACCGGCGCCCTGGTGCCGGAGGCCTTCACCAGCCGGTCGAGCCAGCCCTCGAAGCCGAGGCCGTTCACGAACACCACCTTGGCGGCGGCGACCGCCTTCGCGTCGGCAGGGGTGGGCTGGTAGACGTGGGCATCGCCGTTGGGGCCGACGATGGTGGTCACCGCCACCCGGTCGCCGCCCACCTGCTTCACGAAATCGCCGAGGATGGAGAAGGAGGCCACCACCGGCAGTTTCTGCGCCGGCTGGGCGCCTTGGGCGAAGGCGGGACCAGCCAGGGCGGCGAGGCCGCTGGCGAGGCCGGCCGCAAGGACGAGGCGTCGGTTGAGCATCAGGCTTTTCCTTCAGGCTTCGAGATGGCGGCCCGGCACGAGGCGGGTCACAAGCCCGCCGATGGGGCCGAAAACCACGGCACCGGCATAGGCCAGCCCCGCCACCAGGATGATGGACGGGCCGGACGGCGTGCCGAGGTGGTAGGAGACGAGGAGGCCGATGGCTCCGGCCGCGAAGGCGATGAGCGTGGAGAGGGTCACCAGCGCCGTGAGGTCGCGCACGAAGAAGCGGGCGGTGGCGGCGGGCAGCATCATCAGCCCCACCGACAGCAGGGTGCCCAGCGCATGGAAGCCGCCCACCAGGTTCATCACCACCAGCGACAGGAAGGCGATGTGGCTCACCCCGCCGGCCCGGCTCACCGAGGCGAGGAAGGTGGGGTCCACGCATTCCAGCACCAGCGGCCGCCAGATGAAGGCCAGCGTCACCAGCGTGAGCGTGGTGATGGCGGCGATGAGGATGAGCGTGGCGTCGTCGATGCCCAGCACGGTGCCGAACAAGACGTGCAGCAGGTCCACGTTCGAGCCCTTCAGCGACACGATGAGCACGCCCAGCGCCAGCGAGATGAGGTAGAAGGCGGCCAGCGAGGCGTCCTCCTTCATGCCGGTGGCCCGCGCCACGACGCCGGCGCCGATGGCCACCACCAGTCCCGCCGCGAGCCCGCCCGCCGTCATGGCATAGAGATTGAGGCCGGCGAACAGGAAGCCGATGGCCGCGCCCGGCAGGATGGCGTGGGCCATGGCGTCCCCCGTCAGCGACATGCGCCGGAGCATGAGGAAGGCGCCCATGGGCCCCGCCCCCAGCGCCAGCGCGAACACGCCGGCCAGCGCCCGCCGCATGAATTCAAACTCCGTGAACGGAGCGATGAGGAGGTCGTAAGGGTTCATTCTCGTCTCTGTCGGGGCCGGGCGCAGCCGCGGCGGTCGTGCGGCGCATGCCGCGCAACCATCGGGATCGGCGCCGCCCTTTTGCTTGGCCGGAAGCCGGGGGTCCGGCGGGGGCTGCGAGCCGGACCGGGGTTGGACAGCCCTTTCCCGGCTCCCGGCCAAGCGGAAGGACGGCGATGGATGTCGGTCCGGGCGCGGTCAGGCCGCGTCGGAACAGTCCGGTGCGTCCTCCCGCCAGGCTTCGCCCATGCGGCGCGCCTTCAGCAGGTTCTCGGACCCCAGCGCTTCGAAGGTCGGACCCCAGGCCACCGGGGTCCGGGCCAGAAGCAGCGTCTCGGGGAAGGTGGCGCGGACCAGATCGAAATCGTGCAGCACCGCGATCACCGTGCGCTTCTCGCCGTGCCAGCGGCGCACCAGGTCCACGAGGTCGGCGACGGTCTTGGCGTCGAGGGCGGTGAAGGGCTCGTCCAGCAGGATCACGCGTGCGTCCTGCAGCAGCAGGCGGGCGAACAGGGTGCGCTGCATCTGCCCGCCGGACAGGGTGCCGATGGGGCGCGCCTCGAAGCCTTCCAGGCCCACGGCGGCGATGGCTTCGGCGATCTGCTGCCGGTCTGCCTTGCCGATGCCGCCGAACAGTCCGGCGCGCCGCCACAGGCCCATGGAGACCATGTCGTAGACATTGATGGGAAAGCTGCGGTCGATCTCGGCGCCCTGCGGCAGATAGGCGATGTCGCGGGGGGAGACGCCATGCAGGTCGATGGCGCCGCCCAGCGGCTTCAGCGCGCCGCAGATGCCCTTCAGCAGGGTGGACTTGCCGGCGCCGTTGGAGCCGCACACGGCCAGCAGCGCGCCTTCCCGCACATCGCCCGACAGGTGATGGACAGCCGGGTGGCGCTCATAGCCGAGGGTCAGGTTGCGGAAGGAAATCTGCGCGTTCACGGCTCGCTCCCCACCACGAGGGCGACGATGGTCCACAGCACGGCGAGGAGCGTGCCGGCGATGGCGAGGCGCGCGAGAAGGGAAAGCCGCAGCACCGAAGCGCCGATGCGCACCTCCGGCCGGCGAGAGGTGGACCGCAGATGGTCCGCATGGGTGTGGCCAGCATGGGCGTGGCCGGAGGGATCGCCATGCGCGTGCGCCGGGTTCGGCCCGGGGGGCGCGGCAGCTGCATCGACGGCGGATGAAAGGGGCATGGAACCTGCCGGGAAGTGGTTCAATAGGGCTCTTGATACAGTGTATCAGTCACCCTGTCCAGCAGGTCTCACGCGTTCTTGCCCTGGCCTGGGGGCAGTTCCTCAGGCGGGAACCGTCGCCGCCATGAAGGCGCGGAATCCCCCGTGCGCGGTGATGTCCTCCGCGCCATCGAGGGCGGCCGCCTCGGCGAGGAAACCGGTCACCCGCGTGCCGTCCGCAAGCTCCACCTGCCCAAGCCCGAGGGGGGCGGGAATGGTGGCGAGCAGCTTCCCGACCCCCTCGAAGGGCAGCGACCAGATTTCGCCGTCGAGGGCGGCGCCGTCCGCGCTCACCCGCACCACGCCGGGGCGCGCGATGGCGCCGGGCAGCCGCTTCATGCGATAGGCGGCGGCGGTGGTCGCGGTGCGCACGAAGCGTCCGCCCATGGCTTTCAGATCGCCGTTCAGCGCCATGCCCGAGAGGTGGGCGCCGAACACCAGGATGTCGAGCCGGCCGGGCTCCGGGGCCATCGCGCGCCCCGGCGTGGTGCGGGTGAGCGCGGAC